>NZ_JBELAU010000009.1:0-341176 GCF_040253585.1 Emticicia sp. W12TSBA100-4
TAGACCTCTAAACAATTTTGGAAAATTGTGTTACTATTCCACTGGGCTACCAAACTGAAACGACACTTCTTTTACCAAACTTGCAGCATTGAAATATAAAATCATTGACCGAGCTTGCGTTGGATTCTGAATAATTTCGCAATGAGGGCCTTTTTCCAAGTAAAAAACAAAGACCTTTTCGTTTCGACGACTCAGAATTTGGAAGTCATATCGTCCGAGGGTTTCTACTACTTGATTTTCGGTTAAACCTAAAATTTTTGGTTTAAGCGTTTTCAATTCTTCAATCAATTTTTCCCGTTTTCCTTCACAACCACCACGGTCGGTTCGGAAACTTTGTAGGTCGAATGTACCTAAATCGGCTTTTTTCTTTTGGCAGGAAGCCAAAGCTAAAAGGGTTATTATTAGTATTTTACGCATTTTTTAAATTAATAGCCCTCCCTACTGGGGAGGATTGGGTGGGGCTTTTATATTTTTACTTCTACCATTTTTTTACCAAGTCGGCTTTTTTCGGCCATGAAGCCCATTACGTGACTTTCGATTGAGGCTTCAATCGTTGAAGTCAGTAGCTCAGGTTTGTTTTGAGCAACTGCTTGCACGAAATTTCGAGCCAAACCATAATCTCCGCCACCGTGTCCTGATGCTTGATTTTTGTATTCAGGTTGTTCGGTCGCTTTCCACGAAGTTGTTTCCTTTGTTCGGAAATCGTAGGTTTGAATTTGATTCATATCGCCCCAAACTTCTCCGTGCGAAAACATCAAACGGGTTTTGCGATGCTCAAAAGAAGTGAAAGCCTCCATGGCGAAACTCACCGTTGTGCCACCTTCAAACTCCATCGACGTTGTGTAATGGTCGGGTTGGTCGTTATCCATTCTATAAACACATCTTCCGTACTGAGATGTTTTCAATTTCTCGTAAATTTCGGCATCTTGTTTTGATTTATCATCCGTTACATCCAAAACATTGATGCGTTGTTTTTCTTTTTGATAAATTCTAATAGCTGAAAATGGGCATTCTGCCTCTACTTTACACCCATCCGTACAGCGGTCGGTGCTTCCTTCGGGAGCGTTTTCACGCTTAAACCAAGTGAGCGAGCCATGAGCCGAAATACTCTCACATGGTTTGCCGATAATCCATCGCAAAATATCAAGGTCGTGGCACGATTTTGCTAAAATAATCGGATTGGTATCTTTCTCAACATGCCAATTTCCACGCACGTATGAGTGTGCCATGTGTACATATTCAACACCTTCGAGGTGATTTAAACTTATTAATTTGCCAAATTTTCCGCTATCGGTTATCTCTTTTAATTTTCTGAAATACGGCGTGTAACGCAGCACATGACAGACCGCAATGATGCTTTTGGTCTTTTTGGCTATTGCCAAAATCTCCAAACACTCTTGCATTGATGGCGAAATTGGTTTTTCGAGCAATACATTGTACCCCATTGCAAGTGCTTTCATAGCTGGGCCATAATGCAGGCGGTCGGGCGTTGAAATTATGATAGCATCGGCAAACTTTGGCACTTTGAAAACATCTTCCCAAGTCTTAAACCGATTTTTTTCTTCTATATTATGAGCCTTTGAAAACTTATCATTACGAAATTCTATTGGCTCGGCAACACCTACCATGTCCAACTCATTCGGGAAAGCCAACGCAAAACGGCCATAAACATTTCCACGATTTCCTGCACCCAACACAATAGCCGTTACTGGTTTTTCGAGCGGAACGTATCGCTCATCGTGTGGTATTTCAATGTCTTGTTCATTTACATCTTCGGCGAGGGCATCAATATTAAAAAGTGATAGTCCACCAGCGGTTAAGCCAAAGGTTTTGAGTAGGTTTCTGCGTGAAATGTTTTCCATTTTGTAAGGTTGAATGTTTTGAAGCGTATTCTGTTTGCAAAGATATAACAGGATTGGGCGATTCTAAGTTTGACAAGATTTTTTATATTGATTTCTGTAAAAGTTTAGGTGTTTTTTGTTTGATTCAATTTCCTATTTCATAAACTCCTAATTGCCCAACATTTGCTTTTCCTACGGTAAAAATTTGCCAGTCAAAGCTATTATCTTGGGGAAAAACTTGACTTGAGAGAAACCCTTCGCCATCATTCGCAAAGACCTCAATTAAATTTTTATAAACAAATATATGTAATTTCAATCGACCTCTCAACACTTTTAATGGGGCAGTAAATAACCCCAAAGCATCAGTAACGTTGGTTTTTCCTGCATTAATGCTATTCAAATAAAGTTGTTCGTTACTAAAATTATATCCTACAATTGCTTCTTGATTTGTATTCGCCTTTAGTAAAACCTTCACGCCTAAATCACTTGCTCCGTCAGATTCAAAAGCAATCTCAATTACATAAGGAACAGATTCATTTCGCCAAGTCATGCCATTATCACCCTCAACGCTTAGTCCTTCCATATAAACCACACTTTTCCAATTATTCTGATTCGACAAAAGTGTTTTTAGTCTCTCTTTTGGAGAAACTGTTGTCTGACCGAAACCTATCTGCCCAAATAAAACAGAAAATATAAGTACTCTCCAAAGCATACAAAGTCATTTTGAATACTAACAAAAGTACACATTTACACCGAATAAATGAAGGTATGAAACTCCTGTAAACTATTAAATGTTAAATAGAAAAAGATAGAAAAATTATGACAGGAACATTTGAAGAATTAATAGCCGCTGAGCAACCAATATTGATTGATTTCTTTGCTACTTGGTGCGGGCCATGCAAAGCACTTACACCCACACTTCAGCAATTAGCACAAGAAATGGGCGAAAAAGTTAGAATAGTAAAAATTGATGTTGACCAAAACCCAAAACTGGCTGCAAAATACAGGGTTACGGGTGTGCCAACACTGATGCTTTTCAAGAAAAGCGAACTAAAATGGAGACAATCGGGTGTATTGTCTTTGCCACAATTGAAAACAACTGTTGAAAATTATATTTAAGCTTCGATATGAGCTACTGGCTCATTTTCAATAATATCGGCGGAGGCTTGTTCAAATACTTTTTTTATGCCATCGAAAGCTCCGCTTACAATAGCTAAAGGCAATAACAAGGGTATAAATACAACCCATTGCATAAACATTGAAGAATTAAATCGTTTCATAGGTGGTTGGGTGCAAGATGCACTTTTGAGCTTAATATACTTATTAGGATAATATAGGTATGACATTTCAAATATTATACCAATTCCTTCGTACTAATCTCTGTAAAGTTAAAAAAAATATCCTTTAAGTACAAAACGAATTAGTAAATAAAATGTTTAATTGACACATAAAAAAAACAGACTATCAATCGATAGTCTGTTTTTTTTAAACTTTTTCAATATTATATACCGTTCAATTTCAATTTCGTTGTACTATTTCTACTTTACGTTTTCAACCCAATTGAAGCGGTCGCTCGGAGAAAATTTCCACGGAGCCATATTATTTTCTAAATTTGAGAACATTCCGTTCCAAGAAGCAGGTGCTTGTGACTCTTCCATTACTTTATATCTACGTAATTGTACGATAATATCAAGCGGACTAATGTTAATCGGACACTCATGCACGCATGCATTACAGGTCGTACAAGCCAAGATTTCTTCTTCCGAAATATAATCACCTAAAAGGCTTTTTCCATCTTCAAAGTCAGTAATCGGAGCTTTTTGGTCGGTCGCTAACCAACCTTTTTGAATATCTTCAAGGCGGTCACGGGTATCCATCATAATCTTACGTGGCGAAAGCTGCTTCCCCGTCATATTCGCAGGACAAGATGAAGTACAACGTCCACACTCGGTACAACTGTACGCATCCATTAGATTCTTCCACGATAAATCTTTTACATCTTTTGCTCCAAAACGACCAACCTCGGCAGGGTTTGTATCTGGTTCTTCGAGGCCAAGCATGATTTTTACTTCCTTCGTAACAGTCGGCATATTTGCCATTTCACCTTTCGGATTTAGGTTTGAAAAATAAGTATTCGGAAAGGCTAAGAAAATGTGTAAATGCTTAGAGTAAGTAACGTAAGTAGCAAAGGCCATGATACCCAAAATATGGAACCACCAAGCCGCTCGCTCGTAGGCCACCAAAGCTCCTTCGGAGAAACTCATAAACAAAGGTTTCAGAAATTGACTTATCCAGAAATCTCCCGTAATGGCTTCGGCATAATGCTCAACGGCACGCTCTTGTAAAATTGTATCAACGGCATTCATACTCAAAAAAGCCCACATCAATAAGATTTCAGTAATTAAGATGATATTGGCATCTTTGGTTGCCCAGCCTTTTAGCTCTCGGTGGCGAGTTTCTTGCAGGCGTTCTACTTTCGTGAAATTTCTTCTGGTTAGAAAAACCACACACACTGCCAAAACTCCAAAAGCAAGAACCTCGAAGAAATTGATAAGAAAACTATAAAGTCCGCCAAGTGGCTCGGCGAAAATTCGGTGTGTGCCGAAAATACCATCAATCATTATTTCAAGAACTTCGATATTAATAATAATGAAGCCTGCATAAATAATGAAGTGCATAAAGCCAACTAACGGTCGTGTAAACATCTTTTTCTGTCCGAAGGCAATCAAGAGCATCGTGCGGAGGCGTTCGGAAGGATTATCAGAGCGGTCTTCTGCCCTACCCAACTGAATGGTGTTTTTGATGAGCATTACTCGGCGGCTAATAAAGTAAGCAGCCAAACCCAAAGCGGCTACAAATAAAATTTGTGAAACGATTTGCATAGTCTTATTTGGTTGATGTATAACGTCTATACTGAAGGTTATGCACCTAAAATTAGTATGCTTGCATAACATTACAAATATCGCAAAAAAGATGTTCATGTCAAGCATGAAAAAAAATATTTATTTTTTTGAGGAATAAATTTGTTCTTAAAAAGTTTTCTACTACTTTTGCAGTCCCAAACGACGGCAACGAAGCAAGGGAATGGTGGTGATAAGGTGATGTAGCTCAGTTGGTAGAGCAAAGGACTGAAAATCCTTGTGTCGGCGGTTCGATCCCGTCCATCACCACAAAAACAATGAAAGTCTGATGATCAAATGATTGTCAGACTTTTTTTCTATAAACTATGTCAAACTTGGTTTTATAGATTGTCACAAACAAAAATCCCTCACCGCTATTTCAGCTATGAGGGATTTATTGTTTATTGTATCTTAGTGCAAACTTTACGCTACTACTTCAACTGTAACAACGAGCATAAACTCATCCATTTCGATTTCTACGGCATTAGCTGGTTTTTCAGATAATACTTCCAACGAAAGTGCTTGTACTTCTTGACTAATGTACTCACTATTCGCCTCTACAGCAGCAGTCAAGGCTTCGTTATTATTCAAGAGTTTGATGCTAATTTTATCTGTTACATCAAAACCTGTATCTTTTCTATAATTTTGAATACGATTCACAAAATCACGAGAGATACCTTCTTGGCGTAATTCATCCGAAATATTAATGTCTAAAGCAACAGTTATACCTTTGTCAGAAGCTACTAACCAACCTGGAACGTCTTCGGTTTGGATTTCGACATCCTCCAAAGTAATTGTGAATTGTGAATTGTGAATTGTAAATTGTTTTTCTTTTTCTAAAACCTTCAAATCTTCAGCACTTAATTGATTGATTCCTTCAGCAATTAACTTCATATCCTTACCATATTTAGGACCGAGAGCTTTGAAGTTTGGTTTTACTTTCTTTTTCAAGATTCCTGAATCATCATCAAGATATTCGATTGCCTTAATATTTACTTCTGATTTGATGATTTCTTCTATATGGCGAATTTGCTCACGAGTGCTTTCTGATAAAACTGGAATCAAGATACGTTGCAATGGCTGACGCACTTTGATTTTATGAGTTTTACGCAATGAGTGAACCAATGACGAAATTGTTTGAGCCAAATCCATCGAAGCTTCTAAATCTTTATCAACCCAATTTTCTTGATAAGGAGTCCAATCAGTAAAGTGTACTGATTCATGGCGAAGTGGCGAATTAATGGCTTTTGCTTCTTCACGAATAGAATCTGTCAGGCTTTTGTATAACCAATCTCCGTAGAAAGGAGCAATCGGCGACATTAATTGGGCAACTGTTACCAAACATTGCTGAAGCGTTTCGTAAGCTGCCTTTTTGTTTTCGGTCATTTCGCCTTGCCAGAAACGACGACGGCACAAACGCACATACCAGTTAGAAAGTTGGTCACAAACAAAATCTTGCACTAAACGCCCAGCCTTCGTTGGGTTATAATCATCGAATTGTTCGCCTACTTCCTTGATAAGCGTATATAATTTCGATAAAATCCAACGGTCCATTTCTGGAAGATTTGCATATGGCACTCTATCAGTTTCCGACATCTTATAATTATCAAGATTTGCATAAAGTGCAAAGAAATTATAAGTGTTGGTAAGTGTTCCGAAGAATTTATTACGCACCTCTGTGATTCCATCTAAATTAAAGCGAAGATTGTCCCAAGGCTCAGCGTTTGTAATCATGTACCAACGAGTTGGGTCAGCACCATATTTACCCAAAGTATCGAATGGGTCGATGGCATTTCCGAGACGTTTCGACATTTTATTGCCATTTTTATCTAAAACAAGGCCTGTTGAAACCACGTTTTTGAAGGCAATCGAATCATACAACATGCCAGAAATCGCATGAAGTGTGAAGAACCACCCACGAGTTTGGTCAACACCTTCAGAGATAAAATCGGCAGGATAATTTGCGTCGAAAATTTCTTTATTTTCAAACGGATAATGCCATTGTGCAAAAGGCATCGCTCCCGAATCGAACCAAACGTCAATTAGGTCAGTTTCACGCTGCATGAGTTTTCCACTTGCCGAAACCAAGAAAATCTCATCAACGTAAGGGCGGTGCAGGTCAAATGTATTTGCATCGAATGATTGAAGGAATGAATTATTTTTTGCACGTTGCTCTTCATTCAACACATCATCTTTTATGGCGTGTTTAATGCCATTTACGAGCTCTTCAACTGAGCCGATACACACTTCTTCACCATCTTCCGAACGCCAAATTGGTAGTGGAGTTCCCCAATAACGGCTACGACTTAAATTCCAATCAACTAAGTTTTCGAGCCAGTTGCCAAAACGACCAGTTCCTGTACTTTCAGGTTTCCAGTTGATAGTTTTGTTTAATTCTACCAACTTATCTTTCATAGCCGTTGTGCGAATAAACCAACTATCAAGTGGGTAGTAAAGCACAGGCTTATCTGTACGCCAACAATGCGGATATGTGTGTTCGTAACGCTGTACGTTGAAAGCTTTATTTTCAGTTTTTAGTTTAATCGCAATGCGTTCATCAACCGAAAGATATTTATCTCTACCCTGTTTGATTCTTTCCGCTTCTTTTTCGTCGTCGGTCAAATAGGCTTCTTTTACATACTCTAAAGCAAAATCAGTGATTTCTTTCACGAAACGTCCTCTACGGTCAACAACAGGCACATCTTTTCCTGTTTCGTCTTTCACCATGATTGACGGAATACCGTGTTGCTGAGCCACTCTAAAGTCATCGGCACCAAAAGTTGGTGAAGTATGTACAACACCAGTACCATCTTCAGTTGTCACGAAATCTCCGATAATTACTCTGAAAGCAGGAGCTTCGGGCTGCACGTAAGGAAGTAGTTGTTCGTACTCAATTCCTTCCAAATCTGAGCCTTTGCACTCTGTTATGATTGTCCAAGGAATGATTTTCTTGTCGGAGTTTGCAAAACCTTCAAAATCTCCATCTTTGGCTTTTTCTGTAAAATATTTCCCAACTAAATCCTTCGCCAACACTACATTTACAGGTAAGTATGTGTATGGATTGAACGTTTTCACCAAAACATAATTGATGTTTTTTCCAACCGTCAAAGCTGAGTTTGCAGGAAGTGTCCACGGTGTTGTTGTCCAAGCAAGTATGAAGACTTCTCCATCACTTGCTTTAAACAAAAACTCCGATTTATGATTTTCGATGACCTTAAATTGGGCAGTTAAAGATGTATCTTTTACGTCTTTGTATGTGCCTGGCATATTTAGTTCGTGCGAACTTAATCCCGTTCCTGCCGCTGGTGAATATGGTTGAATTGTATAACCTTTATAAAGTAATCCTTTGTTGTAGAATTCTTTCAATAAATGCCAAATACTTTCAATATATTCGTTTTTGTAAGTAATATAAGGATTTTCGAGGTCAACCCAATAGCCCATTTTTTCGGTCAAATCGTCCCATTGGTCAGTAAAACGCATGACTGTTTCACGACATTTTTGGTTATATTCTTCAACCGTTATTTTCTTACCAATATCTTCTTTCGTAATGCCGAGTTCTTTTTCTACTTGAAGCTCAACAGGTAGGCCGTGCGTATCCCAGCCACCTTTACGTTTTACTTGAAAACCACGAAGAGTTTTGTAGCGACAAAAAATATCTTTAATCGAACGAGCCATTACGTGGTGAATTCCAGGCGTACCGTTTGCTGATGGTGGCCCCTCGAAAAATGTAAAAGTTGGTGCACCTTCACGTACCTCAATCGATTGCTCAAAGATTTTGTTTTCTTTCCAGAAAGCTAAAACTTCGTCGGCAATAGCGGCATAATTGACTGATTTATATTCTTTGTATTGCATGATGAATTAGTCATAAACGAACTGATTTCGGCATCAGCTCTGATTTTTGAGGTGCAAAGATACAAATTTTTTACCCTTTGAAAGAATATCGCCTCAATAGTTAATAATTGTATTTGTTTGTTTGGTTTTTTAAGGAAGAAAACTTTACCATTAAATAAAAAACAAAGGCTTTTCAGAATTAATATTGAGAGAATACGTTATTTATGTGCAAATTTGCAGTTAATATAGGCCTACTAACCATATATGAATAACCTTTCCAAAATAGTTTTTCTGCTTCTGTTTTCCACAACTGTTTTCGCACAAGGTGTTTGCGATATTACAACAGGGGTTGAAAAGGGTAGTTTTACTTTCGATGGTCCTTCAACAGTATGTATTGGACAAGCTGTAAAGCTGAGAGATAACTCTGGCGGAACTGGAGTAAGATATATTTTTGGTTATACTGGTCAACCAGCTTCTCAGCTTTCAAGTATTAGTTCACAAACTAACCTTGATTATACTTTTCTTGCGGCAGGGCAATACACAGTTCTTCAATATGGAAAGAAGAATGGTAGAGATATGTATTATTGTGATGTTGTAAGGGTTTTAGCAAATACTGAACCTGTTTTTACTACATCGGCTTGTAATGATGACTTCTTACAAATAATTATTGGGAATGACCCTGCTAATAACTTTGATTATTATCAAATTGATTGGGGAGACGCTACACCAGTTGAAAATATCCCTGCTGGTACTACATTACCGATTATAAAAACTCGTAAATACTCAAGTTACCTATCTACACGTCTAATTAGAGTTGAAGGATTTTATAATACACCATCTTCATGTCCAAGAGCAACTGCGAAACAAGTGAAAATGGATGGTGGTAACGATTACCCTAATATCAAAACAATAGAACTTAGTGAAGATGGAACATCCGCCAAAATAACTTTAACGGGAGCATTGGATAATTATAGCTTATATCAGAGAAGTGCTTCGGGTAATTATGTAAACGGACAAGCTTTTATGGTCGTAAAACCTGGCACTTTTACTGTAAACTTAGTTGACCCTGTCCAGTCTTGCTTTAAAGTGTATAGAAGTTATGGCTGTAACGAGGGTTCAGGAGAAGTTTGTACAACAAAATTAGATGCAAAAGCTCAAAACAAAGATAATGTATTATCATGGATGAGTCACGCTTCAGGGGGGATAACTCAAATCTATGGTGTACAGACTATTGTTACAGGTGTAACTACCACTGTAAAGAAAGAAGAAGTCGGAGGCACTTCTACAGTTATCTCCTCCTTGGGCAACCCACACATAGACCAAGTTGACTGTAGTAAAGTGTATTGCTACCAAGTTGTCAATAAAATACAAGGAACTATCGACTATGGTCGACATACTTATGAGAGTTTCAGTTTATCACCCAAAGTATGTATTAATAGAACAGATGTAAGTCCAGATGCCATTACAGAATCTGTTGTTACAGTTAAAGACAACAATCAAGTAGAAATAAATATTATAGATAACAGCCCTTGGACATTGCAAAGAAAAGAGTACATATATTATAAGTTTGAGAACAATAACCTTGATAAGATTCACTCAGGAAGTCTCAACAAACAGTACATTGATGCAAGTACGGATGCTTCAATAAAATCATACTGCTACAAAGTAGCTTTTATTGATGAATGTGGTAGTACATCTGCAGCATCGCCAGCCTTGTGTACAATTTTTTTAGACAATGTATCTGGAGGGAATTTAGAATGGACAAATCTTTCTCCTTTTGGAACTAACATTAGCCAGTTTGAAATACAAAGTTTTAATGAGCAAACAAACATTCCGACACCTGAGGCCACAAAAAAAGCAAGCGAGATAGTTTACAAACCAAATTTAGATAATTTTGAAATAGAAGCCAAATATCGCATAAAGGCAACTTCGGCTAATGGAACTGAAAGTTTTTCTAACACATACACTATTCCAATTGCGGTTAAGCTATTTTTGCCAGATGCTTTTACTCCAAATGGAGACAATATGAATGACATTTTGACTATAAAAGGTTCTACAAGACGAGTAATAAACTTTGAATTTCAGATTTATAATCGTTGGGGAACTCCAGTTTTTAGTTCTATCGACCCTTCAACATCTTGGGATGGTACTTTCCAAAGCAATAAAGTTCCATCGGATACCTATTCTTACAAAATCATTGCACAACTTGACGATGGAAAGGAATTAATCAAATCAGGTAGATTTTTGCTGTTACGATAAAATATATGATTAGAAAACTCCTTACACTATTTCTTCAATCTATTTTTTGTGTAAATAATCTATTTTCACAGAGCCTTTTATTAAATACAAAGTATCAGTTAGAAGCAGGTACCTATCTTTCTACAGCAGGAGTTACACCTTTTTGGCTTCGCTCAAACCAATATGGGATTGTACCTATATTTTCTCCTATTTTGACTTTTAGAGGTTCTGTCCAAAAAAATTATGATTCAACCAAAAATGATAATAAAAAACTAAAAAAGTTTGGTTATGGATATGGTTTCTGGGGTATCGTAAATGTTGGTAAACAAAGTTCTGTTCTTTTGCCAGAAGCGTATTTAAAGATCCGTTATGAAGCATTTGAGTTTTATGGTGGCAGAAGACGAGAAATAATGGGCTTGGTTGATACCGCTTTAACCTCAGGCTCATATATTTGGTCGGGCAATGCACTTCCTATACCCAAAGTTCAGATTTCAATACCAAATTATAAACAGCTTGGAAAAAGTTCGATATTTGTAAAAATTGGGATTAGCCATGGTTGGTTTGGAAACCAAGGTTATGTAAAGAATTACTATCTGCACCAAAAATGGTTGTATGGGCGAATTGGTCAAGATAATTCAAAGTTTAAATTTTACGCAGGCTTTAATCATCAAGTACAATGGGGAGGAGTAACGCAAAACATTGACCCTTTATATTCAAAAAATGGAAAACTTGCTCCATATCCTCTCTATAGTTATCAATTTGTATTAATTCCTTTTTTGCAAAAACTTATTAAATTAGATATAGATAAACTAACATCTTATGATAGTGGTTTAGCAATAGGTAATCATTTGGGATCTGCTGACATTGGCTTTGAATTTGAAAAAAATGGCATGAAGTTATTATTATATAAGCAACAACCGTATGATTTTGCACGTTCCCTTTATACATTGAACAATATTGAAGATGGACTTTATGGTTTAAGTATAAATCTTAAAAAAAATTATATAGTAAAAAATGTTTTAATAGAGTACCTCTACACAGTTAGTCAAGGTCTATATCGCTTTGGAAAATACAAGGCTTCTAATTATGTTGAAAACGATAATTATTTTTCTCACGGTCAATATATTTCTTATGATTACAATAGTTTGATTATGGGTACACCCTTTATTTTACTAAATGAAAGAGGTATTTACAATAATAGGGTAAAAGCCTTTTCTTTTTATCTGAATGGTACACTCGTAAAAAAGTTTTCTTACCTTTTTGGTGGTACTTTCAGCTCTAATCTTGGTATTTATGGGATAAACATATCAAAAAACCAGTTTTTGGGAAAGATAAATACTAACTATTCTTTAAAAAAGAATGCGTTTTTATTAAGCCAAGTTACATTCGATATAGGCACACTATACTCGAAAAATCTTGGATTATCAGTAATTTTCAGAAAAAATTTGTAAGTTCGCATACCAAATATAAACATTTAATAAAATACTTTCCGTGAATTTCTATATATTTCGCTTCTCTATCTTTTTTTTGTGTTTATGTAGTAGTATTTGTTTTTCACAAGCCCTCTTTTCTAAAGTCAAATACCAGTTAGAATCAGGTATGTATATTTCTACCTCTAATCAACCCCCTTTTTGGTTACGCTCCAATCAGTATGGCATTGTACCTGTAGAATCTCCGTTTTTAACTGTGAGAGGGACAGCACACAAGGAATATGATTCAACAATAAATCAGCAAAATCAACCTAAAAAGTTTAGTTATGGCTATGGCTTAAATTCTATTGTTAATGTAGGTAAATCAAGTCAGATACTCTTACCTGAAGCATATATAAAGTTACGTTATGGAGCATTTGAATTTTACGGCGGTCGCAGGAGAGAAATCTTTGGTTTAGTAGACTCCTCTTTAACATCGGGGTCCTACATATGGTCAGGTAATGCTTTGCCTATTCCAAAGGCTCAAATATCTATACCAAATTATACTTCAATTATCGGACATGGAGTGCTGTCGATAAAAGGTGGATATGCTCATGGTTGGTTTGGTCATCAGGGTGATGTAAAAAACTATTTTCTACATCAAAAATGGTTATATGGTCGAATTGGAAAACCGAATTGGAAGATGAAATTTTATGGTGGATTTAATCATCAAGTACAATGGGGTGGCAAACCAATAAATCCTTATATAGAACAGCAAACAGGAAAAATTGTAACTAATTATGGTAATGATTTTAAAACATATATAAATGTAGTTACTGGGGTTAGTCTACTTACCAAAGGAGGACTTGCCTTAGATGGAGTACCCATAAATGAAGCATGGAATAGAGCAGGTAATCATTTAGGAACTATTGATATTGCAACAGAAATTAACTTCAACAGTATTAATTTGTTTATATATCGTCAAAATATCTATGAAGACGGTTCATTGTTTTTTTTAAATAATATAAGTGATGGCTTGCTTGGGCTTTCTTTAGTCAGGAAGAATATTCAAAACGGAATAATTAAAATTTGTTTTGAGTATCTCATTACTACAAGTCAAGGAGGGAATTTAGAAGAACAGAATGACGTTATTCCTCAATTAAGAGGGAATGACAATTATTTCAACAATGGGATTTATACTAATGGATGGGCATACAAGAGTAATATTATAGGAACGCCTTTAATAACACCTTTAAACCAAATAGAAAACGCCCTTATCAGTAGTTACGATCTTTCAGAAGTACCTAATTCATACATTGTTAACAATAGATTAAATGCCTATAATATTTCTTTATCAGGAAAGATTTTAAAACTTAGCTTTACTACTAAATTGATGTGGAGTAACAATTTTGGTATCTATGTTACACCATTTTCTGCGAAGCAATTTTCTTTTATGCAGCAAGTTAATTATCAACTACCCAAATACACATTGGTTTCAAGTTTGTCAATTGATAAAGGAAAGTTGTATAGCAATAATTTAGGGCTGCATTTTGGTGTAAGACGAACTTTCCTGTAATTCGTCTAAATACTCATATACCGAATTGTTGCTAATATATTCGGGTATAATTCTTTTTAATTCTGACACAATTTCAATGTTATCCATTTTAGATAATATCATATCCAATTGTTTTAGAGAGTTAGACAATATATCAAAATCCTCCGCCATGACTTTAGCAATCATTATTTTATTATGATAAGTTGGTATTGTATTTTCATTACTATGTAACAACTCTTCAAATAATTTCTCACCAGGTCGAAGTCCAGTAAACTTTATTTCAATATCTCTATCTATAACTAAACCAGATAACTGAATCATTTTCTTTGCTAAATCAACGATTTTAACAGGTTCTCCCATATCAAACACATATACTTCGCCTCCTTTCCCCATCGTACCTGCTTCCAATACTAATTGACAGGCTTCAGGTATAGTCATAAAATAACGAATAATATCGGGATGAGTTACGGTAATTGGTCCTCCAGATTCAATTTGTTTTTTGAATAATGGAATAACAGAACCATTTGAACCCAACACATTACCGAAACGGGTAATAATGAATCGAGTATTATTACTATGGTGCCTATTTAATCCTTGAACATACATTTCAGCTAAACGTTTAGTTGCTCCCATGACATTGGTCGGATTAACAGCTTTATCTGTTGATACCATCACGAATTTCTCAACCCCATATTTAGATGAAAGATTTGCAACAGCTTTTGTTCCAAAAACATTAACTTTAACAGCTTTATAAGGATTTTTCTCCATCAGAGGAACATGCTTATACGCAGCAGCATGAAAAACTACTTGAGGTAACTCTTCCTTAAATAATTTTTCAATAATTTTTTCATTCGATACATTTAATACCTCTACCCTAATATTAGTCCCCCCCCCCCCTGTATCCATCCGTATTAATTCTGTTTCTAAATCATATAGTGCTGATTCTGCTTGGTCAATGAGAATTAACTTACTTGGAAAAAACTTAACCAATTGCCTTACTAATTCACTGCCTATAGAACCAGCAGCTCCGGTCACCAAAACTTTTTTACCTGTAATAAATTGTTTGACTAATTTATTATTGATAGAAATAGACTCTCTTTCCAATAAATCTTCGATTTTAATATGTTGAATCTGATTAATATTTAGCTCACCATCCATCCACTGACTTATTGGAGGAATAGTCTTAATAGTCACGTCATGAGATAAAAACTCTTCAACAATTTTGGTTTTTCTTACAGGAGAAATAGATTGGATGGCAAAAATAATTTCAATACCTGCTCCAGTGCCTGATTTAATATAGTTAACTATGGCTTCGTTTTTTGAAATTACTTTTATCCCTTCTATTGTTTTGTTTATTTTCTGAGGATTGTCATCGACAAAACAAAGTATATCATATTTCTTTTTTTTATCCTTAACTAAAGTATTTTTTACCATCAAACCCAAGTACCCAGCACCATAAATAACAACATTTACATTAGTCTTAAACGAACCTAATATATTTTCATATATACTTTTTACTAATAAACGACTAAAAATGAGAGCAAAAGAAGAAATGAAGTAATCAATTAATAAGATAGAAATAGGAAGATGAAGAAACATATTAGCATTGCCCCCCCAAATGATAGTATGACAAAGTAGTAATGAGCCAGAGGCCAAGGTATTGACTTTAAATAACATTTTAGCATCCTCAATGGATGTATGACGTACAATACCAGTATATGATTTTAAATAAATGAATGCAGCAAACTTTACAACTAATACAAAAGCCAGATGGTATTTAAACAAATTGGGGTTAATATAGATAAGGTCGAAATTAAATCGTAATACTGAAGCCAAAGTAAATGTAACCCCACAAATAAATATATCTAAAACCAAAATAAGCCATTTTGATACAAACCTGTCAGCATATCTTTGTAAAAATTGAGACATATTTTTTCGCTTATGGGATTTTTAAAAATAGTACTTACGAGTAAAATTAATTACTATTAGCTAACGAACAAATTTTTTAGATAAATACTTATAATAAATTTATTATTTGGTTAGACTGAATTTGATGTATTTTCGTATAGATATGTATGAAGCAACTAAGATAAAAAAACTAATACCTATATACAATATTTGATAATATAGAGATTCTCCCCATATTAAAAATATACCAATATTAAATAATAGCTGAATAACTCCATAGTAGAAGGAGATAAGTAATGGATTAATCCCCATTTCATTTTTCAGTAATTGAAATAAATGTAATCGATGTGCTTGAAATATATTCTCACCCATAGATAATCTTAATAATATTGTGTATATGATGTCAATGCCATAGACCCCAAAAAAGAATAAGAATATAACATTATGTATTTGTTGAAAAATAAGTAACTGCAAAAATATAAAAACAAAAGCAATGCAAATACTACCAACATCGCCTGCAAAGGTTTTTGCTTTTGTTCGAAAATTATAGAAACCAAATACCAATAAGCTAATGAATACCGAGAGCAATAACTCAGGATCAACAAAATGAAAAAGCTCTTGCTCTACATAAAAAAAACTTGCTACACAAACTAAACTATAAATAACTGTAATCCCATTAATCCCATCCATAAAATTAAAACCATTTAAAATTCCTAAACCCATAATAATGAAAATGATATATATTAAAGGACTATTAAATGGATCATCATATAAAATAATACAAAGACTTATCAAATGGGTGATAAATCTCACTCTTTTAGAGATATTTTTTATGTCATCCCAAAAGCTAATTACTGCCAATAAGGAAGTGGCAGTAATAAAATAAGGATAGTTTAATTTGTTGAAAAAAAAATAAATTAAGCAGGCTATCCAAATTATGATACCTCCCCCCCTGATCGTTGCTTCATCATGTGAACTTCTTTGATTTGGGATATCAGTGATTTGATATTTTTTTGCCAGATAAAAGTACAAAAGCTCAAATAAGAAGAGTAAGATTGTTAATATAAGATAGCTCATTATTTATAAAAATCAAGTACTTTTCGAGGTGCCCAACCAAATGCCTTTTGAGCCTTCGAATCTGAAAAAGTGAGTGGATTTGTTATTTTTCGTAAAGTATTAGAATCTAAAGGAAACTTCTTGCCAATAAATATATTAATAAAATCACCTAACAATGCAATAAAATAGGCAAACCAATATGGTATTCTCAAAGGTGTCCGTTTGTTAAAACGCATGGAAATAGCCTTTTCTAATTCTTGAAATGTAGGATGGTACCTATCTGTTAAATTATAAATACCACCAACAATAGCCACTTGCTCTACTGCATAAGCAACATCTTTGGCTAATACCATACTTTTTTGAACAGCCCCCTTTTTAATACTTAAATAATAGCCCTTCTGAATACTTTTTTGCATTGAACCTAAATTCCCAGGAGGGTTTTCACCTACTACTAAGGGTAATCGTAAAATACTTATACATACATTGTTTTTTTTTCCCCATTTTATAACTTCTTGTTCTACCAAAACTTTACTGTGTCCATAGGGTTCTTGTGCTTTTAGCGGATTATTTTCATCCAAATCTATCCCAACATCTAATCCATACACAGCTACTGTACTAATTAAAACAAAGTATTTTGGCTTTATTGATTGTAAGTCGATAGCTCTTAATAAATTCTTGGTTCCTTGAGTATTTACGAGATAAAATAATTGTTTTTCTACTTCTGTCT
This sequence comes from Emticicia sp. W12TSBA100-4, assembly GCF_040253585.1. Classification (NCBI taxonomy): domain Bacteria; kingdom Pseudomonadati; phylum Bacteroidota; class Cytophagia; order Cytophagales; family Leadbetterellaceae; genus Emticicia; species Emticicia sp. W12TSBA100-4. The sequence goes on from NZ_JBELAU010000009.1 coordinate 17,466, forward strand.
TTGGTACAAGATGAGCTTTTCCTGCACAATGAATAATCATTTCGTATGATTCGTCTCCTAATATTGGGACTTGTTGTGATAAATCTACTTCAATATCAGCATTAGTTCGACTCAAAGTAATCACTGAATGGGTATACTTAAAATGCTCATAGATTACCCTCCCCAAAAAGCCATTAGACCCTGTAAGCAAAATCATTTTTAAGTTATTTTTAGATATTGAAATAACTAAATTTAAAATAACAGATTATTTTAAATTTAGTCTAACAAACCTATAAAAGAAACTATTTTGTAAAATACTTACAAATTTATCAATTGTTTCATAATTTTTAAAAAGAGCGGATAAAAAAGTAATAACAGAATCGAAAGAATACTCAGTTTATTATTTTCTTGTCTGCAAAACATACCTCATGAATACAAACATTATTCCTAATAGTAGGAATATATGTAAATTTTATAGCTATGTTGCAAAATATCGTCAAATTAATTGTTCTTCATAAATTAAATCAATAAAATGTAGGTATCGAATTATATTTGGAAAAATGTGTTTATCTATATGTTATTAGAGATCTTTAAACTTTTAAATGGCTTGTTTGTAAAAGACCTCAAGATCAAAACAATGAGATTCAATACTATATTTATTTTTAATAATATCCTTCCCTATAGCACCTAGCTCATTACACAAAGTTAAATTATTCAATAAATGGACACATTTTTTGCTAAACTCAGATGGAACGTTAGCTACTACCTCTCTTTCAATCTCACTTATTTTAATTGACCCAATTCCTAATTTTGTGCTTACGATAGGTAGTCCACAAGACATGGCTTCCAGTATTTTATTTTGCATCCCAGAGCCAATTTGCATTGGAGCAATAGCAACTTGAACATCATTCATTACTTCAACCATAGAATCTACCTTTCCAAGTATTTTTATGTTATTAACATTGTTAAACTTTAATATGCCTTTTGTAGGATTTGCTCCTGCAACTATTAACATTGAGTTAGGTACTTCTTTTTGTATTTGTAACCAACAGTTTTCGATAAACCACTCAATTGCATCAATATTGGGTTTATACCCCATATTCCCAGAAAAAAGTATTCTTTTATTAAATTGCAATGGTTTAGTCCGGGTAAAAAACGAACTGTCAACCCCAAGTGGAATCACCTTTATTTTGTTGTTATGAGAAATTGCTTTTTTATCTTCTTCTCCTGCAACAAGAATATTCGGAAACATAACTGTAATTTTTTGTTCATATTTCCTAACTCGACTAAGTTCAAAATAGAAGATGACATTTAATGGAAAAACTTCTTTAGTAATTCTTCGGGAGATATTAAGGGTATATGAATCTATCAAATCAATTATTAATGGAATATCAGGTTTTATTATTTCAACATAATTAACTAATCGTAAACAATTAAGGTGTACTATTGTAAAAGTATTGTTTATTAACAATGATTTCAATTGATTTTGAAATGCTACTGACTTATAAAAAAGCACTTGTAATGGTAATTCAGAAAATACAACTCCCTTTAGGATATTCCAAATACCCTCTAAAATAGAAAAACGAATGTGAATGACTTCACTACAGTATTTCTTCAAATACTGCACACTATCTTTTAGTTCTTTTTCATTTGAATAAAAACATAATAGGGTAATATCATGCTTTTTCGATAATTCTTTAATTCTACTTAAAGCTGTTATCTGATGACCTTTATATGCAGGATATGGTATTAGGGGGGTTATATATAAAAGTTTCATTACAAAGAATTATAAATAGCAAGTGTTTCACCTGCCATTTCTGCCCAAGAAAATTTTTTTAATCTCTCACGACCATTATTTATTAGTTGAGACTGCTCATTAGGATTGTCTAATAATTCGGAACAGACTTTAGCAAGCTCATGTTTATCAAATGAAAAGATGTATTTAACCGCATCTTCACAAATTTCTGGAATTGAAGTTATATTCGAAGTAATAACTGGTGTACCACATGACATCGACTCTAAGGGGGGAACTCCAAATCCCTCATAAGTAGAGGGATATAAAAATATTTTTGCTCCTTTATAGTAGGATACTAACTCTAAATCATTGATATATTCCAAAAAAATGATAGAATTTAAAATATTTTTTTCTTCAGCAAACCTATATGTAGAAGATTGCTTAAAATTTTTAAATCCTGCATAAATAAGCTTTAAATTATATTTTTTCCTGATTTCAAAAAAGGCTTCAATTATTAATAAAGAGTTTTTTCTAATATCTTCCGCTCCAAGAGCAAAAAGATATTCAAAATTAAACTTCTTTGCTAAAATCTCATTATTTAAGAATAGATCATCAATACTCTGCCATGTTACGCATATCTTGTTTTTACTAATATTCAAAGTTTTAGAAATATCTTCCTTTGAGAAAGATGATACCGTAATAATTTTCTTTGATTTCCATGCAGATAGTGGAACAAATAATTGTCTGTACAACTTTCCAATTTTTTGATATAAATTACCAGAAGTGTTTTTCCTAAAAAACATTACATCATGAATCGTAACGACGAACTTAGTTTTACCAAAATACAACAATGGTATTGTATTACCCGTTCCGTGATAAATATCAATATTATCATTTAAGAGAATAAAAGGTAATTTTATTTGTTCCCATAGGAAGTAATTTCCCCCAACAACTTTTATATGAAAATTTGGGACTTTTGGGAAGCATTCATGCCCTTTAAAATTATCAACATAAAGATAATAATCATTTTTAGTATCAAATTTAGATAAATAATGCACTAAATTAAGTACATATTTACCTATTCCTCTTCTTTCATTCAAAGCAAATCGTGCATCAATTCCTATTCTCATAACATTTTTCTTAAACCCACATGTGAAGCATAACAGGTTTTCCTTCAAACGATTCTATACCTTTTAGGATATAATTATATTCGGGTACGTGACTTTTTATTAAATCAATAAGAATTTTGGCATTTTGACCCTTATGGTAAGTCGTAATTGCAATTTTAGGTTTTGAGTCAACAATGGTTTTAATCGCACCTCTAATCATACTTTCTTCAAAACCCTCTAAATCAGCTTTTAAATAATCAATTTTAATGTTTTTTTCTACAAATAGCGAGTCAATGGTTTGGAGGGGTATTTGTTTGGATTTATCTGTTATAGTTGCATCTACAAAAATTTTTGATGCAATTGGTGATTGCTCATTTAGTTCTATTATTGCAGTACCGCTCTCGCTCCCCAAAGCAACGTTACAAATTTGAATATTTTCATAATTATCAAAGTTTGCTTTTAGACTATCACAAAATACTGGTAATGGCTCTATCAAGTATATTTTTCCCGCTTTTTTCTTATTTTTAAAAGCAAAGAAGCCTTCTGCACTACCACAATCGACCACAATGTCTCCATCTAAAACTCTTGTTTTATCTATCTCATAATAATGCCAGTGTTTTTTCAACATTCCTTCAGCAACGACTTGGGCAAAATTATGATATGGTACACTATTAGGATATTTAAATTCGCCTTCTATACCGTTTATAGAATAATGAGTGTATTTATCATCTTTGCTAATAAATACAGCATAATCTTTAACCAGATCTTCACATTTACTCAGAGAAAAATGCCAAAATAAATCATTTAAAGTTGTGTTTTTTCTGCATTCCTTGTAAAAAACGTAATAATATAAAAGTTTAAATCTTCCAATAATACCCATCATTTTGTTTTATTTATTTAAAAAATATTATATCACAGCCCAAATTATTTTTCCAATAAGAGTCTAATATTCCAAATATTTGGTCAATATCGTATACTGGTAAACTATCAACTATTTTAAAACGTTTGAAATAAGGCATAATTAAAGAGAAGAACTCTTTATTATCGACGTTTGAAATATATTTTAGGTGTCTTGGCACATACTCAATTTGTAATACACTAACTTTTTTAAGTGTATTCGTCATCCCTTTAAGAGCGTTATATTCTCCCCCTTCAATGTCAACAAGTAATAGATCTATTGTTTCGTATTTATGAAAATAGCTATCAAGAGGGGTTACCTCGACTTGAATCGTATTTGGCAAATCAAATCTCTTATAAAACGAGTCATTTTCAGGTTTTATCTTACTTCCTCCGGAATTTAATTTATTAGCATAAAAGTCAATTTGCCCACTTTTATTACCAATAGCAACATTATAGATCTGTGCATTTTTAATGTTATTTAAAAGTAAATTCATTTCTAATAGTTTGAATGTTGTTGGATTAGCTTCAAAACCATAAATGCTTTTTACTTTTGTAGATAAAGGTATCAACAAAGTACCTACATGCGTTCCAAGAATTACTACAGTAGATTGTTCATTGATAAAACCATTAACATCTTGTATCATCTGACTTTCATTGATACCATCATATGCTAACTTTCTCCCAACCACCATATCATCTACATCAACCAAATAAAAGAAATTACTTTTATCTTTATAAAGTATTGCTTCTGCAAATTTTCCAAGAATAAACTTCTTTATTGTGGATATAAACTGTAAAATTATTCTTTTAATCCAAATCATATAATTAGTTATATAATAATTTTTATTTTATTAATATTTTTAAGAAAATAAATAACGATAAATGTAAAAATGATTAGTGAAACACTATTTGAAATATCATTTCTCAAAAAACTGTAAAAGTGATAGTTCATCACAAAAACTGATATTACAACTTTACCTTTACTGCCATTAATAATACCACTATCCAATACATTGGAGATATAGCCTAATAATAAACACCCTATAGCCAATCCAAAATAACCAAAATTATAATACAAATCACCATAAATAGCAGAGGGGATCATAAATCCATTTTCAAAGCTAATAAGATCAAGGCTTTTTGATATTTCTCCACCAGTATTTAATGGTTTTTCTGGGAAAAAAGATCTTGGTGCAATTTTAAGGGCTAATGGGAGAAGTAAAGTTCTTCCATATTGATAAGAATATTTGCCTGATTTCAGACCATCCTTAATTTCTTTGTATATGAATGTATTATTGAGTTCTCCCAAAATTTGAAATGCAAATTCTGGATTACTGCTCTCTGATTGATTTTCACCATAAAACCCTTTACTTCTAATACTATTTATTGAAATTGCTGAGAAAACAATTGTAATTATACTTATTAATAGTATTATAAAATGTTTTAGCTTAAATTCCCCTCTTTTGTCATTTGCCAAAGAAAAAATTAGTAAACCCATTATAATTCCTTGCACTAATCGAAAACGTTCTAATGATAACATCGGAACTATTAACAATAAAATTATAAAAGGCAGGTAATTTGCATGCCTTTTTTTCACAAAGATAGCATATTGGTGCAAAATGACCAATGAAAGCGAGTAGATTTCCACAAAGTTTTTGATAATCGTATAGAAACCCATGCCATTATCTCTTGTACCATACGAGTCTTTACTTAAAACAAAAAAGTCTCCTCCTAAATATCCAGAAAAACCAACCAAGAATATTTTATAAAGAATTAGGCCGATATTTAAAACATAGGCTATATAAAATAGACTATCATAATTAAGATATATATTATTATAGGTCTCTTTTTGCTCTTTTAGCAGAACAAGTTTGTAGCCTAACATAAAAAAGGTAACACAAACAAAAAAGTCTAAAAGAAAAGATTTTTCTTCAGAGAAATAGAATTCGCCTGAAATGATAAAGAAAAGGAATGTATAAAAGAGAAAAAAGTTCTTAAAAAGAAGTGGTTTTGAAAAATCTAATAGTAAAACAAAAAGTATTGAAGATACAAGAATCCATGCCGATATGTCTATTATTAATAATTGAAAGAAAAGCAGTATCAATAATAAAAATAGAATCTTTACTATAATAACAATAAATTTATTTATTAAACTTAAAACCATTTTTTAGAGCATAAACACAAAGTAAAAAAAGTAATAAAAATTCTGCAAATATACTTCCTACTATTGTCCCAAGAAAAGAAAACTGTTGTGAAAGTATTAAGTTCAATAATAACCCTGTTACAATAGCTATAACCTGTGCATTTCTTACCTTTATGTCTAACTGAATCGAGTATAACCATTGAAAAAAGGAGATGGAAACAGAATAAAATATAGGTATAATAATATAATATCTTAATCCCTTTGTAACAACATCATCTTTATTAATAAAAAAACCTATGATCTTATCTGACAAAAAAAAACACCCACACCAATAGTAAAAGTAAATATTATAAGTGGTAAGTGATTTTTTATTATAAATTTCTTTAGTATTTGCTTATCGTCTATCACTTTACAAAAATTAGGAAATGTAACTTGATGAAATACGGTAATAAAATGTTTTACTATTAAACCTAATTTCTCAATTATGCTGTATTGACCTACAATTTCGTGACCAACAAATAAATTGAGTATAAAAACATTTGTGTTGATACTAATACCGTTGAGTGAGTTAGAGACGAAAACATCTTTTCCTTCGATTAGGCTATTTTTAAACTTAAGAAGATTAAAGTTGATGGAATTAAAATCACTAAAAGTAAATTTATATAATTTTTGTATATAAAAAATTATACCCAAACCTAATAAAAAATTACTCGTAGCCCAAAATAAACATATATTTTCATAATCAGCAGAGTTATTAACAAAAAGCCATATTTGAATAGCATATAACAATTTTGAAATGAAGCTTAAGATGCTATATATAACAAGACTATTGATAGCCTGTAAAAACCAAGAGAAAATAATACACTGTCCGATTATCCATATAAAAAAAGCGAGATATAACTTATGTGTAAATCCGTCGAAAGGATTTATTAGAGCTAAAATGAAGACGAAAATGCAAGCAAGTAATGATAAGTAGAGTCTAAAAGCCAACGCATCAACCAGTTGTTTTTTTGTTGTTTTAATATCATTTACAACACCTACTATACTTCTTACCTGAACAATATTAAATGAGTAGTCAATTAATAAGCCTAAATAATTAGTTGTTGCTTGAAAAATGACGATAATACCATATTTTTCAACACCAATTTTTTTCAGAACAAATGGTATAATAATAAGTGGTAGGATGAAATTAAGAATCTGAAAGAAAGCAGACCCTATAAAACTGTAATATATTTTATTTTGTTTCAAACTTGTAGTGAATTATTTAAAAATAAAAAGACTACTATTTACAGAAATAAGTAGTCTTTTTATTAGCTATATATAACAAATAGAAATTATAAAGTATTAATATTTATTACTTATTATCAGATTCTTTTTTCTTTAGCAAATCTATTTCTTTTTTTAATTCAATCACATAAAGCGTCAATTCTTCAATTTTTTCCATCATTTTAGCAGAATTTTTACCTATATCTAACCCATTCTTAGCCATTTCTTCAGCTGAAGGAACATTTGGCAAATGCTTATTTTCTTTTACAAAGGACTCCACTTTATCCAAAGGCATCAATTTGTAAGATGGCTCAAAGACATAGTCAGCCCAATCTGCCGTTCCTGCCACGGCGACCTTAATTTTTTCTGTTAATAATCCACCTTTCACTAATAACTTATATCCCCCAGAAGTTGCAGCTGCTCTATCTGCAACGGCTACTTGACCAACAGCTAAAAAATTTGTTGTAAGGTCTCCATAAATGAGAGGAGTTGCTGTTGATGTGTTAGCAATATAAAGAGTATTACTTCCTGTTTCACTTCTACCAGCTTGGTATCCTAAGAAAATATTCCCACTTCCTGTTGTCGCAAGTTCCCCCGCATTACTTCCAACAGCGGTATTTTGATTACCACTTGTTAAACCATTTAATACACCGCTTCCAATTGCTACGTTATTGTCACCAGCACCTTTTTGGCTTAGGGCATTTGTTCCTATTCCAATATTGAAGTTACCAGCTGTATTTGTGAATAATGCTTGCGAACCTACCGCTACGTTATTTATACCTGTTGTGTTATTTTGCATCGCTAAACCACCAAATGCCATATTATTGTTACCAGTGGTATTTGAAAGTAACGCATTCGACCCAATTGCTGCATTAGCTGACCCTGTTGTGTTCGAAAATAATGTTTGTCGTCCTATGGCGACGTTGTTAGTACCAGTTGTTGCAGCACTTCCGTACATAGCTAAGTAACCATAAGATGTATTAAATTGTGTGGCTACTGGTACTAAACCACCCGCACCATAACCAAAATTAGTTACTTGGGTATTTCCATCTATTAAACCCGAATTAACTGAATTAACCTTAAACTTTAACGAAACATTATTAGTGGTTCCAACAAAATCAGTTGCAGCAGCGGCATTTCCAGTCAAACCCCAGTTATTAGCGTCAGCCACCGATTTTGCACCTGTTTCTGATGCCATAGATTTCCATTCTTTTCCATCATAAAAATAGAATCCAGATAACATATCGGTTTGATAAACCATCAAACCTTGAGCAGGATTTTGAATAGCATTACGTTGCTGTAAACTCATTCTTGGAGTCAATAAACCTTTATTGCTCGAAGAAATTTCAAGTGCCGCTGATTGGTCAGGCTTGGTAGTACCAATACCCACATTATCTTTCTGTGCGAATGCTCCCATAACGCTTATTGATAAGGCAAGAGAGAGTAAAATTTTTGATTTCATAGTTTCCAAAATTTATTTATTTAAATATTTTTTTAGTTCCTTGAATCAAAGATATGTGTTGCATTTTTGATTAAAAAACAATTTTAGTATTTTTTATTTAATGGTATGCGTACATTTCCTGCATAAATCTGCTAAAAAGTAATAGGAGTAGCATATAAAGTCAATTCTTTGGCTTTACTAAACTCACATCTCCGATGTCACATGAGCTTTTATAAGACTCTTTAAACTTTCTACGCTTTCCCACTCCGAATTATTTCCTGAACTATAACTAAAGCCCTCTGAAACCTTCTTAGCATTGAATGCTAAAATAAACTCTTCTAAATTCCATTTATGTGTTGCAGGAAGAATTGTATAATATTTCCCCAGGTCATACGTATAATACGAATCAGAAGCAGTTATCATTTCTTCGTGGATTTTTTCACCTGGTCTGATACCCACAACTGGTTTTTCACAATCTGGACCGATTGCTTCGGCAATATCGGTAATTCTGTATGAAGGTATTTTAGGCACAAAAATTTCTCCACCCCAAGCATGCTCCAGTGCGTGCATGACCATATCAACTCCTCCTTTCAAAGATATATTAAAGCGAGTCATATTGGGGTCAGTAATAGGTAAAATACCATCCTTTACTCTATTAATAAAAAAAGGAATAACTGAACCATTAGACCCCATTACATTTCCATAGCGTACAACAGAAAATCTTATCGGATTCCAGCCTGTAATGTTATTTGCTGCAACAAATAATTTATCAGAAGCCAGTTTCGTAGCTCCATATAGGTTAATAGGTGCAGCGGCTTTATCCGTAGATAATGCAACAACTCGCTCTACACTTGTTTCAAGACAGGCGTTAATAACATTTTCTGCACCAAGTATATTTGTCTTCACACATTCCATTGGGTTGTACTCTGCAATAGGCACATGCTTCATTGCGGCCGCATGAATTACGAAATCAACCCCTTTTAATGCTCTTTTTACTCGTTCAAAGTCACGAACATCGCCAATAAAATACCTCATTTGAGGATATTTACTTTCAGGATATTCTTGAGCCATCTGAAATTGTTTCTGCTCGTCTCTTGAGAATATAATTATTCTTCTTACTTCAGGAAAGCTATTTATTATATGCTTGGTCAAAGCCTTTCCTAAAGACCCTGTGCCACCTGTGATAAGGATTGATTTATCTTTTAATGTAAATGCCATAAAGAAACATTATTATTTAAGTATTATTACTTAGAACAATACTTCGTCATTTTTTCACAAAAATACTTCTTTTTTGCTAAGTAAAGGTATCTATCCCAAAAATTGATCCTACGGTGAAGTTCTAAAACAATTCCCCCATCCGATACTTAGGCAAAATATTCAAGTGCTTATAAGCTTTTTCAGTGGCTTCACGACCTCTTGCCGTACGCTTTAGATAGCCCTCTTGAATCAAAAAAGGTTCATAAACTTCTTCAATCGTTTCGGCTTCTTCGCCTACTGCTGTCGCTATGGTTGATAATCCAACAGGCCCTCCTTTAAATTTTTCGATGATTGTCATCAAAATTCGATTATCCATTTCATCAAGGCCATCTTGGTCAACATCAAGGGCTGTTAATGCCATCTCTGCAATAGCAATCGTTATTTTTCCATCTCCTTTTACTTGAGCGAAATCTCTGGTTCGACGCAACAGATTATTGGCTATACGTGGCGTACCTCGACTACGACGGGCTATTTCATAAGCTCCCTCGTCTTCGATAGGCATATTTAAAATAAAGGCTGAACGTTTGACAATTTTTGTTAGTAAAACTGCATCATAATACTCTAAGCGAGAATTGATTCCAAATCTTGCACGAAGTGGAGATGTAAGAAGCCCCGAACGGGTTGTAGCACCAATTAAAGTAAATGGATTTAGTCCAATCTGCACGCTTCGGGCATTGGGGCCAGAATCAAGCATGATATCAATCTTGTAGTCTTCCATTGCCGAATATAAATATTCTTCTACAATAGGATTGAGTCGATGTATTTCATCAATGAAAAGGACATCAAAAGGCTCTAAGTTTGTTAGAAGCCCTGCTAAATCACTGGGTTTATCAAGTACTGGACCCGATGTGATTTTAATATTTGCTCCTAATTCATTAGAAATAATATTTGAAAGTGTAGTTTTCCCAAGCCCTGGGGGGCCGTGAAGTAGTACATGGTCAAGTGCTTCTTTACGTTGTTTGGCAGCAAGAACAAATATTTTCAGATTTTCTAAAATCTTATCTTGCCCCGTAAAGTCATCGAAAGAAAGCGGCCGTAATGCCTTTTCAATCTCCTTTTCTATGGGAGAAAGAGCTTCGCCATCGCCAGTAATGTAGTCTTGTCGCATGAAATTGAGGAAAGAAATATTTTTTTAAAAGTTCAAATATACGAACTTTGACGAATTAATTCACCAAAAATATTCCTCCACGACGAGTAATTTTTTCTCTATTCGGAAAATATAAACTTTTATAGCTTACAACGAAAGCATACATCATTGGGGCAATAACTCGCCCGTTATAGCTTCCGTCCCAGATTTTTTCGGGGTCATTAGATTCAAATATAATTTCTCCCCAACGATTATAAATGCGTAAGTCAAAGTCTGTTATATGGGCATTAGGTATCTGTAAAATATCGTTGATACCATCTTTATTTGCTGTAAAGATTTCAGGAACGAACAAACGTGGCTCACATCCTTCTTTAATTTCAATTCTATCTGAAGTGGCACAGGTTGTACTATTTGCGAAGCGATTAGTAGCAATTAATGAATAATTACCCGTTGCACCTACTACAATTGTTGGGGTTGTTTCATTTGTTGGTCTCCACAAATATCCTGGATTAAAAGCTTGCTGTAATTTTGGATCAAGTTGTAGCGTTTGTCCTTCTATTACACAAACAAATGCCTCATCTGGCAAATTAACCACTGGCGATGGTTTAATATAGATTGTATCAACAACCACAAAATCATTACATTTTTCTTTTAAAGCATTGCCAAGTAAATTATTCAATAAAGGAATGTTTACATTTTTACTTACCACCGTTTCAGAATAAACAGAAAGGGTAAGTTTTACTACGTATCGACCTGCTTTAGTATAGGTGTGTGATGTTTCCAGTCCAGTGCCTGTACTTCCATCGCCAAAGTCCCATGCAGCCTCTCCTTTCATGGGGCTGCATATTCCTTGGGTTTTGAAAGTTGTTGGCTGGTTTTGGCAGTTCCCTTCATAGGTTGCACTCAAGCCTTCTCCTTCTTGGTTTTGTTTGGCTTGAATAACATTTGGAAAACCTAAGCCACTATTGCCCAAAACATCTGCAGCACCCAAACCACTCACAGCTTGATAACCCACTAAAGCAGCATTTTCCTTTTGCGTTTTTGTTGGGTCTCCATTTATACTTGGGTTTTGGATATAGGGGATATATCTACTGCCATCTATCGCCATGTAAATAAATTTTTCACCCATACCACTTATTGGCCCCCGCTGCAATGCCCCGAAAGCAAAGATACTTGATTTATCAATTTCTATCTTTTTACTTGCAATCTCAACGGGATTCATTAAATTGAGATTTAACTGATAGAGATATGAAGTCTCACTCAAACTGGGGTCACCTCTTAACGTAACATAAAGCTTTTCTTCGTCTTCCGAAAATTCGACCCCATATACATAGGGCGGAGCTGCCACTCCCAAATCAATCGTAAGTGGTGGAGCTTGTAACTCTCCTGTTGCTTTATCAATATTGAATACTTCCACATAGTTTTTTCCACCTTTTGATACTGCAACTGCAAGTTTAGCCCCCGTAGGCGAAACACGCATATACCCTTTTTGACTGTTGACATCATCATGTACCAAACCCAAATTTTGAGTTATTTCTTTAGTGCCTGTTGAATCTACTTTTAGAATTCTGAAAGTATTTGTACCAGCATCGTGTGAATAAACAAAGAAACCTGTTTCATCAGCATTTTTAACGGCCGTAATTCGTTGTGAGGTCTGAATATTCACAGGCACATTTTTCTCAACTACTGCCCCTTTTCCGTTATTCCGTCGGGTATCTACAACACTGTATGAAAGTAAGCCCGTGTCTTTATTAATAGTATAGACATAATAAAGATGATGAGGACACTCATTACAACTTCCCTTTGGTATAATAACTGCCGACTGGGTAGCAGTATTTGTTCCTCCTAAGTTACTATCGGTAAGGGGCGGAACAGCGGGCAATAGTTCATCATCACTTCCGTAAATAGCAGCACCATCGGTGTAAAATACCAACGAACCCGTAGGACCATAAACCATCGCAACCCCTTCTGGCGAACGAATAGGATTACTTTCTGTTGCATCAAGTGGCACGTAGATTGGATCATTAGGTTCGGCTTCGCCAAATAAATCACCATTACTTGCCAAGGTATCTCTGGGAATAGGCGGTCCTGTATTCGCCTCAAAATCAAGCGTTGCACCTTGTCCAAAATACCATTTTTCACCACCACCACTACTTGCTTCTTGCAAGCAAAACTTTACATTGATTTGAGCTATCCGAGAACAGCCTCCAGTTGGGTCAAATACTTCTACCGAGTAACACCCAGTTGAGTCAACATCAATAGTTTGGGTGGTTTGTCCTTTCGGAAACCATAAAAACGTTGCACCAGGTGGAGAAGCTTTCAATCTGTAGGGGTCAAGTTTTAGTGTTTTTCCATCACAAATAGTTGTATCTGCTTTGGGTTTTCCAAAAAACAGGGGTTGTTCAGGTGGCGAACTGATAGTTATGGTTCGGGTCACAGGTGCCTGTACAACAGCTCCTACTGTCCGAGTAAGTGTAACAGTGTATTGTCCTGGAGTTGAATAAAAATATTTAGGATTACGAATAGTTGATATATCTGAAGTTGTATTTGGGTCACCAAAATCCCAAAACCAAGCAGTTGTGGCTTTATTTTCATCAAAGAATATAGTTGGTTCGCTACAATCGGTAGTGGCAGTGGCTGGCGAACCCATAGGAGGTGTGGTTGGTGCCGCAGAACCAACACAAAGCTTGCCTCCTACATAAAACTGAGCGACAGAATCGAAAGAAATATAGGTAAATGCGGCAATCAGCAAGAAATTCCTAAGGATATTGCCAATACGACCTTTCATAATTCGTTAATTGTTAGGCTACTTAGATAAACACATAAACCATACAAGAGGTTTTATAAATTAAACGACATTTGAAATTCTTTTATTTGAAACTTTCGGACTAAAATAAAAGATACCATCAAAAAATCGAACAATAATAACACCAATTCTACTACAAAGACGTATTTTTACAAACAATCGTTACAAAAAATACATAACAAGCCACTAAATCCGTTTAATAATTACTTAGCGTCTATTTGGAATGAAATTTGCTTATAAATATCACATTGTTATGCTTTTAATTTAGGCAATGAAAAAACTTTATTTAGGAATTCTCCTTTTGTCTTTGGTCTGCTGGAATAGTATGGCACAAGACGCTCAATTTTCGCAATTTTATGCGGCACCCTTATATCAGAATCCTGCATTTGCAGGAAGTGCATATGCACCACGCCTGATTGCTAACTATAGAAACCAATGGCCTTCGATTAATGCCAACTTTATTACGTCGGCTTTTTCGGTTGACCATTATATAGAAAAACTCAATAGTGGTATCGGTGTTATGATGGTCAATGACTCTCAAGGCCCTGGTCGATTGAAAAGTAATGAAATTAGCGGTCTATACTCATATCAAATTCAATTAGGTGAAGAAAACTTTTTACGTCTGGGTGCTCAAGCTACCTATTCTAACAAGAGTTTAGATTATTTGGGTCTTACATTTGGCGACCAATATACCAATCGAGGCTTTACAGCTGGTAGTGTTACTACCGACCCAATTGTAAACAATACTGCTCCTATCAAATTTATTGACTTTAGTGCTGGTGCACTATTCTATAATAGCAAAACCTGGCTTGGAGTTTCGATGCACCACATTAACCGTCCTACTTACACATTTACGAATGTAGGTACAAATAGCCCGATTGTAGGCTGTCCAACTGGTGATTGTTTACCTCGCAAACTAAGTGTGAGTGGTGGTTTGAAGATTCCATTGGAAAATCCATATTCGGGTGCAGCTAATGCTGACAAAGAATTTTCACTTTCGCCTGCATTTTTGTATAAAAGACAAGGAAAATTTGACCAATTAGATGTGGGTTTTTATGGAACATACTCTTCTCTTACTGCTGGACTTTGGTATAGAGGTATTCCGATAAAAAAGCAAAATATTACTCGTACTAACCACGATGCAATAGTTTTCTTGCTGGGATACCGTCAAGAAAGTTTTTCGATTGGTTACAGTTATGATGTCACGATTTCGAGTTTAGGTTTCGCCACGGGTGGTTCACATGAGATTTCTATTGCATATCAATTAGAGCCTCTCGAAAGAAATAGTCCACGCCAAAGAAGAAATAAAAAAGAACTATCATGCCCAAAATTTTGATTTTTTAAAACAATATTTTGCATTTTGCCTTAAAGGTTTGGTTTACCAAGCCTTTTTTGTTTTATATTGCAATATAATTCGTAAAACATTCTAAAAACAAACCCTAAAATTTTATGGAAAAAAGTATTTGGCGTAAAAAGCCCATGGCAGCTTACGAAGCTGATATGAAGAAATCAGAACTTAAACGAGTTCTTACTAAGTGGGGGCTTACATCGCTCGGTATTGGTGCAATCATTGGTGGTGGTATCTTTACTTTAACAGGTATCGCTGCTCATAATTTTGCTGGTCCAGCATTGGCAATTGCTTTTATCATTGCGGCCATTGGTTGTACGTTTGCTTCTCTTTGTTATAGTGAATTTGCTTCAATTTTACCAGTTGAAGGCTCTGCTTATGCTTATTCTTATGGTACAGTTGGAGAATTCTTTGCTTGGATTATCGGTTGGAATCTTATTTTGGAATACATGATGGGTGCAACAACCGTGGCGGTTGCATGGTCAGGGTATTTTGAGAAGTTTCTGCACCTATTTGGTATAGAGCTACCAGTAACCCTAATGAATGACCCATACACCGCTGGTGAAAAGCTTGGTCTTGGTGGCCCAACGCCTGCTTTTAATATTGCAGCGTTCTTTATTACATGGATAGTTACTTCGATTTTGGTTAGAGGTATTCAAGAATCTGCCAAAACCAATAACATCATCGTAATCGTTAAATTGAGCGTTGTTATTTTCGTGATTTTGGTTGGTGCATTCTATGTAAAAGTTGAAAACTGGACTCCATTTATTCCTGATACGGTTACAGCTGCTGATGGCACTACCACATTTGGTTGGGATGGTGTAATTACAGCTGCAACAATCGTATTCTTTGCTTATATTGGTTTTGATGCAGTTTCTACGCAAGCTGGTGAAGCCATTAATCCTCGTAAAGATGTACCTTTCGCTATCGTTGCATCATTAATCATCTGTACTGTACTATACATCTTGGTTTCATTGGTACTTACGGGCATGGTAAAATACGATACGCTTGATTTGAAAGCTCCTGTTGCTTCGGCTTTTGCTGATGCTGGTCTTCCTTGGGCGGTATTTATCATTACATTGGCTGCGGTAGCTGGTCTTACTTCAGTAATGCTCGTGATGATGCTTGGTCAAACTCGTATTTTCTTAGGAATGGCGAAAGATGGTTTATTACCAAATTTCTTCAAAGAGATTCACCCAACATTCAAAACACCTTGGAAAAGCACATTATTAGTTGGTTTCATTGTTTCGATTGTTTCGGCAGTTACTCCAATTGATAAAGTTTCTGAAATGTGTTCGGCTGGTACTTTGTTGGCATTCGCCATGATTTCGGGAGCGGTGTTACTGCTTCGCTATCAACAACCAAATATCGAACGCCCATATAAAGCTCCATTGATTTGGTTTGTAGCTCCGATGGGTGTTTTGTTTAATTTATTCTTGATGTCACGTCTTCGTACTGATACTTGGTACGCTTTCTTGATTTGGAGTACACTCGGTATTGTTGTTTACTTCTTGTATAGCCAAAGAAAGAGTAATCTAAATAATAAAGGATAAATATTCTTTTCCAAACAAAAAAGGCTTCTGAAAATTCAGAAGCCTTTTTTGTTATAGCTTATTTTTTATGGCTGAACGCCCAGCTTAGTTAGATTATCACGAGCATCTTTATAATTCGGATTTCGCTTCATTACCTCTTTTAAATCCTTGATAGCACCTTGGGTATCACCCAAACTGTATCTGGCCACTGCACGATCATTATATGCCGTATCGACCGCAATACCGAGGTTTATCATTGTTGAATAATCATCGTAGGCTTCTTTAAATTTATTGGCTTTCAGATTCGCAAATGCTCTAAGACCCAAATAAGCATTTTTGTTTTGCCCAAGTTCCATTGCTTTAGTGAAATCTTCAGCCGATTGCAAGAAATTTCCAGCATCACGATTGGCAATTCCTCGGTTGTAATATGCTACGAATTTTCTGTGATTAGGCGAATTATCAATGCTTTTTTGGTAAAGTTCTAATGCCTTTGGCATATTTCCTTTTAAATAGTAAGCATTGGCTAAAGCACCCATCAAAGCATAAGATTGAACGCCTTTCGAGGCCGCATATTCTCCATAACGTATCACTTGATCGATTTCGCCCGAACGCCCGAAATGATTGGCGAGGTTTTCGTTAACAACGGGCGATTCAGGCTCATATTTGTAAGAATTAGCAAATAATGTACCTGTATCTTTATAAGTAAGTGTTTGTTTGTATGTCAAATACATAAAAACTGGAGCAATCGCCAAACTGCCGTAAAGCAAAAGATTTTTAGATGCTACTTTCTCATTCAGAAAGTAAAAAACTGAAAATATGATTCCAAAATAAGGAATATAGGTATAACGCTCAGCTAAAATAGCCCCACCAACCGAAAGGAATTGAAGTACCAAAACGATAGTAAAGAAAAAGAACATGATTCCGAAGAAGATTTCTTTTTTTCTGCGGAAGAAAAACGCCGCTCCTCCCAAAATCAATAAAGCCCAAATCGGTGCTGTTACGTATTGAATAGCACCGTATTTGTCAGGACTTGGATACGCATAGAAATTATGCTGGTTAATTGGAATAAATAATTTGAAGATATATACCAAGAAGCCATAAAAACCAAATTTGATTCTATCACCCAAAGTAAGAGCATCGCTTAGGGCAACATCCAAGGTCATTTTTTCGAGTCTTCCGCCTAAATCACCGCCGCCTTGTACGTGTACAGCCAAAGCACCAAATAATAAAGCGACAATGAAAAAAGGTATTTTTGTAGTGATATTTTTAACCGTCAAGAAACCTTTATCAAACCAATAATCTATCAGTAATAAAACCAAAGGTAAAACTACCGCCATTGCTTTTGATAAACACGATAAAACAAAGTAAACAAAGCAAAGAATTAACATTTTTCGCTCGTTTTTCTCCAAATATTTTACGTATTGAATACAAGCCAAGAAAAAGAAAAGCGTGTAAAGAACGTCTTTACGCTCCGAAACCCACGTAACTGACTCAACGTGCATCGGGTGAATTCCCCAAAAAAGAGCCACCAGAAAACTCACCAAAGTATTATTGCGAGTGAGTTGTTGTGAAAAACGGAAAATCAGAAACGTATTGACCAAATGTATAAGTGTATTGACAACAATAAAAGATGTTGAAGCTTTGCCAAACAGAGCAGAATTGAGCCAAAGCGAAGCCACCGTAAGTGGATGATAATTCAAAGCACATTCTACAGTCAATAGCCTGATGAGATTGGCAAATGTTGGATTCTGAATCATTATATTTTCAGTAGCATACATTTGGTCATCCCAGTTGACAAAGCCATTCGAGAAACCTGCCGCAAAAGCAATGATTACCGCAATAGTCAAAAGTATATAAACCACTGTAGGACTCAACGAAAAGTTACTTTCGTTAGTTTTAGAAGCAGAATATGCCGCAGTCTGTGGTGTACTGGAAGTTTGTGAAGGTAGATTCTGTTTGGGTTTTTGTTTATTTTTTGCCATGTTTCTATGAGGTTGAGTTCTCGTTTGCGAATATAGCAATTTCTTTGCCAATCATAAAAATATAGGGGAGAAGCAAATTTCTTTACTTCTCCCCTATTTTATGGAAATTCTTCACTTAAAACCCATCTTTTTCATCCTCAACTTTCTTTTTCTTATCGTCTTTTTTCTGGGCTTCATCTTTCGGTACATCGGCCAATTTTTTGGCATCTGTCGGTTTTTGCCCAGCAACTTTTGGTTTTTCTTTAATGCCTCTGTAAGTTTCTAAGAATGTCTTACGGAAAAGCATCGCTTCTGGGAAATCGACTGGAATTACCTGATAATCTTTGATTTTTTTCTTATCGGCTTTGGCAGTAATAGCAGCATTAAAATTATCATCCGACGAAATAAGTCCCATTTGACCATCTTTATAGCCCATGTAATACCAGTTTTCGCCTGAAAGTTCTAAGAAAATATACATTTCATCGCCCGTGATTGGGTTTTTGCGAATCTCGACATAACCATTGATTTTGGCGTTAATATCGGTTTCACCAATGTTTGAAATACCCAGTTTTCCGACACTGCGGTATGAATTATATTTCGGAGACCAAAGCAGTTTTAAATCACTGAAAACAATCGTATTGGCAAATTTCGGTGAAAATTTAAACAGCGGCACATATTCACGAGCCGATTTTGCTTTATAATCGTCAATGTCTTTATCGCCTACAAATTTGGCTATTTTCGTAATTAATTCAGTTGAATTCAATTCGACTGCTGCCTCATTTACACCTAAATCAAGGTTTGTTTTCACGATTTTCTCGGCCATATTTGTTAATAAAGGCTGGGCAATCGGGAAATTCATGAGCATCATTGTATTAAATTCGTGGTTGGCCGTATCAAGTCTAATTTTGGCGAAACCCGATGTTTGAACGTACTGTGAAACTTTATCGCTCAAAAGGTCGAATTTACCTTCTAAATTAATAATCCCTTTTTCATCCAAAATTTCATATTTATTACTTGCCAAAGCTCTTCCTTCTTCTGGAATGATACTAAAAAGCTTATTCGGTTCATCACGACGACAAACACCACTTGCTAAGAAAACGTTTTGGTCTTCGGGGAGTTCTTTCGTTGACAAGAAAGTAGGATAAAGTCCATTCGATGAGGTTGTTGTTCGGAAATGAAGTCCTGCAAAAATTGGGGAATTTCCACTTTTCAAGTTTTTATCAACCGTAATTCTAATTTCCTCCGATTTATTTCCTTTGTAAGTTATCCAATAACCACCAAGTTTAGGATATTTCTTGAGTTCGGGAATAATGTAACCATCGAGTGAGAGATTTTTGATGGGAGCAAGCATCGTGATTTCGCCCTTGTAAAGCATCTTCGGCGAAAGGAACATACTATCTCGCTCAATAACGGTTGCTCGTGCCACTGTCGAAAGCTCTTTGTTTTTACTTCTCTTGGCAGCTTCGCCATCCATCGTAATTTCACGCAACTCAAAGTTACCCATCTTGATATTGAAGGTATCCTTTTTCACGTTCACGAACTGGTAAGTAGCATCACCCGTGAATTTATTTTTCGAGACGATTTGAATATTTCCGTTAATCAAATTGTGATAGCCATTAAGCGTATCAATCGTCAGACGAGCGTTTTTGAATGGCAACATATCAGCATCTCGACGAATGGCCACTTGCCCTTTATCAGGAATAATCTTGGCATCTGCCGACTTAATGAAAGGCACACCGCCAATATTTAAAGTCATTTGGTCGATATCATAAGCTGCCAAATTTCCATTAAACGCCAAACCTTGCTGCGAAACATTGGTTGAAGTAAAGACTGTTGTTTCTACATCACCTTTCATCGAAATCTTCTTATCTTTGATATTCCACTCGGCACGGTCAACGTTAGTTTTATAAGCCGCATAAGGGAATTCGAGCGTTGAGCCAGTACTATCATTGAAGTTTCCTTGGTTGGTCGCAATATTTACAATACTATTATTTACATTGAAGTTTACATTTACATTTTTACCCAAAAGTACCGATTTGGCAGTCGTTTGGGTCGATTTTACATTAAACTGCGACCTATCCGCAATAAAACCTTCTTTATTAAACTTAAATTGGTCGGAAGCAGTCTCGGAGTCAGTACGAATCAATTTACCGAGACCAAACAAACCACCCGTACGTACAACTAACTTACCCTTGAGCGAAGAAGTACCTGTATAAAAATTGAAACCTGCTTTCGAAGCAATAATCATACTATCAACCTTCGGCATCCATTTCAAACTATAATCATTAATATCAACTTGCGGGAAATATGAGCCTTTCAATACACTTTCATTCACTTTTCCCAACTGACCAGATGCTGTAAGTGAATCAGCCATGAAGAGAATTTCTTTCGCAGTCATGCTTGCAGCAAGGTGATTAATATTTCCTTCAGAATGTAGGCCTTTTCCGTCCATTGCCAAAGCCGATGAGAAATTAACAGAAGTTTCATTACCAAAGACATTATATTTTCCATTTGGTACTTTATGCAAGAAACCGAGCGTTGTATCAGGCATGATTCTCAAAACTTCTTTGAAAGGTTTAAAGATATTTCCCGAATAGAATGTTCCATCAAACTCAATATCTTTTACGGCCAAACTATCAAAGTCGATTTTCGGAACATCGAAACGCACATCACGGCTATATTTTCGTACGCCACGAGCAGGCTCATCGAAATAAACAATTACCCCTTCGTCAATCTTTAACCTTGGATATTGTGGTAGGTAAACTTTCCCAGATTTATTGTCTGGACGATTTAGGAAAAGCGTACCGGGTTTCAAGAATTTGATATGCCCACCAATTTCTTGTCGGCCACCTTTTCGATACACTTCTTGTGGCGTGAAAGTTACAGAATCAATTTTATTGAGCGAAAGTGAGAACTTTTCATAATCAAACAATAAATCTTTTCCCGAAAAACGATAGTTTTTGGCTTTAAACTGTCCACTAAATGTGAATGTACGATTTTTGGAGACTTTAATGGTGCGGTCATAGGGTAAAACATAAATCTTGAGTGAATCGCTTAAATTAAAACGCCTTACACCCCTGATTATCAGCGACTTATCATTTAGATTTAGTGTTGCATTTGAAGTAGAATCTTTGCTGTTTCCATAAATTGATGGAATTAAAAAATCATCAAAATCTCTTTTCCCTGCAAAAGCCGAAAGATAATGCTGCCCCTTACTGGTTATCTTAAAAATATCATCAGAAGGATTATAATCAACAAAGCCTTGCTGAACAGCTACCATCAAACCACCACCGATGTTTTTCTTTGGCACTTTATTATAAGCAGCAATTTCGTCCAGCGTAAAAGTCAGTTTATTATTTTTCTGAGTAAAATTACCAACCATTAAAAGAGGGTTGAAACCCGCACTACTATTGAGAGCCGTAACCCGTTGAGCATCATAAAAATCAAATGATTCGAAAACAGCAGGTACTTGTGTACGAGCCGAAACGATATAAAAATCCATTCGCCCTTCGTTCAAATTCCAACGCATCGCATCAGATTTGATATTCATTTGGTGGTAAGTATCCGAAAACGTAGTTTCTTTGAAGCCACCCACATCAATTTTATTCAGGCGTAAAATATAGTTTTTTTGATTGTAATTAAACTTTACTGCTGGGTGATAAATAGAATCTTTTTCTATGAAAGTTACAAAGTTGGCTAACTGTGAAGTAATCAACGAATCGCTCAACTCAAAGCGAGTACTACTGGCTTTGAAAAAAAACTTTCCATCTTTTTTGACCGATATATTTGAATAGCGATTCTGAACCGAAGAAGAAAAAATCCTGCTACCTGACATCGAAAAACCGCCTCGATACTCAATATTTCGGTCGATGTTCTTGATAAAAGCATCGCTTTGATAAGACATAAATCGAGGATAGGTTGGCGGAACATTCTTATTACGTTTTTCACTTTTATATTCAAAAACTCCTCTAATCGGAGCAGTTAGGCGGTCAGTGTAAGTTAGTGTTACGTCTTCAGCAGCAAATTTTGGGTTTCTAATTTCAAAAGCAAAATCGGTCAAAACAACTGAAATTTGAGGCAGTTTGGCACTTTCAAAAGTAAAAAGCCCTCCTTTTCCGACATAAATTCCATCTTTTAGGGAAACCGTTCCGCTGGTCTTTTTTATCCAAACCGAGTCACTGGCCGTAGCCATCACAAAATCAATATCATTCAACTGAATCGAAAGCCCCCCAATGATTGGCATCGGTTTCTTGTCTGGCGTGAATGTTGATTTGGCTGAAGAAATAACCGCTTCGGGTGCAGGTGCAGTATCCCAATCATCAAAATATTTAGTTTCGGGAAGTTCAGTTGGTGTTTGAGCTGTTTGTGGATTTGTTGTTGGAGTGGTCGGTGCTGGTGCAGTAACTTCTCCTTTTTTATCTAAAAATTTTATCTCATAATTTCCACCCAAAGCATACAAACGGTTGAAGTTTGAGGCATAAAGTCGGCGTTTTTCGATGAAATCTTTCAAAATCTCCAACATTTTGGTTGAAGTCTTCAAATCATATCCATCAACAAACTTTTGGGTGATTTCTATCAAACTACTTACTTTTTCATCCGAAAACTTTTCTTGCTCAATTGCTTTGTCAAGAATCGTGAAGAAAAAATAGAATTGAGCCATTTTATGTCCACGAGTTCCCATGCTTCGGCAAGTAGCGATGAGGGCTTTTTTCTGTTCTGGACTAAAGCGAGAAGTCCAATAAGTTTCAAACTTCTTGCCCGTTGCTATCGCCACCGAGTTATTATCGGTTGCCATTACGGTCTGGATATCAGTGATAAATGTTTCTGGTTGCTCAGAAAGCCTAATTAACTGTGCTTTTGAAGAAAAAGACAGCAGACCAATTATGAGAAAGAATATGATTCTAAATTGCTTCATAGATATAAGGAAAGAAGCTGCTTTTGGGTAAAATAAAATTATTGAGAATAGATGATTCAGTTCTTAAAAACGACCGAAGCCCATTGATTCTTGCTTAGTTGAGCTACTTTTTTCAAGCCAACTGACTCTGCAACGACTTGAATATCAGCAATATCAGCTTCATAGAAACCGCTTATGATCAGAGATGCACCTTCGGCCATAAAAGTTGCATAAGCAGGAATTTGCTGCAACAGAATATTTCGATTAATATTAGCTAAGACAATTTCGTATTTATCCTGTGGTTCGTCTTCGATTGTACCCAATCTAACCGCAATTTTGCTCGTATTGTTTAAAGCAATATTCTCGATTGTATTTTCGACAGACCATTCATCAATATCAAAGGCACTTACATATTTTGCACCCAATTTTTCGGCCAAAACTGCCAAAATACCAGTTCCCGTGCCAACATCCAGCACTTTTTTATCTTGATGTGAAATAGTAAGTTGATGCTCCATGACCATCGAAGTAGTTTCGTGATGGCCAGTTCCAAACGACATTTTAGGAGTAATGATTATTTCGTAAAGATAATTGGGCTGTGGTTCGTGGAAATCGGCACGCACATAAATATCATTTCCGATTGAAATTGGTTGGAAGTTTTTTTCCCATTCTTCGTTCCAGTTTTGTTTGGCAATGTGCTTGAAAGCATAAGAAATTGGCGTTCGCTCGGCATAAATTTCGAGCATATTTTTAACAGCTAAATCTTCAAAAAGCTCTTCTTGAACATAAGCTTCTAAACCATCTTCGGTTTCGACAAAAGTTTCAAAGCCAAGTTCAGCCAGTTCGGCCATCATGATTTCATTGAAATCAAGGTCAATTTGTAAGGAAAGTTCGATGTATGACACTTTTACGGATTTTATTTGATTGTACAAGTTAAGCCGTAAAGTTCGGAATTTCTTTGCTATCAACAACAAAATTATTGCAAACAGCTTTTAAGAATTGATATTTTTGAAGGAAAAATGCCTAAACAAATAATAAGGCCAATGAAAAAGCACAAGATTTGCTATTTCATTGGCCTATACATAGTTAATAGTTATAAGACTATGTTTTGTAATATACTAAGCAATCAGATTTAATAAATAAGCACCATAACCACTCTTCACTAATGGTTTGGCGATTACTTCTAACTGTTGAGCATCAATAAAGCCCATACGGAATGCAACTTCTTCGATACAACCAACTTTTAGGCCCTGACGCTCTTCAATAACCTGAACGAATTGACCTGCTTGCATTAAAGATTGGAAAGTACCCGTATCAAGCCAAGCTGTACCACGATTCATGATGCCTACTTGAAGTTTTCCTTGTTCTAAATAGACTCTGTTAATATCTGTTATTTCGAGTTCTCCTCTTGGGGAAGGTTTAATATTTTTCGCTATTTCTACAACTTTATTATCGTAAAAATACAAACCAGGAACAGCATAATTTGATTTTGGTTTTTCTGGTTTTTCTTCAATTGAAATTGCTGTTAGATTGTCATCAAACTCTACAACACCATATCTTTCTGGGTCATGAACTTGGTAGGCAAATACAACACCACCATCAGGATTTGTACTATTTTGCAATAATTTACTCAGACCACTTCCATAGAAGATATTATCACCTAAAACTAAAGCTACGCTATCATTTCCGATAAAATCAGCACCAATGATAAATGCTTGGGCTAAACCATCTGGACTTGGCTGTTCGGCATAGCTAAAGCTACAACCAATACGAGAACCATCTCCCAATAATTTCTGAAAGTGTGGTAAATCATGTGGTGTAGAAATAATCAATATTTCCTTAATACCTGACAACATCAATATGGAAAGTGGATAATAAATCATAGGTTTATCATACACAGGCATTAATTGCTTACTAACGGCCAATGTGAGTGGGTGCAATCTTGTACCCGAACCTCCTGCTAATATTATTCCTTTCATAATGATGTTTTATATAATCTTTATTTGACTACTAATTTATAGTTTTTCTTTCTAATTAGTACAAAAATTATACCAAAAATACCACCTAAAAAAGTAGTCAGTATAACAATAACTGCTCTTTTAGGTTCACTTCTTTTATTTGGAACAACTGGCGGCTCTAAAACTTTAATTACTGGTGTTTCTTGTTGGAGCTTTAATTTGGCCTCTTCATATTTTTGCAACAAAGTATTATAAAAAGTTGAAGATATTTTATACTCCGACTCAATTCGCTCTCTTTGCAAGTCAGCAGTTTGCAATTTCATCATCGAAAGTTGATTTTGGTCGCTATATTGAGCTTTTTTAGCTTGATTATTATAATATTTTCCTTTAGCAGCATCTAACCTTTCAGCTAAGAAATCAAGATCTCTTTTAGCTTTTTCTGTACGGTAATTTGTAAGATAATTCGCCAAAAAATTCATACTATAATCAGTAATAATTGTTGCAACTAAAGGGTCTGGCAATTTTACGGTCACAGTAATTAAACCCGACTTTTTATCAATAACAGCACTGATACGCTCTCGCAAATCTTTTAAGTTTTTCTCGGTCTGATAACTTACAGCAATATACTGATTACTTGTTGGAAACTTAATTTTAGTATCTTTCTCCTCTATCTTATTATCTAATACGAAGATATCATAAAATTGACTAAAGGTCATTTCTTTGTTATCTTTAGTACGTACCTTTATTTTAAGAAGTTCTAAAAAAAAAGGAGTACTTTTCAGAACGTCTGGATATAAATCAGGGCGAATTGCATCTGAACCTCCTCCAGCAGCACTACTCAGATCAACACCTGCTAAACTTGCAAGACCCGCAAATTGGCTTAATCCACCAGCCTTAGATTGATATTCTGGCAATATTTTCCCAGTCGAAACAAACTCTTCACGAACAAATAAAGCGTAAACTATACCACCAATTGTGAATAATAAAGTTATTAAAACCACCCAAACTTTCTCTTTCCAGATTATTTTAAAAAAAGCACTAAAATCAATGCTAATTATGTCTTTTTCTTCTTCCATAATAAATCTTACAGTTGTTTTTACTATCTGGTAGCGTTAAAAATAGTGAATATCAAGGTAGCGACAGACACTACTCCAGTACTAACAGCAATACGTTCTGCTGGTGTCCAGCGGTATTTTCGCCTAACTGGTACTATGATTTCTGAACCATTTTCAATTTTAGGATATGCTTTAATAAATAAGAAACTTTTTGTGCGGTTGAGTCGTCCATTACCATATTTGACATAGGTTTTCTTAACAAAAGCACTATCTGTTGTTCCTCCAGCTAAATCAAGGTATTGTCTTAACTTTAAGCTTGATGAATATGGAACTGTCGTGGGGTTATAAACTTGTCCATTTATTGTTACTGTTTCTTTTCTACGAGGAATTTCTAAAACATCTCCTGAGTTCAAAATTAAATTATTCGGATCTTCCCTGTTTTGCATAATATTAACAAGATCAACCCCTATTACTTTTCCTGCTCTTGTGAATTTGGCACTGCCCAAATCTGCTTCGCTTTTTAATCCACCCGATTTGAGTATTAAATCTGAAATTTTCTCTGTTTTATCTTTTAAAGCATAAGGACCAGGATAAAACACTTCTCCTGAGATTAAAACATTTTTTTGCTCTTCATAACGAGGTAATAACCGTATATATACTCTATCAAAAGGTTTTAGAACTAATTGTTTACTTTCATTACCTACCAAGTTTCTATCTATATCTATGGTTTCAATCTTGATTGATTGCTCCTTAGGTACTCCAATTGTGTCTCCTTTAATTCTACGAGCAATCTCTATTTTCGAAGCAGATGCTCCGTCAGTAAAGCCACCAGCAATTGTTACTAAATCTGAAACTGTCATATTATCGGCAAATTCATAAGTTCCAGATTTATTAATAGCACCACTTATTGAGACCGTCAAACGTTCTCTTAAATCTTTAACAGCTTTAATAAATAATGTATCTTTCAACTTTAAACGAATATCTTCCGATTCTCCACTTAATATATTAGATAAATTGAGCGTTATAATTTCAGGTTCAAGATTTTCTCTCTCTCTTTTTAGTAAAACTCTTTCCTTGAAAGCATCTTGTTTTAGTCCCTCTGCACGAGCAATTAATTGTTTTACAGTTATATCCTTTTCTAACTCGTAACTACCTTCTCTATAAACTGCACCTTTGATTGTAACAATATTCTCAAAACGATTTAATATTTTACCAATCGTATAAATGTCTCCTTTTTGAGGTATAAACGTAGCTATCTCATTTTGGTCGATACTAATGATACGTTTCTCGGTTGGGGTAGCTCTTTCTAAGGATATTGTTTTTGAATAAGCTAATTCTTTTAAACCACCTGCAAAAGCCAAAACATCTTTAAATGTCTCTCCTTTTTTAACCTCAAAAATTTTAGGATTTCTTACTTCTCCCAAAATACTCACACGAGCATCAACATAAGGAATACGAATAATATCTTGGTCTTGAAGAATAATATTATCTTTTTGGTCGCCATGAAGTAATATATCATAAGCGTCTAATGTTCTAATCACTTTACCATTTCGAAAAACTTCTATATTTCTGAGTGAGCCTATTTCAGATGGTCCACCACAAGCATAAAGAACATTGAATACATTTGCGAGAGATGGTATAGTAAAAGTTCCTGGTTGAAGAGCCTCGCCAATAACGGTTACCGAAATACTTCTAATATTCCCCAGAGTTACATCAGCGTATAATCCACCGCCAGAATTATTGAGACCTGCAAAGCGACTTTTCAATCTATTAATAATTCTTTCACGGGCTTGCTCAATCGTTAGTCCGCTTACATAAATGGGGCTAAGAATATCTAATTGTACTGTTCCCTCGGGAGAAACTTTTGCTTTGTATGTTTGCACAGCAAAACCCGTGATAGAAATATTTAATTCATCACCCGTTCCTAAGATATAATTTTTCGGAGTTGGTATTCTCAAATTTGGCTCAAAAGTTATTTTCTTATTGTTAAATATATTCAAACCAAAGTATTTTTCTCGCCTAATTTGTGAGCTATCTTCTTTCGCTTTTGGCTTCGCCTCTTTGTCTATTTTTATAGTAGTAGTATCATTCAACCTTCTTTCTGTATCAGTAGTGTTTACATTGACAGCCCCTCTCTTATCAGATTGAAGTTTTGTCATTCTTTCCTTAAACTTAGTAATATCAGCCAAACCAAAACCTTTAGCTGCTGCTGCTGCCATGAGTTGTTCTTCTGTCATGCCGCTTTCTTGTGCTTGCTTCATGAACTGCTGAATTTGGTCATCAGATAGCTCATCAACATTTTGAGCAAAAACACTTGAAAACCCTAAAAGGCTAATAAAAGTAAATATAGAAAGTTTAATAATCGACTGAATGAGTTGTTTTTTTAGATTCATTTTGTAGCTGCCTATGAATAAAATGGCGTTAAATAAAACACAAAACTAAGTATTAAGTCGCAAAATTAATTAAATAAATTTTGTTTATTTATTTCTCGGCAAATGTTAATATCACCATAATATTTCAAATCTCTCATTTTTAAGCAAAAAAAGGGTAGATTTCATCTTAGAAATCTACCCTTTTTTATAATTTAAACATTCTTATGCGTTTGGAATTACTCTTTTCGCATTTGAATAACGTTTTTGTACTTCATCCCAGTCAACTACATTCCAGAAAGAATCAATATAATCAGGGCGTTTGTTTTGAAATTTCAAATAATATGCGTGTTCCCAAACATCTAAGCCTAAAACTGGAATACCTTTTTTATCGGCAACATCCATCAAAGGATTGTCTTGGTTTGGAGTTGATGTAATGAAAAGTTTTTCTTGGTCGTCAACACAAAGCCATGCCCAACCTGAACCAAAGCGACCAATTGCTGCTTTCTTGAATTCTTCTTTAAAGTTAGCCAACGAACCCCAAGTTTCGTCGATGGCTGCACCCAATGTGCTTGAAGGCTCGCCTCCACCATTTGGCGAAAGAATATTCCAGAATAAATCGTGGTTGAAATGTCCGCCACCATTGTTACGAACTGGTGCTGGATATTTACTAATATTTGCTAATAACTCTTTCAATGAAAGGCTTTCCATTTCTGTACCAGCAATTGCATTGTTGAGGTTTGTTACATAAGCTTGGTGATGACGGTCATGGTGAATTTCCATGGTTGCTTTGTCGAAGTGTGGCTCTAAAGCGTCACTTGCATACGGTAGGGGTTCGAGTGTATATGCCATTTTTGAAACAAAATTTAAAATATTAGATTATAATTTTATGCTACGCTGTTTATATCAACACTAAACCGTAAACGCTAACTTTCAATTTTATGTTCGCAAACCTTTGAAAAAATTCTTTAGAAGCATTTCGCAATCGGTTTCTAAAATGCCTTTTACAACACTCGTTTTAGGGTGAAGTATCGGCGGACTAACACGAGCAAAACCTCTTTTTGAGTCCGAAGCTCCAAAAACAATACGGTCAATTTGCGACCAATGTAATGCTCCTGCACACATCACGCACGGCTCAAGCGTTACGTAGAGCGTACAATCTTTCAAATATTTCGCTCCCAAAAACTGCGTTGCGGCCGTAATGGCTATGATTTCGGCGTGGGCAGTTACATCATTTAACTGTTCGGTTTGGTTGCTTCCTTTTCCGATAATTTTACTTCCACCAGCCACTACGATTGCTCCCACAGGTATTTCGCCAGCTTCGCCTGCTTGAATTGCTAAGTCGAGTGCTTTAGCCATAAAATATTCGTGCGAATATAAAGGATAATTTTTTACCACAATTCTTGCTTTTTCCGCAAAGATAGTTGTGTTGCGAGATATGAGAGATGAAATATGAGAAAAAACTATATTCAATCCATATTTTCCACTGAAAATCAGCTTCTTAACCAAAAATATTCGACTTAAAATGGTTGTTTTTACAGAATTTTTAGTAATTTTGCACTCCTTTTTGCAAAGGAACACTTTATTTTCAACCATTTTCAACTCGGGCAGCTCGACGAGTTGATGTACAAAGAGCTAAAAATCAACATATTATGGCAGCACAAATTGCAGATTTCGACTGGGATAAGGTCACCAAAAGAGGTATTGGCGGAGGCTACTCAGCCGACGAAAAAGCAAAATTAGAAGCACTCTACTCAGAGACGCTTGCTAATGTAACAGAAAAAGATGTAGTAATGGCAACGGTAGTGGGTATCACTGACCGTGAAGTATTGCTTAACATCGGTTTTAAATCAGACGGTTTAGTTTCGACTTCTGAATTCCGTGACCTTCCTAACCTTGCAGTAGGTGATACAGTGGAAGTTTTCATCGAAAAACAAGAAGATGCAATGGGCCAATTGGTTATCTCTCGCAAAAAAGCAAGAGTATTGACTGCTTGGAGCAACATCGAAAAATCATTTACTGAAGATGCAATTATCGACGCTTTAGTAAAACGCCGTACAAAAGGTGGTTTGATTGTAGATATTTATGGAATTGAGGCATTCTTGCCAGGTTCACAAATTGACGTGAAACCAATTCGTGACTTTGATATTTTCGTTGGTAAGAAAATGGAAGTTAAGGTTGTGAAAATCAACCATACTAACGACAACGTAGTAGTTTCACACAAAATTCTTATCGAGAAAGACCTCGAAACACAACGTCAGGTTATCCTTACTAACCTTGAGAAAGGACAAGTATTGGAAGGTGTGGTTAAAAATATCACTAACTTCGGGGTATTCATTGACCTTGGTGGCGTAGATGGTTTATTGCACATCACTGATATTTCTTGGGGCCGTATCAACCACCCGAACGAATTATTGAAACTTGACCAACGTATCAAAGTTGTAGTTTTAGACTTTGACGAAGACAAGAAACGTATTTCGTTAGGTATGAAGCAATTGGAGTCTCATCCTTGGGATTCTTTGGCTGCTGAATTATCAATCGGTTCAAGAGTTAAAGGAAAAATCGTAAACATCGCTGATTACGGTGCTTTCTTAGAATTGAAACCAGGTGTTGAAGGTTTAATCCACGTTTCAGAAATGTCATGGTCACAACACTTACGTAACCCGTCTGATTTCTTGAAAATCGGTGACGAAATCGAAGCTGTTGTATTGACTCTTGACCGTGAAGAGCGTAAAATGTCATTGGGTATCAAGCAATTGACTGAAGACCCTTGGACTAAACAAGACCTTATCAACAAGTATGCAGTGAACACAAAACACACTGGTACTGTACGTAACATGACTAACTTCGGTATTTTCTTAGAATTAGAAGAAGGTATTGATGGTTTAGTTCACGTATCTGACTTGTCTTGGACTAAGAAAATCAAACACCCATCTGACTTTGTAAAAGTTGGTGATGCTCTTGAAGTAATGGTATTAGAATTAGATGGCGAAAACCGTCGTTTAGCTCTTAGCCACAAACACTTAGAAGAAAACCCTTGGGATACATTTGAGCATATCTTCACAGTAGGTTCAGACCAAGAGTGTACAATTATCTCTAAAAATGACAAACAAGCAACACTTGAACTTCCATACGGAATCGAAGGATATGCTTTACTGAAGCACTTAGCGAAAGCTGATGGTTCGGTAGCTGAAGTTGGCGAGAAATTGACATTCCAAGTGTTGGAATTCCACAAAGAAGAGAAGAAAATCATGCTTTCTCACTCTAAAACTTGGGAAGCTCCAAAAGAAGAAGCTCCAAAAGAAGCTAAGAAAAAAGGTGGAAAAGAAGTAGCAGCATCTGCTCCTGAAGAGAAATCAACTCTTGGCGACCTTTCAGCTCTTTCTGCATTGAAAGATGCAATGGTAGAAGGCGAGAAAAAGAAACTTTCTAAGAAAAAAGATGCCGCAGCTGATGCTGAGGCAGAAGCTTAATTAGTTTCTAAGCAATAACACAAAAAAGGCTTCCCTTACGAGAAGCCTTTTTTGTTATGTCCAGTTTTAAATATTTTTTCCCTACTGCTCTACACCTTCATCTGCCAAAAATTTACCGATATTAAAATACTCACCATCAAGCAACTCTATTTCTTGATTCCAGTTTTTAGTTAGCCAATCTTGGTCTTTTGTAGCAACCATTACTTTCTGATGTTTAGTGAATATCCACAATACCTTTTCCACACCAAAATCAAGTAATTTATGAGTTTTGGTAAAAACATAACCAAAGTCTTTTTCATCAGATAAATCTATACGAATATCTATCTCAATGGCAATTTTTGGTGCAACTTCTACGTAATGGGTGTTAATTTTATCGGGAGAAAGAGTTTGTTTATCATAGATGTATATATCACCCGAAAGATTATTGTTTTTGTCAAGGTGAGTACCTATTTCATTAGTTAAAAAACGATACTTTCTGTCATCAAGTTTTGCGTATAAAACCTTGAGAAGGTAATATATAATGTAAGATTGTAAGCCACTTGCACCCATAATTTCTTCACTTGTTTTTTTATTTGCCAAAACATCTTTATAACCATCATAGTAGAACGGTTTCCCATCTATGATTTCATAAATGAGGCTTTCGGGAATGGCTTTAGCTTTATTTCGTTGCCTTGATTTTTCTGCGATTAACATACGCTTATCTGTTTATTTGTCAAAAATAACCAATAAATGTTATTATTCAACAAGGTTCTTGAATCTAAATAATCGTTATAAATTGTCAATTTACGTGCTTTTTTCTTCGATTTGACAAGTTGGAATCGGAGTTGCGAACAACCTTGTCCTACTTACTCCCCTTTCACCATTACCGAAATACTACTACTTCTGCCTTTATCATCTGTGCAAGATATTTTTAGTTTACCGAGACTTGGTGTAAAAAAAACTGGCTTATTAGCTGATGTTTTTTGTAATAGTCGGTCGTTGATGTACCAATAAACGTCTCGCACATCATTAGCTGTCTGACACGCCAACTGCATTTGTTGCGTATCATTTTGGCTCAGATAATATTCGCTTCCATTATTCGGATTGGTAATAATCGGTGCATTATTAGCTGTTTTGAAAAACCTCGTGCAATTCGGATTATGGGTCGGAATCTTTTCGTAAAGAATGTGTTTTAATTCATAAAAACTAATCAATTCGGGAGCGAGATTGCTGTAAAGTTTTTCTTTGTATCCATCTACTGGCAAGCACTGCGTACAATAACTCATTGATTCTGAAAGGTTTACATAAAATTTCTTGAGATGCGTACACTTTCGTGTGTGCGAGATATTTTTGATAGAATAATCTAAAATTTTATTACTACAATATTCGCTTGGGAGGTCACCTGACTCGGCACAAACTTGCCGAGATACAACTTCCTTTGGCTGACGAAACCAAACGCTCGAAGTATTATAATCAATCGTATTAAAAATTTGAAAAAGCAAAGGCGTGGCAATCTCTGCTCCGCTCAATTCGGGAACGCCTTCGCCCGAAAAATTTCCAACCCAAACTCCAACCGTATATTTTTTATTATAACCAATACTCCAAGCATCACGACGACCAAACGATGTGCCTGTTTTCCAAGCAATTTTTGGTAAACGATAAGTATAATCAAAATTATTGGGTAAATCTGGACGTTTAATTTGAGCTAAAATTTCGGTGATTAGATAAGTGGCTGATGGGGAAACAAGATTTTCTGTAATCTTCTGTTTCCCCTCCTTTTCAAGGAGGGGTGGCAAAATTCTGGCGAAGCCGAATTTTGACGGGGTGGTTTCGCTCCAACTATCTTGCTTTTTCAAATTGCTATGCCCTAATAACCACCCCGTCCGACTTTCGTCAGGACACCCCTCCTTGAAAAAAGGAGGGGAAATGCTCAAAAAGCTACACTTCTGCCAATTTCCGTCATTGGCAAAGGCAGCATAAATCTGGGTCATTTCTTCGAGCGTTACGCCACAACCACCAAGTACGATTGAAAGCCCTAAATCTTTTTCTTGTTTTTTAACTGTCTGAAAATCAGCCTTTTTGAGTTGTTCAATCAGCGTTGTTTTACCTAAATCTTTTACCACTTTTACGGCAGGAATATTCAACGAATTAGCCAAAGCAAACTCAACGGAAACCTTTCCGTTAAACTTTCGGTCGAAATTTTCGGGTTCAAAACCATTGAAATTGGTCGGCACATCGTTGATGATATTTTTAGGCGTAATAATTCCTTTATCGAAAGCGGTAGCATACAAAAGTGGTTTTAAGGCACTTCCTGGCGAGCGAATTGCCTGCACACCGTCCACTTGTCCACCATCAAGTTTATCATTAAACCCAGCCGAACCAACGTATGCCTCTACTTGCATGGTTTCGTTATTGATTACCAACACAGCGGCATTATTGATATTCATCGCTCGTGTACGATTTACATAATTTGCCACCATCTGCTCAACCTTCGTTTGCGTGGCTTTGCTGACGCTCGAATGTATAATGGCTTCATCAGCAAACTGTTTTTTGAGCCTAAGCGATAAATGCGGAGCATCTTTCGGTGCTTCGTGGCGTGCCACAGTCAAAGGCTCTCGCAAAGCATCGTTAATCAGCTGAATATCAAACACTTTCGCTTGTTGAAATCGTTTGAGCCATTTATTGCGTTCTTCAACGATTAGTGGATTTTTCGTTCCCAATCGCAAACTTGTTGGTCGATTTGGAATAATTACCAGTGTAGTTACTTCAGCCAAACTCAATCTATCGGGTGATTTCTGAAAATACAGATACGAAGCCGATTTTATACCTTCGATGTTTGAGCCATAAGGTACCAAATTGAGGTACATTTGCAAGATTTCGTCTTTAGAATAAAAGATTTCGAGTTGAATTGCCCGAATAATTTCGGAGATTTTATTCCAGTACGTTCGCTCATCGGGGTTTAACATTCTGACCACCTGCATAGTGATTGTACTCGCCCCCGAAGTTCTACGATTTTTTGTAACATTATTGAACGCCGCTCGAAAAATAGCAATCGGATTGACCCCAAAATGATAATTGAAATATTTGTCTTCCTTCGCCAAAATGGCTTTTCGTAGTGTCGGTGTTATCTCTTTCAGTTCTACAAACATTCGCCATTTTTCATCTGTACTCAAAAAAGCGTGTAAAATTTCTCCTTTTTTATCGGTAATAAGTGTAGAATATGGAACTTTGACTTTCGGAGGAAAAAAAAGATTTAACACCGCCGTCACAACAATAAAAGCAAAAAACACTTTTATACAACGGCGTTTAAAAATTTCTTTGAGTTTAGGGTTTATTCGTTCAAACATAAAAATAATGCTACACAGATGCACGAATTAAACGAATTTATGCGAATTTTATGCAGATTATTTTTGAATGACCTAAACCTAATTTCATGGATATTAAACTCAAATCTCAGCTCCGAAAAATTACAACTTTTATTTTTGATGTTGATGGTGTTCTTACCGACGCAACTGTTATTGCCCTACGTGGTGGAGAATTGGCTCGTGTATTTAATGTAAAAGATGGCTACGCTCTCGGAAAAGCCATCCGTTCGGGATTTAGAATTGCGATTATTTCGGGCGGAAAAGAAGAAAGTATTAGAGAAAGACTCTCGCCTTTGGGCATAAAGGATATTTTTCTGGGCGTTAATACCGACCAAAAATTAAGCGTTTTTGATAAATATATTACCGATAATAATCTTTCGGCCGATGAGATTGTATTTATGGGGGATGATTTGCCCGATTGGGAAATCATGAAGCACCGAGAAGTATTATCTGCTTGCCCAGCCGATGCCGTTGAAGAAATCATCGAAGTTGCAGCTTTCAATTCAACTCGTAAAGGTGGAGATTGTGCCGTGCGTGAAGTAATTGAATTGGTAATGAAAGAACAAGGTAAGTGGATGAAGATTTTTTGACCCTCGACTTCGCTCGGGTACCGACCCCCAGCAAAAAGTGCAAAACATTCACTCATTCATAATTAAATATATGAAACGTCGAGAATTTATAAGTCTAACTGCTACGAGTGCATTGCTTTCATCGGTCGAAACGCTGGCACAAGAAAAACCTTTGCTATCAAATGTTGACTCCAAATTTCAACTAAAAATAATGGCTACTAACTGGGGCTGGAGTGGTTCGCTCGATGCCTTTTGTGCTGCTGCCAAGAAGGAAGGCTATGATGGTATCGAAATGTGGTGGCCAAACGAAGCCAAAGACCAAAAAGAACTTTTTGCAGCTCTCGAAAAGCATGATTTAGAAATTGGCTACTTATGCGGCTCTGGCCATAAAGATCCAGCCATTAATCTTGAAAGTTTCAAAAAAGCAATTAATGCCGCCTCAACACAGTCGGCCAAGAAGCCTTTGTATATTAATTGTCATAGTGGGAAAGATTTTTTCACGTACGAGCAAAGTAAACTTTTCATTGACCATACGACCGAAACATCGGCCAAGACTGGAATTAAGATTTGCCACGAAACCCACCGAGGGCGAATTATGTTTGCGGCTCATATTGCACGAAACTTTATTGAAAAAAATCCCGCTTTACACCTAACGCTTGATATTTCACATTGGTGTAATGTACATGAGTCTTTACTTGAAGACCAAGCCGAGACAGTTTCGATGGCACTGGAACGAGTAGAACACCTACACGCTCGTATTGGGCATCAAGAAGGTCCACAAGTCAATGACCCAAGAGCTCCCGAATGGGAAAGTACCGTAAAAGCACACTTTGCATGGTGGGATAAAGTTTTGGAAAGAAAAATGAAAGCAGGTGAAACTATGACCATTTTGACCGAATTTGGCCCACCTAATTATTTGCCAACTTTACCATATACTCAACAACCAGTAGCCGACCAATGGGCAATAAATGTATATATGATGCAATTGCTCAGAAAACGATATTTACGATAAAAAAAGACCGAGCTATCTAAAAATTAATAGCTCGGTACTTATCGTTCATGGAAAACAAGAAAGCACGTAAATTGTTTCAGTATTTGAAAAAATTTACCCTGACTATCTTAGTCTAAAAA
Organism: Emticicia sp. W12TSBA100-4; assembly: GCF_040253585.1. Classification (NCBI taxonomy): domain Bacteria; kingdom Pseudomonadati; phylum Bacteroidota; class Cytophagia; order Cytophagales; family Leadbetterellaceae; genus Emticicia; species Emticicia sp. W12TSBA100-4. Next base: position 54,820 of record NZ_JBELAU010000009.1, read on the forward strand.
ACGTACCATATTTAGTATGCTACCGTTTACACAACATCAAAAATTAGCAAGCGGATACAATTGTGGATAAGTTGAATGTTTTCACAAAAACTCTTATAATCAACGTATTAATTCTCTGATTTATCATTTCTACGCTTTATCACAGAAATAAACCATATCGCAAATCAGAAATAACCATTCATATAAATCTTGGATAATATCTGCCAACTTGCTGTACGTTTGCCACGCTTTTGTTCAGAAATTCTTTCGTAAGCAAAGCATAAACTATATCTAAACCGTCAGAAAACCATGTTTTTAGTCGTTATCGGAGCAATTATTTTGATAGTGGCATTTGCTATCAATACTCCTTCCTTACAATTTTCTCGTTTTTCTCGCCCGCTCAAATTCGTGGGACTTATTATCATTATTTTAGGCTTTGCCTCTTCGGCCATCAAGCAGATTGATGCAGGACGAGTTGGGGTACAGTCGCTTTTTGGTAAAGTTCAAGAAGGCACGCTCACAAGTGGCTTGAATTTTATTAATCCTTTAGTTGATGTGACTGAGTTCGACACTCGTACGCAAAACTATACCATGTCGGGCGTTCATGATGAAGGTAAACAACAAGGCGATGATGCCATTCGAGTACTTTCGTCTGATGGTTTGGAGGTTGTGATTGACTTAACTGTACTTTACAGAGTGCAACCCGACCAAGCCCCTACCATTTTGAAAAAAATTGGAGCAAATTATGAAGACGTTATCGTGCGTCCGATTACCCGTACACGTATTCGAGATATTTCGGCATATTATGAGGCAGTAGCTTTGTATTCGACTAAAAGAGACGAATTTCAAGGAAAAATCTTCAAGGCTATCGAAGCAGATTTCAAGTCTCGTGGCTTAGTTTTAGAACAATTATTGGTCAGAAACATCAATTTGCCAGAATCTGTCAAGAAAACTATCGAATCGAAAATTAATGCCGAGCAAGAAGCACAAAAAATGCAGTTTGTATTGCAGAAAGAAAAGCAAGAAGCTGAACGTAAGCGTGTAGAGGCACAAGGTATTTCGGACTATCAAAGAATCATTACTACTACTTTGACTGACAAACAATTACAGTACGAAATGATTAAAGCTCAAAAAGAAATTGCTACTTCGCCGAACTCGAAAGTGATTATTATGGGAGGAAAAGGAAATACGCCCATCATGATAAATGATAAGTAGCGAAGATAAAAACGAGAAATACAAAAGAGCCTTGCAGATAACTGCGAGGCTCTTTTGTATTACAAGCATGACATAAAAACGCCGAACGTATAGACAAAGTTTCGTACTTGAAAAATAATTAGATAATTTTTCAAAAAAGATTTATTTTTACATTCTCCAAGAAAACAGGTGGAATATTGAGAATGTGGCCACACTTATTCATAAAATTATTCACTTATTCATCAACTCTATCATTCTCTCATTGATTTCCATGCGTCAGTCAATCATATACGAAGTAACTATAAACTATATCGGCTCATTGAGCGAGGTTCGGAAACGAGAACCTTTTGTGGTGTATTTTTCAAACCTTAAACGAGCAATTGAGTGTGTGCAAAGCAATTTGGCGGTAAATGGCTGGGAACAAAAGAAGGTAAACTACACGGCAGTTTATCGAACCCTCAAAGTAAAGAATAAATTTGTATGCGATTTTGATGCAATGAAAGTGAAGTTTTTTCAGGTAATTATCACAACAAAAACACTAAATCCGTTATTGACTACACTTGGGATTGATGAGTTTCCTACCACAAAAAAGTAAGACACAATTAAGCGATTTTAGGAAATATAGGATTTAGTTTTCTTTGATTTTATTCTGATTTACAAGAAATCTTTCAGAAAAATTAAATTTTTTCTTTACTTTGTGCAATTAATACTTTAACCTAATACCTTACCTAATGCAGTTTTCAAAACCTAAACTGACCTTTGCACAAATCATTAATATGAATGTCGGATTCTTTGGCATTCAGTATAGTTTTGGTCTTCAACAAAGTGCTGTAAACCCTATTTATGATTTCTTGGGGGCAAGTCCCGACGAAATTCCGCTGCTCAATTTAGCTGGCCCAATGACTGGTCTTTTGATTCAGCCAATTATCGGTGCTATGTCCGATAAAACTTGGTCGCCTCGTTTTGGTCGTCGTAAACCATATTTTTTTGTTGGAGCATTGATGTGTAGTTTAGCCCTTTTGCTTTATCCGTTTAGCAGTACATTATGGATGGCCGCTGGTCTTCTCTGGATTTTGGATGTAGGCAACAATACCGCAATGGAACCTTACCGAGCATTCATTGCCGATAAACTCGATGCTTCGCAACAACCTACGGGCTTTCAGGCACAAAGTTTCTTTACTGGTTTAGGGCAAACTTTAGTAAATCTTTCGATTTTTATCTTCCCTCTGATATTTTTAGGCACAACTGGTTCTTTACCTACTTGGGTTTATGCTTCCTTCTTTTTGGGTGCAGCTTGCTCGATTGGCTCGGTCTGGTGGAGTATGCGTACAACCGCCGAAATTCCACCAAGTGAAGAAGAACTTGCCGAAATGAAAGCCACTCCAATGAGTATTCTAACTCCATTTGTTGATATTCCGCAGGCTATCAGAGAAATGCCAAAAGTTATGTGGCAACTGGCTTTAGTTTATCTATTTCAGTGGTATGCTTTGTTTTGTTATTGGCAGAATTCTTCAAAAAGTATTGCACAATCGGTTTGGAAAACTACAACTTATCAGGATAATCCTGTTTATAATGAAGCCGTTAGTTGGACAGGTTTAGTAAATGGCTGGTATAATATAGTAATGTTTCTGGTGGCATTTAGTTTGGTTTATTTTGCAAAAAAATACTCACCAAAACTCGTACACACTTTCTGTTTGATTTTGGCAGGAATTGGCTTTCTGGCCTTTCCGATGATTGAAAACAAATATTTACTTTTCCCTGCCATTACGGGTTTTGGAATTGGTTGGGCAAGTATGATGGGAATTCCATATTTAATTGTAGTGGGTGAAATTCCGAAAGAACGCTACGGCGTTTATATGGGAATTATTAATATGATGATTGTGATTCCGATGTTGATTCAAACACTTACTTTTGGGTATATTCTGAAAAATTTCTTGAATAATGACCCTGGAAAAGCCATTACGTTTGCAGGAGTACTTTTACTGATTGCCGCAGGAGCAACAATGCTCATCAAGGCTAAGAAAGTAGATGGCGATGTAAATGTGCCAATGGGCGGAGGACATTGATAGAAATGTTTAATGCAAAATGATTAATGGTAAATGTAAAAAGCCTTCAAAATGTATATATTTTGAAGGCTTTTTAGTTATTTACTCATTGAATTTATGGCAAAAATTGTCTGATATAATTTCTACTTTGCAGAATTGCCTTTGTAATATCATCGGGGCTTCCTTCGTAGGCTTTGTCTTCAACTTCAATTACTACTGGGCCACGATAACGCACATCTGTCAGTGCAGCAAAGAACTTCCCCCAACGCACATCACCCAAACCTACGAGTTTTGGCGAATGATATTCGAGCGGATTCGCCAAAATTCCGACCCTATCCAGTTTATCGTAATAAACCTTTACATCTTTCAAGTGAATGTGATGCAAACGCTCTTTGTATTGATAAATTGGTTTGATTTCGTCCATCATTTGAAAAATCATGTGCGATGGGTCATAATTTAATCCGAAAAGTGGCGTTTTGAAAGTTTCAAACATTCTGTCCCATACTGCTGGGCTGATTGCCAAGTTTTTCCCACCCGGCCATTCATCGTTCGTAAAAAACATTGGGCAGTTTTCGATGCCAATTTTTATACCTTCTTGTTCGGCTGTTTCGATGATTGGCTTCCACAGTTTCTTAAATATCTTGAGATTCTCTTCAATATTTTTCTTTGGGTCACGCCCAATGAAGGTATTCATTACTGGAATATTAAGTGTATTGCAAGCCCTGATTACCTTTTTGATATGCTCAATATAAAATTCTGATTTCTTCTTATCGGCATCAAGCGGGTTCGGATAATAACCTAAGCCCGAAACACTGACGTTTTTTTCGTGCAAAAACGATTGAATGTATTTTACTTGTTGAGCATCAAGTTTATCGACATCAATGTGCGTTACTCCAGCATAACGGCGAGTTTCGCCACCCTCTTTAGGCCAGCACATCATTTCAAGACATGAGAAACCATGTTTTGATGCAAAATCTACTACGTGTTCAAAGCCAAAATCGGCCAGAATCGCACTTACAAATCCGAGTTTTAACATAATTATAGTTGAATAGAAGTTTGTTCAATCAAATTTAGAAAAAAAATGGCTTCAGAAAAATCTAAATCTAACGTTTCAACGTATATGTTTATTTAGATCTGCATATTTTGTTTATCATTATCACTATTATATTAAACAAAAAATATATTTACAAAAAACGAGCGAAAGAAAAAAACTATGTAATTTTCATATAAAACATCTATTAATTAACGTTTTAAGGTATTAATAATTTGTTTAATATTTTTGAAAATTATTTACACAAACACTTGTTTTCGTATTTATTTTTTGTTTAACTTTACATCAACAAACATAAACAAACTATGACTGCTATCGAATTCAACTACGCTATATCAAAAACATCAAAGTCATTGAAACCTTTTGCCATGAGGTTAACAAAAGATCACGAAGATGCCAATGATTTATTACAAGATACGCTCATGAAAGCATTCTTGAATCGTGATAAATATTCAGATGGCACAAACTTGAAAGCATGGCTTTATACCATTATGAAAAATACGTTCATCACGAACTATCAACGTATGGTAAGAAAAAATACTTTTATTGATACAACCGATAATCTTCATTATATCAATAGTACTGAAAGTTTGGTTGATAATGATGCTTATTCATCGTTTGCGATGGAAGATATAAATAATGCAGTAGAAACCCTTGACGAAGCATATAGACAACCATTTATGATGCACTTTAAGGGTTTTAAATACCACGAGATTGCTCAGAAACTAAGCATTCCGATTGGCACTGTGAAAAACAGAATACACATTGCAAGAAAGGAATTGAAAGATAAGCTTTATATGTATGCTTATGCTTTCTAAATAATATTTTTTTGATGACTTCAGTCATCCTGTGGTTTTTGGTTAAAAAAGAGGAAGGTTCAAAAAGGTTGTATGCTCTGCTGACAACCTTTTTTCATTTTCGGACAGGAGTTAAACAAGATTAAAACCTACGTTTTTATTTCACACACAACCAAATATAAAAACCATTTAGGCAAACCGAAGCAAGCAAATTGAGCCACATTGTATTTCTGAAATTTGCCTGATCTTTATCTTTTAATGTTTTCAGAAACCACCAACCGAAAAAAGCAAGCGTTGGCAGATTAAAAATCAATAAAGTGACAAAGTCTGCCTGACTGAAATAAAAGAAAAAACCAGTAAAGGCAATTGAGAATACAAGAGCCGTAAACACAAAAGTTCCTCTGATACCGAGCAAAATACTCATTGTGGTGTCGCCACGCTTGGCATCTTCTTCATGCTGATAAATCTGCGACATCGGATAAACCGCCCACAGCATTAGTGTACTTATTATAGAAGGTAAAATTTGAGATTTCAAATGCTCAATATCTTTGTCAAAAACCATTATCACCGAAAAATAAGTAAATGCCCCCTGAAACAAACCAACAATAAACCAACTTAAAATTGGATATTTTTTTAGTCGAATTTTATCATCGCTATATGCCTTTGATACTAATCCATAAACAAAAATCATCAGTGCAAACACCCAATCAAGCACCACCAGACTAATAATTACTGCGAACACATCAATTATCCACGAAACCCAGAAGAGTTTTTTATCGACAGCAGGTGGTTTTTCGAGGCCACCAATACTACCCTCATCTTTATCGAAATAGCTATTATATGCATTACTGGCAGGATAAATAAAAACATGAAGGATTATAAGAATCCAAAATGCCTTTGATTTATCCGGACTCGGAGTTTGACTGATAGCAAACCAGTAAACAGGCATCAAGAAAAATGAAAATGGCAGCCTTAAATGGAGTAGAATGTCTTTTGGAGTCATTATTTTAGTTGAACACGGCGTTTTGTATATCCCAAATATAAACAAATGACTACTTAAAACAAAATGTGTAAATTTGTTGCTGATTTAATACTAATATTTTTTAAAATATTAGACAATATTATTAAAAAATATGTTTATTTACAGATTCTATACGCATTATTCGTAAGGCTGATAAATTTGTGGTTAAATTTCAAGGTTCATTTATCTATTTATACACAATGCCCAAACTAACCTATCAACTAAAAATATTTTGTATTTTGTTTTCACTTATCCAATTTTTGTTCTTCGACACAATCGGACAAGAATATGGGTTAGAGTTTTTAGGGCATGAGGTTGTAACAGATAAACGAACAACATTAGTATTGGGCAATGATGAAGCTATTTGCTCCAATAGTAGCCTCGATTTAAGCTTTGAACTAAAATTTAAACCAAAAGTCAGTTCATATTTTGGTTATGTATTCAGAATTATCACCCAAGAAGATAAAAATATTGACCTGCTGTTTCAATCTGACTCGCAGGGAAAACAACAAAATTTTAGAATAATTTCGGGCGATACAGACATAAAACTCAATCAACAGTTAGATTCTGCTTCGTTATATTCTAAATGGAGTCAGTTTAGAATAAAAATTCAAAATAATCAACTACAAATTTTTTGCAATAATAAACTTCTGGGTGCAGGAAATATCCCATTCCGATTTAATCAATGTTTCAAAGTTTATTTTGGGGAATGTTCAAACCCAAAATTCTTGACAAGCGATGGCCTTCCGATGTATGTACGCAATATCATTCTTAAATCAGGTACGGAAACTACACACCACTGGCCATTGAAAGAAATTTTTGGCAATGAAACAGTTGATATTGTTGGTGGGCAAAAAGCTATCACTAAAAATGCCCAATGGCTACTCCGCAAACATTATGAATGGAAACAACTTACTAAGATTAAGGTAAAAGGAAATATAAGTTTTAGTTTCGATTCTAATCAGAAAAAATTTATCATCAATACTGACCAAAAATCTTTTTTTTATAAAACACTAAACGATTCTCTAAGCTCAAAAGATTTTTTACAAAAGCACAAAAAATTCACTTTTGGAGATTTAGGCCTGTTTTTAACATCAAAAAATAGGCATATTAACATCAGACTTAACGAAAAAAAGCTTTTCAACTATCATTCAAACAATAATTCTTGGGATATTTCGCCCAACGAAAAATATACTCTTACCGAATATTGGCATCATAACAAGTTTGTATATCCCAACGATTCTGCCATTGCTCTGATTGGCGGTTACGGACAATATAAATACAAAAACCTTATCCAAAAATACTCATTTCAAACCAATACTTGGTCAAATCTGACCCTAAAAGGTGATGTGATTGAACCTCGTTATATGTTTGGACTGGGAAATAAAACCGCCACAAAATCATATATTTTTGGAGGGTTTGGCTCAAAAACGGGCGATCAAGGTCTAAATCCACAAAATTATTACGATTTATTTGAGATTGACTGGGAAACAAACTCTGCCCGAAAGATCTATGATTTGAAAGTGCCAGAAAGTCCTTTTGCGGTGGCCTCTTCGCTAATTATCAATAAAGAAAATGACTCTTTCTATGGCCTGATTTACAACCAACTAAAATTTAACTCAAGTCTTCAACTTATCGAAGGTTCGTTGTCTAAACCTGAGATTATGCCAATCTCGAAGGAAATTCCGTACAAGTTTTTGGATGTAGCAAGCACGGCAGATTTATTTTTTGATGAATCTAACTCAAAGCTTTTCTGCGTAACAAGTTTCCACGAACGTCCACCCGCCGACTCAACCGAAATCACCATTTATTCACTTGATTTTCCACCCTCAAATCTTCCAGTTGTAGCCAAAGAGAAGAGTAATTTCTCAGAAAACTTGGTCAAAAATATACTTTATGCCTTACCTTTTTTGATAATTACTTTTTTAATAGGACTGTTTTACCTCAGAAAAAAGAGAGAAAATATAAATCAACAATTTAGCCCAACAACAGCCGAAGAGAAAGTAATTGTTGAGACTAAAATTATTACTGAAGATAAAATAATTGGCATAGACCCAAAAGAGGATTTCAATAAGGGGCAAATATTACTATTCGGTGGTTTTCAGTTTTTAAATGGTAAAGGGGTAAATATAACCAATCAGTTTACGCCATTGCTCAAAGAAATGTTTTTGTACCTGCTTCTTCATTCAATTAAATGGGGAAAAGGTGTAAACTCAGCTCAGTTGAATGAAATGTTTTGGTTCGATAAAACCACCAATAGTGCCAGAAATAATCGTTCGGTCAATATTACAAAGTTGAAAAGTATTTTTGAGCAATTACCAACGATTGAAATTACTAAGGATACAGGAAACTGGAAAATCATATTCGACCCAAACCTTGTCTATATTGACTATTTTGAATTTCAGAAACTCACAACTACTAAGAAAACACTGAGCGTAGAACAAATAAATATCTTAACCGAAATTATTAATCGTGGTGGTTTCTTGTTAAACGTTGAGTACGAATGGCTTGATGATTTCAAGGGAGAAATCTCCAACAAAGTTATTGATACATATTTGGCGTATTCTAAAAAACTCAACATTAACGACAACGCCGAAGAAATTGTAGAGATTGCCGACAATATTTTCAAATTCGATTCGGTTGATGAAATTGCGATGTCACTCAAATGCCGAGCTTTAGTTCACTTGGGTAAGCACACGCTCGCCAAAAGCACTTATGAGAAATTTGCCAAAGATTATCAGCGTCTATACTCTGAAGAATATACCATTTCTTACAAAGAAATTTTAGAGTCATAAAAAAAATGTTTGTATTTTCTCTTAAATACCGTGAAAGCGAAAATAACGAAGATTACTTTCATTAAAATTATACTTCAATTGTAAAATTAAGCTTTTTCAATACACAAAGCGAAGCAAAGAGATAAAGTATAGGAATTTCAAGGCGAATAAATAGACCCTGTAAGTTGTTTTTCTAAGAAAATGTTCAACTTCAATCTTCTACTAAACCAATTTTCCTCTTTTACTCCAACAAATAGGGCAGAAAAAGCACTTTTCTCTAAAAAAAATACAAAAACTATGTCACAAGTTTTGCTTTTCAGAACTTGATTATCTAATTTTGCACGCTGAAATGCGAGTACACTAAAATCAACGTTTCAGATTTTAATTTAAAATTCTCAATAAATGGCAAATATCGGTAAAGTCTCTCAGATTATCGGACCCGTAGTGGACGTAAGTTTTGAAGGCGAAAATTCTCAAATTCCTCCAATTCTTGATGCGTTGTCAGTAACTAAGGCAAACGGTCAGAAAGTAATTCTTGAAGTTCAACAACACCTTGGTGAAGACCGAGTTCGTGCCATTGCGATGGAAGGAACTGAAGGCTTACAACGTGGAATGGAAGTACTTCACTTAGGTTCTCCTATCACGATGCCTACGGGCGATGAAATCAAAGGTCGTTTGTTCAACGTTGTTGGTGAAGCGATTGATGGTTTGGGCGAAGTGACTACCAAAGGTATGTCGATTCACCGTGCTGCTCCTAAGTTTGAAGACTTAGCAACTGCAACCGAAGTACTTTTCACTGGTATCAAAGTAATTGACCTACTTGCTCCTTACGTAAAAGGTGGTAAAATTGGTCTCTTTGGTGGTGCAGGTGTTGGTAAAACCGTATTGATTCAAGAGTTGATTAATAATATTGCCAAAGCTTATGCTGGTCTTTCAGTATTTGCGGGTGTAGGTGAGCGTACTCGTGAGGGTAATGACCTACTCCGTGAGATGATTGAGTCTGGTATCGTTAAATACGGTGACAAATTCAAACATTCGATGGAAGAAGGTGGCTGGGATTTGAGCGTAGTAGATAGAGAAGCTTTGAAAGAATCACAAGCAACATTTATCTTCGGTCAAATGAATGAGCCTCCAGGAGCTCGTGCTCGTGTAGCCCTTTCGGGTTTGACAGTAGCCGAACACTTCCGTGATGGTGATGGCGAAGGTAAAGGTCGTGATATCCTTTTCTTTATTGATAATATCTTCCGTTTTACTCAAGCGGGTTCTGAGGTATCTGCCCTTTTAGGTCGTATGCCATCAGCGGTAGGTTACCAACCAACATTGGCAACTGAAATGGGTACTATGCAAGAGCGTATCGCTTCAACAAAGCGTGGTTCGATTACATCAGTACAAGCTGTTTACGTTCCTGCCGATGACTTGACTGACCCTGCTCCTGCAACAACATTTACCCACCTTGATGCAACAACTGTATTGAGTCGTAAAATTGCTGAGTTAGGTATTTATCCTGCGGTTGACCCTCTTGATTCATCTTCACGTATTTTGTCGGCACAAGTATTGGGCGATGCTCACTACAACACAGCTCAACGTGTGAAGAATATCTTACAACGTTACAAAGAATTACAAGATATTATTGCAATCCTTGGTTTGGAAGAACTTTCCGAAGAAGATAGATTGACAGTATCACGTGCAAGACGTGTACAGCGTTTCCTATCTCAACCATTCTTCGTTGCTGAGCAATTTACAGGTTTGAAAGGAGTTTTGGTTGACATCAACGATACAATCAAAGGCTTTAACCAAATCATGGATGGAGATTATGACCACCTTCCAGAAGCTGCATTCAACTTAGTAGGAACTATCGAAGATGCAGTTGTGAAAGGAGAAAAATTAATCGCAGAAGCGTCTAAATAATTAAGAATGTAGAATTAAGAATTAAGAATGTATGGAATCAGTAATTCCTAATTCTCAATTTTTAATTCTTAATTGCGAAGCAAAATGAACTTAGAAATAATTACTCCTGATAAGAAAGTTTACGCTGGTGTTGTTGACTCGGTAATTTTACCAGGAAGCAACGGTGGATTTCAAATTTTGAATAACCACGCACCCATCGTTAGCACACTCGCTAAAGGAAACTTAGTTATCGAAGCCAACGGCAAAAAAGAAACTTTCGTTGTGGATGGTGGCGTAGTTGAAGCAGCCAAAAATAAAGTTTTGGTTTTAGCTGAGTCAGTAGCTTAAAAACTTTTCTTGAAAAGAATATCCGAAAGAGGCATAGAGAATTCTGTGCCTCTTTTGGTTTTTTATGCGAAATGAGAGTATATTTAAATGTTACATGACAATTTTTATTTTATAGTGAAAAATCTGTGGTAATCTGCTATATCAGTGTCATCTGCGTGCTAATTTTGTCAAAAAAGGAACGCAGATGACGCTGATTTTTACAGATTTACACTGATTTAAAAATTACCATGCAGTATTGTCTATTTACTTAAACAATAAACAACAACAACCATCAATAATTTTTGAACCTCAAAGATTATAAATAGGTTATGTAACTATTACTTATCGTATTGATGCTCATAGATAATCACGGAAGACCCATTAATTACCTGCGATTGGCCGTTACCGACCGCTGTAATTTGCGTTGCTTTTATTGTATGCCCGAAGAAGGAATCCAATATTTGCCCAAACCGCATTTATTGAGCTACGAAGAAATGATTCGACTTTGCACGATTTTGGCCGAAATGGGCATTAGTAAAGTCAGAATTACGGGCGGAGAACCTTTTGTTCGTCGAGATATTATTCCTTTTCTGTGGAAATTGTCGGAAATTGAGGGAATCAATAAAATCAATATTACGACCAATGGTGTACTTACCGCTCCATTAGTGCCAGAATTAAAGAAAATTGGCATCAGTTCGGTTAATCTTAGCCTTGATTCGCTCGACCGCCAACGATTCTTTGAAATTACCCGCCGAGATGAATTTCCGAAGGTTTGGGCAACACTCGAAGCACTTCTCGAACATGATATTCCAGTAAAAATCAATACGGTAGTGATGGCGGGCAAAAACGACGAAGATATTTTATCAATGGTCGAATTAGCTCGCAATCAAAACGTTTCATTGAGATTTATCGAAGAAATGCCATTTAACGGGGAAGGACTTCGCCCCGAACAAATGGAATTTTGGAATTATAAGCGAATTATAGATTTGATTCGTTCGGCTCACCCCGAGTTGTACAAATTACAAGACGAACCAAACTCTACCTCTTACAACTATCATGTTCCCAACTTTAAAGGAACAGTCGGCGTAATTGCAGCATTTAGTCGCACTTTCTGCGGTACTTGTAATCGTATTCGTGTAACGCCTACGGGCAGTTTCCGAACTTGTTTGTACGATGACGGTGTTTTCAATGTAAGAGATTTTATGCGTCAGAAATTATCTAATGAAGAAATTAAACAACGCATTTATGATGCCCTTCAAAATCGAGCAAAAGATGGTTTTGAGGCCGAAAATCGTCGTACAAGCGTAGTTTCAGAATCAATGACAACGATTGGTGGATAAATCCAATGAGAGAATGATTCAATGATAGGATGATAGAATATTAAAATTAGAATAAAACTTTACAAATTACCAAATTCAAAAAAAGTATGTTAAAAGCAGAAATGATTACCGACAAAGGTACAATGACAATCGAATTTTATGAGCAAGATGCTCCGATTGCAGTAAATAACTTTGTTACTTTAGCAAAAAAAGGTTTCTACGATGGTTTGATTTTCCACCGTGTGATTCCAAACTTTATGATTCAAGGTGGCGATCCAACTGGTACGGGTGCTGGTGGCCCAGGATATACAATTCCTTGCGAATTGACAGGAAATAACCAATACCACGATAAAGGTGTACTTTCGATGGCTCACCGTGGTCGTAATACTGGTGGTTCGCAGTTTTTTATCTGCCACAACCGCTCAAATACGCAACACTTAGACCGTAATCATACTTGTTTCGGTAAAGTCATTGAAGGTCTTGATGTTGTTGATGCGATTCGTCAAGGCGATAAAATCCAAAAAATCAATATCATTGAAGTTGATGCCTAATGTTTTATCATTGTTTGACAATCAATGAGATTTTAGAACGCTGATGACGCTGATTTTCAAACGCAGATAAACGCTGATTTAAACATCTGTGTGAATCTGCGTTACTTGTATCTGCGTTATCAGCGTTCTAATTTTGTAGGATATTGATTTTTAGCTACTCCGAAACTTGTTTATCGAGTAGCTTTTTCTTTTTGCTTCATCAAAAATAATTATTTCTTTCTATCTTCGCATAAAATCAAACTTCATCCATTTTATATGAAAAAACTATCCATCTTTACCCTACTTACCCTAAGTTGTAGTTTGGTGGTTCAAGCCCAACGTCCTGCGGCCACTACCGAATACAATGCCAATACCCGATTTGAACAAATAGGAGCGGCATTGCCTACACCAAACACTTTCCGTACGGCAGCGGGTAGCCCTGGGAGAGATTATTGGCAACAAAAAGCCGACTACGACATCAAGGCTGAACTGGACGACTCAAAACAGTCGATAACAGCAACTGAAAAAATCACTTATACCAATAACGCCCCCGAAGAATTAAGGTATTTATGGCTGCAACTCGACCAAAATCTCTTTGCAAAAGGTTCGATGGGTACAAGCATTGGTCAATCTGCCATTAACCCAGCTAATGGTGCAAGTTTCAATACTTTGGGCAATATGACTGGAGCAAATGCTAAAGATTATGGCTATAAGATTTCGGCTGTAAAAGATGCTCTCGGAAAAGATTTGAAATATACCATCAACGAAACCATGATGCGTATTGATTTACCAACACCTTTGGCAAAAGGCATGGCTTTTACGTTACAAGTTGATTGGAAATTTAATATCGTAGATTTGAAAGGAAGTGGAGCAAGAAGTGGTTTCGAACTTTTCCCGAAGGATGGAAATGTTTTATATGAGATTGCTCAATGGTTTCCACGCATGGCGGTTTATGATGATGTAAACGGCTGGCAACACAAACAATTTTTAGGTCAAGGCGAGTTTACACTACCATTTGGCGATTATAAAGTAGCTCTGACTGTTCCAAACGACATGGTTGTTGGTGCAACGGGCGAACTTCAAAATGCAAAAGATGTTTTGACAACTACGCAAATCAAGCGTTTGGAGCAAGCAAAAAACACTAAAACTCCAATTGCCATCGTAACGCAAGAAGAAGCAGAAGCTGCTGAGAAGCGGAGTGCCGCCCAAGGCCAGCCAACTGGCAAAAAGACTTGGGTTTATGCTGCTAAAAATGTGCGTGACTTTGCTTTTGCGGCTTCTCGTAAATTTATCTGGGATGCCATGCAAGTTGATGTAGAAGGCAAAAAAGTTTGGGCGATGTCGCTTTACCCGAAAGAAGCTAATCCACTTTGGGGACAATACTCAACGAGAGTGGTTGCACACACGCTCACAAGTTATTCAAAGCGTAGCATTGCTTATCCTTATCCAGTCGCTTACTCAGTGCATGGTTCGGTTGGCGGTATGGAATACCCAATGATGAGCTTCAATGGAGCAAGACCTGAAGCTGATGGTACTTACTCGGAAGGCACAAAAAACTTCTTAATTTCGGTAGTAATTCATGAAGTTGGACATAATTTCTTCCCGATGATTGTCAACTCTGACGAACGTCAGTGGTCGTGGATGGATGAAGGTTTGAATACATTTTTGGAATGTTTGGCTTCGCAAGAGTGGGACAGAAATTTCCCAGTAGGCGGGATTGAGCCACAGGCAATTACTGGCTACATGAAAATTGATGCTGCCAAACAAAATCCTATTATGAGTAGTTCGGATAATATTTTGCCAGGAACTTTTGGCCCAAATGCTTACTCAAAACCTGCAACTGGTCTGAACATTTTGCGTGAAAGCGTAATGGGTCGTGAATTATTTGATTATGCTTTTAAAGAATATTCTCGCCGTTGGGCATTTAAACACCCAACACCAGCAGATTTCTTCCGCACGATGGAAGATGCTTCGGGTGTTGATTTAGATTGGTTCTGGAAAGGCTGGTTCTACGGCGTTGAGCCTGCCGACCAAGCAATTGCCAATGTAGAATGGTATAGTATCGACAGCCAAGACCCAACCAAGCTAAAAGCAGCCGCTAAAGCCGATGCCGATGCAAAAGCACAGACTTTGAGTAATATCCGTAATAAAACCGATATTAAAGAAACCGTTGTTGAGGCAGACCCAACCATGAAGGATTTCTATAATACCTATGATAGATATGCCGTAACTGATGCCGATAAGAAAAAATACGAACAATATTTATCAACTTTGAGCGAAGATGATAGAAAACTCATCGAAGAAGGAAAGAATTTTTACGTAGTAAATCTGAAAAATAAAGGTGGCTTAATTATGCCAATTATTATTCAAATGCAGTTTGAAGATGGTACTAAAGAAGACGTAAGAATTCCAGCCGAAATTTGGCGTTTGAACGATAAAGAAGTAAAGAAAACGTTGGTAACAACTAAAAAAGTAGCCAAATTTAAACTTGACCCTTATCACGAAATTCCAGATATTGACACTTCGGATAATGCTTTCCCGAAAGAGCCTGAGCAACCAACAAAATTCCAGGCCTTTAAGCAAAGAAGTTTTGGCGGTGGCAGTTCAAACCCAATGCAAGAAGCATTGAAAAACAAACCAGCCGGAACTCAAACGAGTGGTGATAAGAAATAAAGAAGTTTATCGCAAGATTTAAGTAAAAAAGCGTGAAGAACTGAGTTCTTCACGCTTTTTTACTTAAATCTTTATCAAAATCGGTTTTTGATTACTATACCTCAAAGGTTTTTGGTTTCCCAAACGCACGATACTCATTTCATAATTTCCCACAGGTAGATACTGTAAATAAGCAGTCTGCATCAAAGTTTGGCTAAAATTGCTTTGTTTTTTTATGCTTTCTAATAAACTATTTCGCTGAGGGAAAAAAGAAAAAACAAAATCCTTTGTCTCGGATGATAGAACCAAGTAAAAGTCATCTGCTGAAGATATATTATCAGGTAAGACCGCAGAAACGCTTAGTTTTTTCATTGAGCAACCCGCAACTGTATTCTCCACTTTATAAGATGTATTTATTGCTATTCCTTCCGCTGATTTTGTTGTATTCTTTAGATTTTTAATTAAAAAATCAACATTTCCGTTGGTGGGTACTTGCACTTTTAGGTCTTTCATTAAAGACTTATAATAATCATTATCACAAAATGCTTGAAACTGAGCTGTGATTTTATCGTTTACATACCAATTATACGTATCTGCCACTAAATACTCATAATTTTTTTTTATATCATACGAATATACCCAAGTAGATAGTATGTTATAAAAAAATGCCAAAAAGAGCGTAATTGTCAAAAATAAGTGTTTAACGCGGCTTGGGGTTTGAAAAAATCTAAGATACAAAAGGGGAATGAGTGATAAGATGATAATAGTAGAATAAACTTTATAGCGACTGATGAGAACATCTGGACGTTTATGCCCTGCAACAACTCCTACAAGCATTGCAAATAGCACTATTGCAAAAAAGAATAGTTCGGCCCTGTCTGGTTTTCCACCTTTTAAAATATCAGATTTAATGATGTAGTATAGTAATCCCAAGCTTGATAATACCCCTAATATTAGTGAAAGTGTACTATCTCCTTCAAAATGTGCAATTCCCCCAATAAACCTCAGCGTATTTAAAACTTTATCAATTTCAAGCATGATACTATTATCAGTCATTGACATTTTTGATAAAATAATCGTACCGATTAAAGAAAAAGTGAGCCAAATACTTCCACCGAAATACCTCTTTTGTAAAAAAAGCAAGAGAGTTCCTGTATAGAATACCATGATACCTGTGCTACTCGTGAGATAGGCCAAAACAGCAAAGAATAGAGCCAAAAAAGAGCACAATCTTGGATTTTTTATGAAGCACAAGCAATATAAAGCAATTATTGAAAAAAGAATAACCGAAAAATTTTGGTGCGAAGCCATTCCCCAAAAGTAGTTTTCGTAGAATTGTAGCGAGATTCCAATTAAAGGAAAAAGTGAAAGCCAAAGCCATGATGCCCCCGTATGTCTCTTAAATACACAAGCCATCATACATATACTTGCAAACCAAGACCCATTGCCGATAATCATCATGTATATTAAACTAAATTTTTCTCTGAGAAAAACATACAGAACTAAAGCTGTGCCCTTGGTGTAAGCAATAATATGCTCTAAATTTGAAGCAAAGAGATAATCTGGAATTATATTACCTTTTTCTCTATATTTTTTTTCAGCCATCCATGTAAAATCATAAACAGCCCAGTAATCATCAAAAAAAGGTAGGCTAACGGCATATTTGGTAAAGAAATATGCAAAAGGAGATAAACTTATGAGTAGAAAAACAGTAAAGAGCCGTTGTGTTTTCATTGCTTTTTTGAATATCTTGTCTCTATTTATTTTTCAAAAAGAGTTTTTTAGCCTATATAATTGCCTCAAAGTTGCAACAGAATTTTGATATCTGACATTAGGATTCTATTAGTTTTGACAAGTTATTGATTTTCAGCAACTTACAATGATTGGTATTGGAAAATAGTAAGTACTTTACAAACAGAGATATTAGATATTCAACATAATTTAGACAACAAAACCATCATGCAAACACTCAAACTATCAATCGAAGACCATATTGCTCATGTGATAATCAATCGCCCCGAAAAAGCCAATGCTTTGAATCAAACTGCTTGGGACGAAATCACCGAAGTTTTTGAATACCTCGACGAAAATCCCGAAGTAAGAGTTGTAGTACTCGAAGGTGGCGAAAGCAAGCATTTTTGTGCAGGAATTGATTTGAGTCTGTTGATGTCAGTTTCTCAGACCAACATCGCCTGTGATGCCCGCCGACGTGAGCGTGTGCGTAAAGATGTGTTTCGTCTGCAAGCACCCATCAATGCTATCGAAAACTGCTCAAAACCTGTTTTGGCAGCCATTCATGGTGGTTGCATTGGTGGTGGAATAGATTTAGTTTGTGGTTGTGATATGCGTTATTGCACCGATGATGCTTATTTTACAATCAAAGAAATTGATATGGGAATGGTGGCCGATTTAGGTACTTTGCAGCGTTTACCTAAACTCATTGGCGATGGACTGGTGCGAGAAATGGCCTATACTGGCCGAAATATAGAGGGGAAAGAAGCCGAGAAAATTGGTATCGTCAATCGCTCATTTGCTGATAAAGCTACGATGATGCAGGAAGTAATGAAAATAGCTGCTACGATTGCGTCAAAATCACCGTTGTCGATTCGTGGAACAAAACATATTTTGCTTCACACCCGTGACCACTCAGTGGCTGACGGACTCAACTACATGGCAACTTGGAATGCCGCCATGTTGCTCTCAAACGACCTTCAAGAGGCCTTTGCCGCTAAAATGCAAAAACGTGATGCTAATTTCGAGAATTGATAAAGATTTTAGACAAGAGACAAAAGATTTGAGAGGAAAAATGGTAAAAATTCAAAACTTTTCTCATGTCTCGTGTCTTTTATCTAAAATCTTTATTGTAAAAAATGTGGTTTTTCAATTTGAAAGGAAGTAATTTTGCACCCGATTTGAGCAGTTTTACTCAATTCTTCAATTTTATTATCAATTTTACAAAAAAGTATCATGTCTGCATTAAATTTAGTCGCTGACAGAATCAATGCGTTGGAAGAATCTGCCACGCTTGGTATGTCGAAAAAGTCACGTGAATTAGCGGCACAGGGACACAAAGTAATCAACCTCTCAGTTGGAGAGCCAGATTTCAAAACCCCAAAACACATTTGCGATGCTGCAAAAGCAGCAATCGACGCTGGTTTTCACCACTACACGCCCGTAGCAGGTATTCCTGAACTACGAAAGGCTATTGCAGACAAACTTAAACGTGAGAATAATATAGATTGGAAACCAGAGAATATTGTGGTTTCAACGGGAGCAAAACATTCTTTGGCAAATGTTATTTCTTGTTTGATTAACCCAGGTGATGAAGTAGCTATTTTATCTCCATATTGGGTAAGTTATTCAGAAATGGTAAAATTGGCCGAAGGAAAATCGGTAATTGTAGAGGGAAAATTTGAAAATGATTTCAAAGTAAAACCTGAGCAATTAGAAGCAGCCATCACAGACCGTACGAAAATCGTAATGTATGCTTCGCCAAATAATCCAACTGGTTCGATTTATAGTGAAGCTGAATTGAGAGCATTGGCTGCGGTTATCGAAAAGCATGAAAATATTTTCGTTTTAGCTGACGAAATCTACGAATATATCAACTTTACTGACGAAGGACACTTCAGCATGGGTTCTATTCCATCATTGAAAGACCGTGTAATTACAGTAAATGGTTTTGCTAAAGGTTTTGCTATGACTGGCTGGCGTCTGGGCTACATTGCCGCAGCAAAATGGATTGCTGATGCTGTAGAGAAACTACAAGGACAAGTAACATCGGGAACTAACTCAATCGCTCAACGTGCAGCGGTTGTTGCTTGGGACGATACTTCGGCGGCAGAATCAATGAAATTAGCTTACTTACGTCGTCGTAATTTAGTGGTTGGTTTATTGAGAGATATTCCAGGTTTCAAAGTAAATATGCCTGACGGAGCGTTCTACGCATTCCCAGATGTAAGTTATTATTTCGGAAAATCTGACGGAAATGTAACTATCAAAGATGCTGACCAATTGTGTATGTGGTTGTTGGAGACAGCCCACGTAGCACTTGTGGGTGGAGGCTCATTCGGAGCTCCAAACTGTTTACGTCTTTCAACTGCCGCTTCTGACGAAGCACTTACTGAAGCAGTTGCAAGAGTAAAAGCGGCTTTGGCTAATTTGAAGTAAGCACTTTATAAATATAAGGACGGCATCGCTTTGAGTGATGCCGTCCTTTTTTATACCCTCCAATCCCAAACAACTACTCGCCAAACTTCATTTAGATTTTTATCTTCAAAATCTTTCACAGGAATAAACCCTACTCGTGCGTGAGCTTTCAATGAGCGAGTATTATTAGTTGAAATATCAGTTACGCACATTTCATATTTTGCGGATAATTCTTCTCGGAGTTTCTGATACATTCCATCAAAAAAGCCCATGCTGCGGTAGCCTTCTCCTACACAAACTTGTCCCATTACTACATAATTAAAATCTCTCAGTTTTTGACTTTCGTAATCTATTTCATCAATTGCCTCGAATAAGGTTTTTAATTCTGGGACATCGTTTCTGAATTGTGGTAACATCGCCAAACAATAAGCCACAACTGTATCGCCATCTTTTACGATAACGCTCGGTTGAGCATCATTCATTGCCTTTAACACTGCATATTCATGCTCTACCGTTACAAATCCTTGGCTTTGGATTTGCTCAGTTGTAAGGTTTTTCTTGAGGTTTTTTTGTTGAAGTGCTAAAATTCCTCTAACATCATCGTCGCTCTTGACGGTCGTAATAATAGGTTTTATCGTTGATTCCTGCATAGTAAAGTTTGAAAGCCGCAATTAAGGCACGATTGAAATGATTTACAAGATTTCGGAGATTGAATTTTTATTTTATAGATTCTAAACGTAAGTTGTCCATCAAATTAATCTTGAAATCAAGATAATCTTAGTATATCTTTGGAAAAATTATTTTCAAACTACGCCATTTATTCCTCTATTCATGAACTTCAAACAAGCTTTAGTTACCTTCTTTGGTAGCTTATTATTTTTGCCACAAATCAGCAAATCTCAGTCGAAAGATGAGCAATATCTAATCATTGGCACATATACTCGCCCCAACACTAAAAATCCGAGTGAGGGAATCTATGTCTATAAATTCAATACCGCTACTGGCGAATTTAGTGCTGTTAGTAAAGCTACTGGCATCAAAAATCCATCATTTTTGACAGTTTCTCCCAACCAAAAATTTGTTTATGCTGTCACCGAAACAAGCGATGGCTC
This sequence comes from Emticicia sp. W12TSBA100-4, assembly GCF_040253585.1. NCBI lineage: Bacteria > Pseudomonadati > Bacteroidota > Cytophagia > Cytophagales > Leadbetterellaceae > Emticicia > Emticicia sp. W12TSBA100-4. The sequence goes on from NZ_JBELAU010000009.1 coordinate 75,657, forward strand.
GGTAACAGCCTATAGTTTTGATAAAAAATTAGGAAATCTGACTAAACTCAATACCCAATCATCGGGCGGAGCCGACCCTTGCCACATCAGCATCGACAAAACGGGAAAATGGGTTTTAGTCGGAAATTATTCGGGAGGAAATTTGTCGATTTTGCCCGTTGAGGCCGATGGTTCGCTTGGAAAAGCTACACAAACCATCAATCACGAAGGTAAAGGCCCAAATGCTGGTCGTCAAGAAAAACCGCACGTTCATTCGGTAAATATTGCCCCGAATAATCGAGATATTTTTGTACCAGACTTGGGCATTGATAAAATTATGACGTATAGTTTAGATGCTAAAAATGGTAAACTTTTGGAAGGAAAACCTGCTTTTACGAAAGTAGCAGATGGCTCGGGGCCACGCCATTTTACGGTTCATCCAAACGGTAAATTTGCTTATGTGATTCAAGAATTAAGTAGTACCGTTACGGCTTTCAATTATATTTCGGGTAAATTATCGCCTATTCAGACAATAACGACGCTTGCCAAAGATTTTAAAGATAAAAACAAGAGTTTTTGTGCCGATATTCATATCTCGCCCGACGGAAAGTTTCTGTATGGCTCAAACCGTTTTGTGGATGCGGGCAATAAAAATGGAATTTTTGCTCCTAATAATACTACTGATACAATAGTTATGTATAGCATTGACCAAAAAACTGGCAAACTAACCTACATCGGCAACGAACCAGTTTTAGGAAAAATACCTCGTAACTTTATGATTACACCCAATGGAAAATTCGTTTTGGTAGCTAATCAAGAGACAGATAATATTGTAATTTTTAAAAGAGATGCCAAAACAGGAAAATTATCGCCAACAGGAAAGCAAATTGAAGTACCTGTACCTGTTTGTTTGAAAATGGTGGAGGTGGAGTAATTTGTAGGACAGGTTTCTAACTTGTTACACAGCAAAACAAGTTAGAATCGGAGTTGCGAACAACCTTGTGCTACAAATCTTACAAAAACAAACTCAAACTCGCCCCAAATTGCCAATTTCTTGGAGCTGCGGTGTTGAAAAAACGATTTCCTACGGCATTGATGTCATTGCCGAGACTATATACTTCATTGAGCAGATTATCTCCTGCGGTGTAAATATTCAAGCCAATTCGCTCAAAATTTTTACGATAGCCAATTCTTGCATTCAGTAATTTATAAGAATTGGCATAAACCGTATTAGCATCAGTCAACGGAATTCGGTCGGTGAAATTGAGGGTTGAGTTGAGGTAAAAGCCCTTTTTTGTTTGTACATCCACGCCCGAAACCCACACTTGACGAGGCACGCCTGTAAGTGCATTACCCGATAAATCGGTTTTGAGTTGAAGGTAGTTTTTAAAGCTATAATCGTTGAACGTATAACTCGTAAAAACTCGCAATTCTTGAATAAATTCTTTGTCTATATTCTTGATAATCAAACTATTTAGTAATAATTCAAGTCCGTTTTGGAGTGTGCTTCCTGCATTCGTGAAGATTTCTCTCCCTGCATTGTCGGTGCGGCGAACGATGGTGTTTTTTAGGCGAAATGAATAGGCCGTGATATCAAAATTGATTCGTTTTTTTAGCAGATTTCCACGAGTACCGATTTCGTAGTTGATACCTTTTTCGGGAGCGAGCGATGGCACAAACGTACTATTTTGATAACCGCTGATGTATTCGGTAACGGTTGGCGGAGAAAAACCACTACTCACACTCGCAAAAACCGAGATTTTATCTTGTATTTTTTTCAAAAGGGCAATTCTTGGCAAAAATGCCGCTGGCAATAATTCTGAAATTGGCTTAATTTTCGGAGCATCCGACAAGCGAGTAAAATCATACTTGAAACGATTATAACTACCGCCAATCGTCAGGATAAAGTTTTGCGGCAAGTCGGTTTCGAGTTGACCAAACAAGAAATAATTCCAAGCCGCTACGTTATCGTTGGTCTGTAAAGTATCAATAACGCCCGCTTTATTGCCAAAATTACGAATCACCCAAGCTGATTTTTGGAGTTCACCGCCCACGGTTAAGCGATTTTTCAAATTCCCGATATCAAACGAATAATTCATTCGACTTCTTCCTCCAAAAGTTTGTTCGTTACGGATTTCATAATTCGTAATAAATGGATTTCGTAGTTCGGAAACAGTTCCGTAAATACTCGTTACGTTTGTCCAATGAGCATCCAAACGGTATTCTTGCGAAACCCCAATGTTGAATAATTTCTGATAAATTCCTGCCTTTTGCTGAATCGAACTTGGCAAAGTTGCCGTAGCCAAACGTGCCTGACTTGGGTCTTTTTCAAACTGTGCTTGCGTGAGTCCGCCTGGGGTTTGGTACTTAATATCCGAATATAAAGTACTGATATTTAAGATTTTACTGGGCGAAACGAAATAACTCGAACGCCAACTTAGCACATCACGCACGGCCGCACTATTTTGTCGATAGCCGTCGGTTTGGGCATGGGCATAACTCAGCACCGAATTGACTTTTTCGGAAGCCACATTCCACGAAAAATTTCTATTTTGCAAGCCATAACTGCCATAAGCCACGCCAGTATTTATATAATTTGTGTGACCTTTTCGGATGTTATTTCCATCGGCTTTTGCTCCTTCGAGTAGCACAACGCCGCCCGTTCCTGCACCATAAATGCTTCCTGCGGGGCCTTTGATTACTTCGACATTGCCGATTGTATTCATATCGAGTGAGTTCAGAAAAGTATTTCCATTGCCATCGGTCAGCGAAATATCATTCCAATAAACTTTTACATTCCGAACTCCAAAAGGCGAACGCAGCGAACTTCCACGAATGGCCAAACGATAACTCCCAGGCGAGCGTTCTTCCATGCGTACGCCTGGCAAAGTATTGAAAACTGGCACGAGCGAAGTGTTTTCAAAACGTTGTATATCTTTGATAGTAAGCACATTAACCGATGCAGCGGTTTCGCTCAACTTGCGTTCGGTTTCAAAACCTCGCACTACAACTTCGTTGAGTTGTTTGGTTGAATCAGCTTCTTGGGCAAAACAATTTAGAGCGATAAAAGCAATAAACAGCGTATTAGAAAGGTAAGTTTTAAGCATTATTTGAGAATTAAACATATGTTAAAATCGGTCAGACCAGAGGTACAGACCTTTTATTCAATCGAAAAAGCACCTGTATCGTACAAAGAAATAAGATTGAGGTGTAGGCTATCGGCTTGGTGTTTGAGATTTTCTACTACGTATCGTTTATTAGAATCATCGACAATGATTAAGCCCGTTTGGAATTTACTGAATGCTGGCTCTAATTTCCTAATGGCATTGTTTGAAAGCAACACATAATCGGCATTTCCTTGCAAATTTCCGTTGAATTTTTGTTGTAACCACAAGATTCGTTTTCCCTCAAAATCCAGAAAAGTTATGCCTTGTTTGTTGGCGTACTGATTTAACGCTAAAAGATTTTTATTCACAACTCCGTGTTTATCATAATAGTTTTTAAGATGAAAATCATAGATTTTCTTGCTACTTAACAGAGCCGTATCGGCAATGAACGTGGCGGATTTTCCATCAAGGATGCTTATACCCGACTTTTTAGGAATAAAATGAAAAGTCAATGCTTTTTGATTACTTTGAAAATAATCCTTCGTAATATTCAGACAAACTAAAATACTCATAATCAATAAACTAACTCGCAGATATTTGATTTCAGAGCGTAGAAAAAAGAGAATTATTAGCAGGATTGCTGCATACAAAAACAGCATTTCGGGAATTGACATCGAAAAACCTTTCAGCGTACCAAAGGGAAGTTTTTCTACGAAAAAAATGCTTTTATTGAGCCAAACGAGTGAGTATTTCAAGATAAACGTAACAATATCCGATAAAAAAGGAATGGGGGCAACCAGCAATAGAAGTAAACCCGCAGGCAAAACCGCAAACGAGAAAAACGCTACAAATGGATTGGCAATGAGGAAAAACGTCGGGAATTGATGAAAATAATAAACACTCAACGGAAAAGTAAACAACTGTGCGGAGAAACAAACACAAGTACCTTCCCACAAACTTCTGATAATCAGATTGTTGGGCGTTGCGAGTTGATTGAGATAAGGATACAAGAAAACAATGCCAATAATGGCCAAATACGATAACTGAAAACCTACATCAACCAGCCAATAGGGATTCCAACAAAGTAGCAAAAGTGCCGAAATAGCGAGTGTATTATAGATATTTTGTCGGCGGTCGATGGCCGTTCCGATTTGAATAAACGAAAACATCACCGTTGCCCGCAAGACCGTTGAAGAAAGCCCAGTAAAAACAGCATATCCCCACAAAAGCAGAATCACGACCAAAGCAAAGATTTGTTTGCCGTATTTTCCACGCTTTTTTATCCAACCCAACATCCAGCCGAGAAACAAAAACAAGATTCCAACGTGCATTCCCGACACCGAAAGCACATGAATCGCCCCCGAAGCAGAATAGGCATCGAGCAGTTCATTGTCAATATCATCACGCAAACCAACAACCATCGCACTCGCAACACCATATTCGTTGGGCGTTTGAATTCGAGCCTTAAAAACGCTATCGGCATATTGATTGGCTTTGTACGAAAACTCCAAAATTTTAGATGGTGCTTCGTGGCCCATTTTGATGTATTCCTGTCCCCACAAAAAATGGTGGGCATAAATCCCTCGGTATTGCATAAACCTACGGTAATCAAATTCTTCTGGGTTTTTCGGGGCTTCTACCTCACGGGGCATATCTTTTATCAAAAAAACATCGCCATATTGCGGTTTCTCTGACTCTTGTCGGTTGAAATAAAGGAGTGTTTTACCAGTAGAATTTTGCCATTTACCATCCACTTTTATGGCATTTATTTCTGCTTCAACTTTGTAGGTTTTGGGTTTGGTTTCGGCATTTGAAATAATAACAGCTTGATAATGAGTAAACTGTGGCAAATTAGTATAATGACTTGGCTGATTGATAGCGGTTTTCTGATAAGTGAGCAACCAACCAGCCAAGAAAATAATAAACATGAGTGTTGTTCCACGCAGAATAGGTTTTTGCGTAAAAATTGAAGCGATGAAAACAATCAATAAACCGCCAATCAAGTAATAGATAATTGTTGGAGAAAACGGTAAACCACCGTCAGACGGAACGCCGCCAGCCTGCGTGAGCAGGAAAACAGTTATCCCCAAAATAAAAAACAGCAAGTATCTGACTACTGGAAAAGCGGTGAATTTCATTTCTTGATTAATTTATCGAGTAACCAATTTTGTATAACTTCGTTTTCTTCGGGAAAAGTCCAATGACCTGTTTCTTGATATAATTTTAATTCTTTTGGTGAAGAAATCGAATTATACGCAGCCCACATCGAAGTCGGTGGACAAGTTTCATCATTGAATCCCATCGAATAAATACACGGCACTTTAAGGTTTTTGGCAAAATTTACCACATCATAATACGCAGCAGTCTTAATTTTGGCTTCAGTATTATGGTGCGGATTATTTTTATCAAAAATATGTGGCCAACCGCCCGCACGACCTTTCAGATAACCAACCATGTCGGACATAGCTGGGTAAGTCGGAGCTGCCCATTTTACACGAGAATCAAGAGCAGCCGTAATAATTGACAAAGCTCCACCTTGACTTCCGCCCACAACGGCCAAATTTGTGCCATCAAATTGTGGTAAACTTACCAAAAAATCATTGGCACGCACACAACCCATAAATACTTTTTTATAATAATATTGGTCACGATTATCTAAATTATAAGCCCAATAACCGCTGAGTGCGGCTACTCCCAAATCGGTATAAACGCCCAAATCCATCGTTACGGGAATTCCGTGAATGCCAATTTCTAAAGTTATTACTCCTTTTTCGGCAGTTCTAACATCACCTGCATACGGACGCACGCCCGCACCTGGCACACGCAACAAAGCTGGATATTTTCCTTCTTTTTTCGGTACACACAAAATGCCATATAAGCGAGTTGTGCCACCTTCTTTATAATTTTGAAGGTTTAGGTGATAAACATTCACAGTTTCGGTGCATCGTTCGGGAAGCAAAGTCATTTTTGCATCCATCGGCACTTTTGCGAGATTTGCTTTTGCTTTATTCCAAAAATCCATAAAATCGCTCGGCATTTCTAGTGCTGGTTGAATTTTTTCGGGTTCAAAAGCAGCAGTTGCCAGATTTCGGTATTCTTTTCCATCAACTTTGGCAATGACCGTACAACGCAAAAAGCCCGAAGTTGTCATTGTCCCACCATCGAGCTTTATCATTCCATCTTTCAGAGTAGCACTATCTTTCTTTGTTTCAAACTTTTCTGGGCCAATCTGATAAGTGATTTTTGTATTTTTCAAAGGATTTCCCCATTTGAGAACCGTTACTGAGAAAGTTACTTTTTCACCGATTTTATACGTCCAATCTTCATGGTCAGGTGCAACCATAACTTTTATCATTTGCGTAGCTGGTTGGGCAAAAGCCAAACTGCTAACGAGCAGAAAAGAGAGAATGTAGAAGAGTTTTTTCATTGATTATAAAGGTTTTAGGGTTGAATGTTTTTGTAAAAAGTGTAAGTTTTCTTAATTTCCCCTCCTTTTCAAGGAGGGGTGTCCTGACGAAGTCGGACGGGGTGGTTTTCAGCATAGAAGAAGTTTTTTAGGTCTTTAATCTATCAATGTTTACCACCTCCCCCGAAAAAACACATGAAAATGTGCTTTTTTCGGGGACTCCTCCTTGAAAAAGGAGGAGAAATTAAACTCACGAAAACTATTTTATCAAATAAGGTTTAATAATTTTTGTCCACGCATCATATCCAGCGGGTTTCATGTGCAGGCTATCACTCACGAAATAATCACCATTAATACTGCCATTCGGGCGATACATCGCTGGGCGAATATCAATGTACGTAAAGTTTTTATGCTTTTTGATATAATCTTCAATCATGGCATCGGCTTTTGCAACTTTCGGCCAATCGGTTTTTCTTGAAATTGAAGGTTTCATCGAAATATAGTAAACTTTCGTTTTCGGAAGTTTATTTTGAATTAAAGTAGCCAATTCGGCAAAATTATCGAATACTTGCTCAAAAGTTCTTTGTGGTTTTCCTATGAATAAATCATTTTCACAGTACAAAACAATCGTTTTGGGCTTATACGGCACGAGCATTCGTTCGGCATAATAAGTCATTTCGGGAAAGGTAGCCGCCCCAAAACCATGATTAATGACCGAAAGCGGAGCAAAATCTTCTTTCAGAGTTTTCCAAAGTCTGATACTCGAACTTCCGTAGAAAATAGTTTGTCCTTGCAATTTTTCTAAGCCAATTTCGGCATCTTTTTTCTCATAATTCACAATTTCACTTTCGAGTCGGTCGATTTTATAATCAACTTCATCAGGCGGTGCAATGGGTGTATGTGTTAAGGTCCGTTGGCAAGCGATTGTAAGTAAACACAAGAAAATAGGAAGAAATAAAGTCTTTTTTATCATGAGTTTTGTTAGGGTTGAATTTATTATAGAAAAATAGATTATCAAAAATACAGAAAACACTATTGGTTTTCTAATTTATTATCGTTCAAATCGCAAGAAATCAAATCTTGTAAAACTAATAATCTTTTTTAATCGTGTCTAAAATGATTTAGCTTTGTATTCAAAATATAGACATAATGAATCAAAACATCGACAAACTTTATAAGATTGCTCAAAAAGAAGAAAGATCGATAATTGGCTTAATGTCAGGCACTTCGATGGATGGGCTTGATGTGGCATTATGCAAATTTCGAGGCAGTGGCGGAGATACCGAAGTAAGCATTGTGGCCTTTGAAACGGTGAGTTATGATGAAGAAATTAAGGACGAAATCAGAAAGATTTTTGCTAAATCAACCATAGAGTTTCAACAACTCTGCGTGCTAAACCCTTGGATTGGGAATCTTCACGCCGAAATCATTAATGATTGTTTGAAAAAATGGAATATTTCAGCCGATGATGTGGACTTAATCGCCAGTCACGGGCAAACGGTTTTTCACGCTCCAAAAATTCTTCATGGACTCGAAAAATTCCCGAATGCTACATTACAAATTGGTGATGGTGACCATATTGCTGTAAAAACAGGAATTATTACTTTATCAGACTTTCGTCAAAAACATTGTGCAGCAGGAGGTGAAGGAGCTCCACTGGCAGCTTATGGAGATTACTTGATTTTCTCAAAACGAAGTGAAAATCGTATTTTGTTAAATATGGGAGGGATTGCCAATTTTACGTATTTAGCAGGAAATTTGGATGCAAACGAAGTTTTTGCGACCGATACAGGTACTGGAAATACATTGATTGATGCGTATGTGAAAAAACATTTTGGCATACCTTATGATGAAGATGCAAAGATTGCAAGTAAAGGTACGGTTAATCAAGTATTATTGAATGAACTAAAAAATAACGAGTTTTTTGAGATGCCGTTTCCGAAAACAACAGGCCCTGAATTATTCAATCTCAAATATTTGACAAATGCCCAAGAAAAAAGCCAAACACTTGAGCTTTCACACGAAGACATTTTGGCTACGTTATGCCGTTTTTCAGCCGAAACTATTGCAGAGGCAATTTTACAATTTAAATCAGATTCTTACAAAGTTTACGGAAGCGGCGGAGGTGTGCATAATCCTTTAATTATGAGTAATTTACAAGAAGTTTTGCCAAATTTCGATTTCCAGAAAACCGATGATTTAGGTATTTCTGGCGATGCTAAAGAAGCGGTTTTGTTCGCAACTCTTGCCAATGAAGCCATTGCGGGCGGACAAACAGATTTTGGTTCACGGAAAGGTGTTCCGAGTGTTAGTATGGGAAAAGTTTCGTTTCCTAATTGATTTTTGCCACATTTGTATAATCTTTCATAAGCGAAACATCAGCCTATTTCGTTGGATTAGAAATAGCCTGAGTAAAACTTTACAATAATGTTACCAAAACTGATAACCAAAAGACACGCCTTCTTTTTAAGTATGCTGTGTATTTTTTCATCTAAAGCCTTCTCTCAAATTGCCATTTCACACCCAGTTGAGCGAATGATATTTCAAAGAAATAATTCAAATCAAGCTCAAATTAATATTGCTGGCACTTATTATTCGGCAATTGATAGAATTGATGCAAGAGTTGTTGCACAGCAAGGGGGTACAACTACGGCATGGACTACAATACAAACAAATCCAAATAACGGTTATTTTTATGGCACACTCACCGCAATAGGTGGTTGGTATAGTTTAGAAGTAAGAGCCTATAAAAACAATGCCCTGATTGATACCAAGACTATTCAAAAAGTAGGTGTGGGTGAAGTTTTTGCAATTGCTGGACAGTCGAACGCACAAGGAGGAGCAGGCGTAAGCACGCCTGCTACTGACGACCGTGTGAATTCAATTAACTATAGCGACAATCTGACTGACTATAACAGATTACCGATTGGATTCTCAAAAATGGTTGGTGATTCGGGAAAAATAGGACCTTTTCATTATGTGCCTTGGGCATGGGGAAAATTGGGAGACTTGCTGGCGAGTAAATTAGATGTTCCGATTTTATTTTATGGAGCAGCTCACGGTGGCACTTCAAGCGAAAACTGGAGTAAATCGGCTCAAGGGTTACCTTATAACGGAGAAAGTTGGAAACGCCAAGATTTGGGAGCTCCATATCGTGCTTTAGAAAACAGTGTGGCTTATTATGGGAGTCTGACAGGGCTACGTGGTATACTTTGGCATCAAGGAGAGAGTGATCCCGAAACTTTTTTGGTACCATATTATGAGAATGTCAAAAACGTAATCAATAAAACCCGCGAAAATGCTGAACATAATAGTTTGGCATGGGTTGTGGCAAGAGTTTCGAGAAACCCTAACCCGCATGATGGTCCAATACTTGGCCAAAATACCCTTATTTCTGGCTTCAATAATGACCCCAATCTCCCACCTGTGCCTAATGTTTTTGCTGGGCCCAACACTGATAATATTCATGGTTCGGAGAATAGAACAGATGGCATTCACTTTGATACTTATGCAGGACAAATTGAGTTTGCCAATGCTTGGAACGCCAGCCTTGATAATACTTTTTTTACTACTTCAACTCCAATGATGGCTTCCCCCCTGCTGGCAATCTCATTGACCTGTAATTCTGCGAACCCTTCTGCACCGATTTCGTTGAATGTACCTGCTGGTTATAGCAAATATGCGTGGTCGAATAGACAAAATACTGTTCAAGAGTCCGTTGGATTTAATTATAGTGGTTGTTGTCAATATACAAATATTCCGCCTGCTGGTTACGAAAATCTTAATTGGAGAACTTTGGATAGTGTTGCTACTATTAATGTTTCGGCCGCAAGAATAGCAGCTAATGTAAGAAAAGTATCAAAAAAAGTTCTTTTCAGTCCAGTTATTGATTTGACAAGTTTTGCATTGGCTACAAATCCATCTTTCACAACTTCGGCTACCCAGATAAGACCAAACGAAAATCTGACGCTAACTGGGGCAAACTGCAATGGAAGTTATATTTGGTCAACGGGAGCGAGTGTAAATCCGCTTACTTTTGCACCTACTGCAACGGCAGCATATACAGTTCAATGCAAAACTTTACATTGCATAAGTTCTGCTTCTTCGCCACAGTCTGTAATTGTTTCTTCTTGTTTTCCGAGTAGTTTATCTTTGAATGGCTCAGTAAATACAGCCGAATCGGCTTATGAAAGTAAACAATCAATTCAGAGTAACCAGATTATTCAGTTAAGTGGCAAAATTGATTATAATGCCAAAACTAAAGTAGAGCTTCTACCAGGTTTTGAAGCAAAATCAGGTGCAGTTTTTAAGGCTTTTATTTTGGGGTGTGATTGATAAAAGTCCACAGTCGATAGACGATAAGTCCACAGAGTACGGCAATAAAAAAGGAGTTTTTCGCATGAAAAACTCCTTTTTTACTAACTATATAAGAACCTTACGCTGAATTTCTGCTGGCATTAATATTTCCAAACAACGAACGAGTTACCATTTTTTCGTAAACTAAACGAGTTTTTTCGTCGGTTGTTTCTTCGATTTTCTGTAAAGCATATTGCTGAATTGTGAGCAAAGGCAACACAATATGTTCACGATAATTGATTGATAACTTACCAAGCTCTTCCGATTCCATCAAAACTTTTTGTCCCGAAACCAAAAGCATATTTTTTACAGTCAAAAAATACTCTTCGTAGAGAATTTTCCAAAAATCGCCATATTCTGGGTCATTTTTCATATAGTTTGTGAGTGGGAAATAGGTTTTTGTTAATGCCATCATGCTATTTTCCATCAAAGTCTTGAAGTAAAGCGAACTTTGGTAAAGCGATTTCAAATCTTCCAAACGACCTTCTTCGATAACTTTTTGCAAAGCTGAACCAAAACCAAAATATCCTGGCACATTCTGTTTTAATTGACTCCACGAACCTACAAACGGAATCGCTCTTAAATCTGAGAGCATCAATTTTTTACCCGAACTACGCTTACTTGGACGGCTTCCAATATTAGTCAAACCATAATATTTAAGCGGACTCTTATTTTCGAGATATGATACAAACAATGGGTGTTCTTTCAATTCAAAATACTTTCTTACGCCTTCTTCGCCCAATTCATCAATCAAATTGCGTTCTTTTTTATCAATAATTGACCTATCATCTTGGAAAACATCGTTGATAATTCCTGCCGAAATCAATTGTTCAAAATTATACATCGCTTGAGCTCTTGAGCCGTACATTGAAGTAATAGTTTGCCCTTGAATCGTAATCTGAATTTCGTTATTAGCAATCGTTGGGCCTTGCGAAGCATAAAACTGATGCGTTTTTCCACCTCCACGAGCAGGAGGACCTCCACGACCATCAAAAAACATTACTTCTATTTGATTTTTCTTCGATACTCTTGAAAGTTTTTCCTTTGCTTGATAAATCTCCCAGTTTGCCTTCACATAACCGCCATCTTTCGTTCCATCCGAAAAACCAAGCATAATTGTTTGCTGATTTTTGCGAAGAGCTAAATGATTTTTATAATATGGCAATTGATAAAGTGCCGACATCGTAGCTTGTGCAGCATCAAGTCCTTCGATAGTTTCAAAGAGTGGCATCACATCAACATTCACTTCTTGCTCTTTGTAACCACAGAATCGGAACAATGCTAATACCTCCAACACCGAAAATATCGAAGTCGAATTACTGATAATATAACGATGGCAAGCTCTTTCGCCATTCAATGCTTGTATTTCTTGAATTGCTCTTACGGTCTTGAATGTGTCTTTTGTGAGGGCTTCTTCAAAGTCATCTTCATTGATTAAAAGCTCTCTTTCAGTCAAGAAATGTAGTCTTTCAGCATGTGTCCATTCAGAATATGGCTTCGGTGAAATCGCATATTTTTGGTTGATTTCCTCCATTACTTTTTCGTGAATACTACTATCTTGGCGAATATCCAAGCTGGCAAAATGTAGTCCGAAAAGTTTTACTTGCTGGATAAATCTATCAAAAAGGTCTAAGAAAATCGAATTGTGCTTTGTGATAAGTAATTCACGAACTTCATACAATGATGTCAATAATTCATCAAGTGTTAAGTCATTTTTCAGACCGTTCATGTTGGTATAAATACGATTACTGATTTTAGTCAATAATGGCATGATACCTTTGAGAGTCAGACGACGACAAACGATTTTGAAATCATTATAATAACATTTCAAGATGCTTGTGCGTAATTCTTGCGAAACTTTCTTCGAGATTTCGGCAGTTACGAACGGATTTCCGTCACGGTCGCCACCTGGCCAAAAGCCAAGCTCAAGAACTGGACTAAAATCTTGTACTTCGTTTTGAAGATAAGTATTGATTTTTTCATGAATTTCACCAATTACTTGATAATAAACGTGGCGAAGGTAGAATATAATACTTTGAGCCTCTTCGAGAGGTGTAGGTTTCTGGTCGTTGATAAATGGCGTTTTTCCGAGTTGTTGGAGCAAGGCATCAATGCCATTGATGTCATTTTTCGGGATAAGCTCCTCCAAATCTTGAATGATACGCAAAACGCTATTTGGGTAAAATTGAGTTGGGTGTGCCGTAAATACTACACGAACCTTAAAGTTCTTGAGTTTTTGCTTTACATCTTCAAGCTTATTTTGCTGAACCGCCAAATCAAGCGTACTTAGCAAAGTGCCCTTTCCATTGAGTGGCGTAAGTTTTTCAAAAGCAGAATCTTCGATACTATCAAACAAAACAACCTGACGCTCAATGTAAGTAATGAAGCGAAACAACAAATCAATTTTCTCTTTTTCGTCTTTAATCGTTGTGTATTGACTAAAGAAAGAATCAATGATTGTTTTGGGGTCTTTTCCTTGTTCAAAACCAACTTCGGATAAATCGTGCAGAAAAGGCATTAACTGACCAATCTTAGCCATTTTATCGTAAGGCAATCTCGAAAAAAGCGTGTTAAATACAAGGTATTTATTATGAACCTCTTGTGTAAAAACCGATTCGATAGAATTTTTTGGCATTATTTTGCAAGTATTTAAGGTTTTGACAAGCAAAATACGCAAAAACATACTGCATTATGGCACTTTAACCGAATAAAGTTTGGATTTTCTTGGAAAAATTAAAATTTTTCAAAACATAAAACAAAAATTTAAGTATAGGCATAAACGAAAGTAATTAGCCATGAAGAAAAAGAGTATTAATGACTAATCTTTTTATACGCAACGTTGTTTAGTAAGTAATAAGTTTTGATGATACATTTACAAGATTATCAATTCATCTATCCAATCTTTGTTTTTACTTTGCACATATTTAGAAAAAAGAATAAATGAAGTACCCAATATATATGGATTACAACGCCACTACTCCACTCGATAAACGAGTGTTGGAGGCAATGATGCCATATCTGACCGATCACTTCGGAAACGCAGCCAGTCGCTCTCACGCCTTTGGCTGGAAAGCTGCCGAAGCAGTTGATACTGCTCGTCAGCAAATTGCCGATTTATTGGGTTGTACGTCGAAAGAAATAGTTATTACGAGCGGAGCAACCGAAGCCGTTAACTTAGCAATCAAAGGTGTTTTTGAAGCATTGCGTCATAAAGGAAATCATATTGTAACTGTAAAAACCGAACATAAAGCAGTTCTGGACACTTGTCAGCATTTAGGAAAACTGGGGGCAGAAACAACTTACTTAGATGTTGATAGAGAAGGAAATATATCGTTAGAAAGTCTCGAAAAAGCCATCAAAAAAGAAACAATTCTAATTTCGGTCATGGCGGCCAATAACGAAACTGGTGTAATTTACCCAATCAAGCAGATTGCGGAAATTGCACATCGACATAACGTTTTATTTCATTCCGATGCTACGCAAGCAGTAGGAAAAATCCCAATAAATGTACTGGAAGATGAAATTGATTTGCTTAATTTTTCGGGGCATAAACTTTATGGGCCAAAGGGTGTTGGAGCTTTATACATCAGAAAAAAACTCAATATTATAGCCCAACAAGATGGAGGTAAACACGAACGAGGAATGCGTTCGGGTACACTCAATGTTGTAGGAATTGTAGGTTTGGGCGAAGCAGCACAGATTTGCCAAGAAGAAATAGATGCAGAAATAAAAAGACTTTCTGAATTGAGAAACAGGCTCGAAGAAGGAATTTTAAAGCAAATTTCAACGGTTAAATTGAATGGAAATCGACAAAATAGATTACCAAATACAACAAATATAAGCTTTGGAAAAATTGATGGCGAGCAGCTATTGATGAATCTCAACGAAATTGCGGTTTCTAATGGTTCGGCCTGTAATTCCGCCTCAACCGAACCAAGTTATGTGCTGAAAGCAATGGGTCTTGATGATGAATCGGCTTATAGTTCAGTTAGGTTTAGTTTGGGAAGAATGACTCAAGAAAGTGATATTGATTTAGCCATCGAACACGTAGTGAACGTCGTAGAAAAAATGATAATTGCTCATTGAAAATTGACAATTAAAAAATGCCTTTTTACAGAATATACATGAAAGAAATCAAGCAAATTACGGAAGCCTATCTGAATATAGATTTTAGTAAAACTAAGGCCGCTTTGGCAACAGTTGTGAGAGTTGAAGGTTCATCATATCGTCGTACAGGTGCAAGAATGTTGGTCTTAGAATCGGGCGAATGGATTGGAGGAATAAGTGGTGGATGCTTAGAAGGTGATGCGTTGAAAAAGGCACGTTTGGCGATGTCGCAAAACAAGGCAACCTTAATTACTTATGATACTACCGACGACGACCCTTACCAAATTGGCGTTGGCCTTGGCTGCAACGGCATCATTGATGTATTGATTACGCCACTTGACCCACAAAATCCAAATAATGCTGTCCGACAACTCCAAAGTTGCATTGATCAACGAACGCCTAATTTAGTTGTTACCGTGACAAGCATCAATAAAGTACATTCAGACATTGCTTTGGGCGAAGTTTTTAGGTTTGACAACGATGCTCATTTCGACGAAATTTTTCCAATAAATGCTTTGAAAGAAAATATAAAAATAGAAATAAAAGAAGCATTAAACGCCACGAAATCAGTTTCAAAAGAATATATTTTAGAAAATGGTACGAAGCTAACGCTTTTTCTGGAAGTGATTCCGCCTGCCATACAACTGTATGTTTTTGGTAGTAACTATGATGTTTATCCGATGGTGCGAGTAGCAAAAGAGCTGGGCTGGCGAGTGATTTGTATTTGTAATCCTACCAAGATGCACTCTTCGCTCTCAGAAATGGCTGATGCTGTTGTTCCAAAAGACTACCAACCAGAAATTGATAAATTCACCGCAGCTATTTCAATGTGTCATGATTACGAAACTGACTACCGAAACCTGCAAATGTTACTGAAAACCGACATCAAATACATTGGTCTTTTAGGACCAAAAAAACGTACGATAAAAATGTACGATAGAATGACAGAAGAAGGCATTTCTCTAACAGCCGAACAAAAAGAACGAATTTACAGCCCTGTTGGCTTAGATATTGGTGCAGCAACGCCTGAAGAAATCGCCCTTTCGGTTTGTGCCGAAATTCGTGCATTTTTCTCAGGAAGAGATGGAAATCGACTAAAATTTAGGACGAAACCTATTTATGAGAATTAATTTTGTTCTTAGGGCTAATGGTCATACTTTTGTCGAATATTTTTGCTAAAACTGACCTATGACCGCTAATTTTGTTACATTTTATTTGATATTAGTACTTATTACGGGCCCTTTCTTTCAATTTCTTCCTTTAGCCACTTATCTGAAATGGGACGAAGTTTTACTGGCAAAAACCCTTAATCAAGCACCAACTATTTTTTTGTTAGGCTACTTGATTTTTCCTCTCAACAAAGAAAAAAGGAAAGTGATTTGTCTTTTAATATTATTTCTTATTAGTTGTATTATTCCTGAAATTTATCATTACATTATTCATCAAGATAATCAATTTGTGGTTATTGTCAGCAATAATATTATTTCTTATTGCATACTCGGAAGCATATTTTTAGGTAGTAAATCCTCTTTTGATAAAATTTCAAAAAATGTTTGGATGACTGCTATTGGTTCTTTCCTACTGACAATTACTTCCTTTAGTTTTTCGGCAATCAAAATCTTTCAATATTATCTTCCAAGCAGACCATTGGGCTTTTTTATTGTCATAGCCTTCATGGTCATTGCTTCTTTAATTGTATTTTTTAGCTTTTTGACACTTTCACCTTTTAAGCGAGCTTGGTATGAAATTGTCTGTGGAACAATATTTTTAGTTGTGGTCGATATTTATGTTTACACTTCCCTTTTTATCTTTAATGGGCCTCCTGAGCACCTTTTTACATACGGTAAAGTACTTTTTTCTGTTGGACTTCTACTATTAGTTGACGGTATTTTACGTCAGAAAAAAGCTACTTTGTCATTTCTTTAATTGTACTGAGCCTCTTTGCTTACGCTTTCAAGTAGTCATGATATTTATTAAGAATTGTGTTTTGCGTAATTTTAACCAATAGTTCTTTGTCGGCAATTAGAAAGAGGTGATTTTGAAGAAAATTAGTGCTAAATACTTCGTAAATTGCCTAAAATTTTAGATAAAATAATGATAACTGTCGAACAAGCCGAACAACTCATTTTAGAAAATATCCTTACAATTCCCACCGAAAAAGTATCCATTAATGATGCTTTAGGCCGAATTTTAGCCGAAGATTTATGTGCTGACCGTGATTTTCCGCCCTTCAATAGAGTTACGATGGATGGCATAGCCATTCGACACGAGCAACTTTCAAAAGGACAAACCAGTTTTTTGATTGAAGCAACTGCGGCGGCAGGAAGCCACGAAAAAACCTTACAAAACCCCGAAAATTGTATTGAAGTAATGACTGGGGCAATGATTCCGCTCGGAACTGATGCTGTCATTCGATATGAAGATATTGAAATAAAAGATAAAACGGCCCGAATTACGATTGACATAAACGAAATCAAAGCAAGGCAAAACATTCACCCACAAGGTTCTGACCGTAAAACGGGTGATGTAATTGTGCCGAAAGGTCGAAAACTTTCTCCTGCCGAAATCGGTGTGGCGGCTACGATTGGAAAATACGAAATTTTAGTACAACGAAAACTCCGTGCGGTAGTGATTTCAACGGGTGAAGAAATCGTACCGATTACCGAAACGCCATTGCCGCATCAGATACGCACTTCCAATGGATTTGCCTTACAAGCTTCGCTCAAAAATTGGGGACTTGAAACTGAGAATGTGCTTTTACCCGATGACCAAGCAATCATTGAGGCAAAAATTGCAGCATTTATGGAAACGTTCGATGTGCTGATTTTAAGCGGTGGAGTTTCGGCAGGGAAATTTGATTTTGTGCCACACGCACTTGAAAATCAAGGAGTTAAAAAACTTTTTCATAAAGTTTCGCAACGCCCAGGAAAACCCTTTTGGTTTGGAAAATCGGCTAATGGAAAAGTAGTTTTTGCTTTACCAGGCAATCCAGTTTCTACATTTATGTGCCTCAATCGCTATTTCAAAAAGTGGCTTGATGCTTCGCAAGACCTTGAAAATCAGCAATTAATGGCCGAGTTATCAGAAGATTTTACGTTCAAACCCGAACTAACGTTTTTCTTGCAAGCAAAGCTTTCTTATACATTGACTGGTAAAATTTTGGCAACGCCTGTAGAAGGCCACGGCTCAGGCGATTTGGCAAACTTAGTAGAAGCTGATGCTTTTCTCGAATTGCCGTTGGAAAGAAGTTTGTTTAAAAAGGGAGAGATTTTTAAGGTTTTTGTGTATAGATAAAAATTTGTGGCACACTTTGAAGTGTGCCACAAATTAACTTACAAGATTACGGATAAATCAAATACTTCTTTCTCAAAACCTGTCTCCTGAAGGCACGTAGGGGACTCTGAGGGCATTGGTCGATGCCAAATATTTTGTTTGAAAAGGGAAAAGGTGTTTGTGTATCGTTAAAGCTATTCAACCTCATCCTTAATTAGTTTTAAACCTAATGGAATCAGATGGTCGTAATCATTATCGTTTGTCCATAGTTCAAAATCGTAATAAAGGGCTGTTGCGGCAATCCAAATATCGTTTTTACCCATATTTCGAGGTGTTTTTAATGGCAAAGGTGTCGATTTTAGAGCATTTTGGCTGTAAGCATCAATTTGTGCGTAATAGGGAATTATTTCAGCTTGAATATCTGCGATTGGTAATTTTTGAAGAATAGATTCCAATAAAAGAATTTTTTGATAACCCCAATCTGCTTTCAAGGCAAATGCTTGTAATTCCCCAACGACAACAATTGGCACTACCCCTCTTGGGTTTATTTCGATTCTTTTTCGGATATGTTTGATTATGATATTTGTATCAAGTATCATCTCATAAATATTTTTCCATCTCCTTCCACTGACTTTCAGTAAATCCGAAATCAGGCATAGAAATAGGTTCTTTATTAGCTACGATATCCAAAAAGCTATCCATTCCTCCCGCAGCTTTGATTTGCTCGGGAGAATATATATTAAGTTTGCCCTTCTTCAACAACGGAATAACTGGCTTTTTTTGTTTATTGGTTCTTGATGTTACCATATAGAGTTTTTTACAAATATACGTTTTAGTAAAATTTAATGAACTTTAACTATCTGAAAATATTTGTTATTTGTGCCACAGTTTTAGGTGTGGCACAAATGCTTTTTTACGGATAAATCAAATACTTCTTTCTCAAAACCTTAAAATCACTCAAAGCTGGTTCCCAACTTTTGCGGATTTCAGCTTCCGAAACGCCGTCAATGATTTGTTGTTTGAATTTTTCTGTTCCTGCCAATTTATTAATGTCGCCCATTTGTTTGCTTTGGGTTCTGTCGAAAAACTTATCTTTCATCGGATACGCCTTGTAAAGTTCCATCATCCATGAAAGGTTGATTTGTCGGCTTTTTCTGAGAATATTCGTGTCATATTTTCTTAAATCAAGTCCATAACAATCTTCATTTTGGTGAAGTGGCGTTTCGCTCATGCCTTGAATACTTACGGGCTTGAAGCTAAAATCGTATTTTCCTTTTAGGGCTGGAGCTCCCAAAACCGTAAACGGAATGTAAGTGCCACGACCTTGACTCAAAATTGTACCTTCAAACAAACAAGTGCTTGGATAAAGCAAAATAGACTGCTGAGAATTAAGGTTTGGAGATGGAAAAACTGGCAATTCATAAGACATATCGTGGTTATAATTGGCAATTTTGATAATTTTTATCTTGCATTTTAGGTTATTTGGAAGCCAACCTTCACCGTTAATCATTTGGGCAAATTCGCCCATCGTAAGGCCATGAGCAATCGGAATCGGAAACATACCAATGCCCGAATAATTCTGTTTTTCTAAAATTGGCCCATCAACTAAATAACCATTTGGATTCGGTCGGTCGAGAATGATTAATTCTTTGCCATTTTCGGCACAAGATTCCATCACATGAGAAAGCGTATTGATGTAGGTGTAGAATCTCGCTCCAACATCTTGAATATCAAAAATCATTACATCAACATCAGCCAGATGTTCTTTGGACGGACGTTTGATTTTTCCGTAAAGTGAAATTATCGGAATACCTGTTTTCTGGTCAACTTCGTTGTTTACTTTTGCCCCTGCACTGGCATTTCCACGAAAACCGTGTTCTGGGCCAAAGACTTTCACAATGTTTACACCCAAGCTTAATAAACTATCAACACTGGCTTTTTTGCCGATAATTGAAGTTTGGTTGACCAACATCGCTACTCTTTTGCCTTTTAGCAGGGGCAAATATTCTGAAATTTGGTCAGCTCCAGTGATGATTTGAGTTTTCTGATTCGTAGAAACGGTATATTTATTGGCTACTTGTTTTTTTGTACAGGCAAACAATACCACAATTCCGAAGGCAATAAAAAGATTAAAAAGAGGACTTTTCATAAAGTTTATAGATTGTTAATGTTTATTTTCTTGAATTTTAGAAGCCTGTCAGTTGCGTACCTACGGCACGCTAAATCGATGTGACATTTTTATTTCTACCAATATTTAGTGCCTAACGGCACATTTCACCAACCCATTAAGCGTTTAATGCAATCAACGTAAACCAGCAACAAATTAACCAGTAACTAACTCAAATTGCTTTGATTTGTTTCAAAATCGTTTTGGTGATTGTTTTTCGGCATTGACCAAAATTTGGATTCGGTTCTAAACGTTTTTTTGAAATTCGAGTGGCAAAGAAATAAGTATTTTCTCGACTTTCCACATATCCAACCCACCAACCCGAATCAATGCCACCGTCACGAGTCCAACCAGTTTTAGCTCTGATTGTATAATCTTTAGTTTTCTCTACAACCATTACTTTTTTCAAAATCTCGTAATTTCTCTTAGAAAAAGGCAGTTTTTCTTCATAAACAGCCTTCATGAATGTAACTTGATTTTGTGGAGAAATTCCAAAATGTCCAAAATTCCAAAAATCAGCACCTTTCTCCGATAAATCTACATTGCCATAATGGCAGGCTTTCAGATACTTTGTATAATTCTTTCGACCTATTTTCTTGGCCAATTCGATAAACACCCAGCCAGCTGATACTTCAAATGCTTCCCGCACGGTCATATCTTTATAAATCTCTGGTCGGTAGCCATAAAGCGTTGTATCGGTTTTGCCGACCCACTTCACAACCTCGTTTTCGTCTCTGATTACTTTTGTTTCTAAGGCAATCAATAAATTTATGATTTTGAAGGTCGAAGCAGGTAAACTCAACTTTTGAGCATCCATAGAGTCTGAATAAATCCACTTCTGATTTTTGTAATCATAGATTGTGGTGCTTCCTTTGATGCCACATTCTCGAAAAGCTCGCTGTAAATCAGTTTGCCCCGAAACCTTAGAACCACTAAATAAACCAATCAATAAAACCAAATAGCAAAGTTTCATTTCAAATAAGTATTTTTTTAATGGTCAAATTTTACCCGAGGGAACGTCCAAATTGGAGGTTCCTACGAACACCACAATACAAATCTCAACCAAAACTAACACTTTATCAGTAAATACTATTGCTTTTGCTGGCACAAAGTCATAAATCAACGTTTGGCTTTTCTTTTTTGGGCATTTTTCAATACTTTTGAACAAAAATTAGCAGTGAAGTGAAAAAATCGAACGAAAGCATCATTAATGTTCCTGTGGTTCCGCCAAAGGGAGTTAGCCGTGAAGAGCGTAAAGAATTTTTGCAGGAGTCGGCCAATAAATATCTGGAGGCCATCGAAACACAAATCGGAGATTTGAAGAAAGTGGGCAAAAATGCTTTGGTTATCGGAGGAGTGGTTTTAACTGCCTACGCTCTGACAGAATTACTTTTGCCTTCGGCTAAACAAAAAATTTCGCTTGACCCTAAGCCAATCGTACAAGAAGACGACGACAACGACGAAGATTCTTTCGTATGGGCTGCTCTAAAAGGTGTTGCAACGTCGGTTTTGCTGACTATTGCAAAAAATAAACTTTTGGAAATTATAGAAAACCTTACCACCGACGCCACCGAAAATGTCGAGACAAATTCTTGATAAAATATTAACTAACAAGCAATTACAAAAAAAATCTTTGGCTGTTTTGCTCGACCCCGATAAAGTTGAGTTAAATTCTTTTGAAACTTTTTTATATGCTTGTGCCGAAAACCGAGTAGATTATTTCTTGGTTGGCGGTAGCTTGATTACGAAAAATATCATGGGCGAAATGATTGCCGTCATTCGCCAGAAAACTAATATTCCTGTCATTATTTTTCCAGGCAATAGCCTACACATTGAGCCAACGGCTGATGCTATTCTGCTACTTTCGTTAATTTCTGGCCGAAACCCTGATTATTTGATTGGCCAGCACGTTATTGCAGCACCCTTACTCAAACAAAGTGGATTGGAAATTCTATCAACAGGCTATATGCTTATTGATAGCGGACGACAAACTACAGTTTCTTATATCAGTAATACCACTCCGATTCCGCACGACAAAGCCGATATTGCAGTTTGTACAGCAATGGCAGGCGAAATGCTTGGTCAGAAATTGATTTATTTGGATGGCGGAAGCGGAGCGATGTATCCTGTTTCGCCAAAAATGATTGAGAAAGTAAGCAAAAACATAAGTTTACCGCTGATTGTTGGAGGAGGAATAAATTCGCCCGAAAAAGCTACCGCAGCTCTCGAAGCAGGGGCAGATATTATTGTGATTGGCAATGCTTTCGAGAAAAACCCCGCTTTACTTTCCGAAATTGCCGAAGCCGTTCAAACCTTTAATTTATCAATTGCTTGAAACCCCATCAAATTTTTCTTGGCTTAGGTTCTAATTTAGGGAATCGAGAAGAAAATCTCTCGACGGCACAAAGGTTAATTGAAGAAAAAGTTGGTAAAATTCGCTCAAAATCGAGCATTTATGAAACCGCTGCATGGGGAATTACCGAACAAAATGCTTTTTTGAACCAAGTTCTTGAAGTCGAAACAAGTTTTTCGCCGAGTGTTGTGCTTCATTTAGTGCTAAAAATTGAGAAAGATATGGGGCGAGTTCGTGAAATCAAGTGGGGCGAACGCAGCATTGATATTGATATTTTGTATTACGACAACGAGATAATTTCTACCGAAAACCTCGTAGTTCCGCACCCTTTTATTCAAGAACGAAAATTTGTTTTAGTGCCGCTCTGCGAAATCGCTCCAGCCTTTATTCACCCAAAATTGAATCAGAAAAATCTTGAATTACTCGAAAAATGTCAAGATTCGGGCGACATAACAATCTTTAGTTCAAATTAGCTGGTACTTTCTGAACAACAAAAATCATTCGGTCAGATTCTGCTACATCAAAAGGGTTTAGGTCATAACTTCCGTAAATTTCTTTGCAAGTCAATTCTGCCTTTCGGAAATAATACCTAAAATCTTCGCAAGTCAAAATCTTGACTCTTTCTTCAAAATGATAATGTTCGTTTTCGTAATCGAAGTCAATATTTTTTACAATAAAACCATATTCGATTTTCTTTGTGATAACGAATTTTATGCCGTCAACTTCCTTTTCGTAGTATTTTGTTAGGTTCTTTACGGCTTTGGCACTATTCATATAATCAAGCACAAGTGTTCCGCCCGATTTTAAATTTTCGGCAACCGCTTTTATGGCTCGAAAATTGTCGTAGTTTTCTTCAAAATATCCAAAACTTGTAAATAAATTTAGGACAAAATCGAAAGAGTCTGGGCGGAAAGTTTCTCGCATATCATGCACAAAAAAGTGCAAATTCTCACTGGCTGATTGATTAGCCGCTTCGATATTATTTCGAGATAAATCAATGCCAGTTACATCATAGCCTTTTGAGTTTAGGTAAATAGCGTGGCGGCCCTTTCCGCAGGCAAGGTCGAGAAAGGTATTATTTGGTGCAAAACCAAGCTTTTTTTCGAGATTATCAATGAGCATTTGAGCTTCTTCGTAGCTTCGGCTCTTATAAAGTTGATGATAAAAAGAAGTATCAAACCATTCTACAAACCACTCTTTCATTATCTTTATATCAATTTATGATATTCGGGTTTGAGAGAAACGAAACCCAAATTCAATTTTTTTTCAAATTTTCCGTTGTAAATAAAGTGCAAAATTACCATCATTATTATCGAAAATGAAACTTTACCACAAAATATACCAACTTGCTTCCGTTTCGTCTTTTGTTCTGCTATCGTTTTCAATGGCTGATGCCCAAACAAGTGATGCCGTACCAAAAGCAAAACGTAAAGGCGAAAAAGGCTATAAAAAAGAAACCATTCAACAAAAACTGGATAAACTTCCAGTGGGTGTAACCACACCAAAAGCTTCGGCTTCTTTGCCAGGAGGAAACAATATTTCGAGCGTAGATGATGCCAAAAAGTTTGCCACCGAAACTTTACCCGACTTAGGTTTAAAGCTCAAGAAGACCATAAAAGATGTAAAAAAGGAAATTAAAGGCTTGAAAAAAGAATTTAATGGCCGTGATTACGAAGGAATTAAAGTTGAAAAACAACTAATCAGACAAGGAACAGGAAATAACCTGACTTTCTTAGAATTTTATACGCTCAAAGAATTTACGCAACCGAATCCGTATAACCGACACTTGTTTTGGTACGACCGCAAAGCAAATAGAATCGTTGAAGGTATCGGGCGAGACAGAGCTACGAATGATTTAATGCACGGGCCGTATAAAAAATACTTGGGTGATTTAGTGGTCGAAGAGGGATGGTATTATCTCGGAGCAAAAGATGGCCGTTGGGAATTATATGATAAAAATTACAATTTGCTGAATAAAGAATATTACGAACGAGGTTTTTACCAAGATTCGGAAATAAGTTTTTATGATGAAAACCATACTAAAATAAAAGAAGTAAAGCCAAAACTCTACGGAAAGGTAACTGGCGAATATCTGACATTCAACGAAAGCGGAACATTGGCCGAGCAAGGCATGATGGACGATAGCGTAAAAGTAGGACGTTGGGTTGAATATTACCCAACAGGAAACCGCCGCAAGAAAGAAACCCAATACGGTAAAGACTGCTACGATAACGGCTTTGAATCGTACATAGTTTATGAATATGATGAGAAGGGTAAAATCACATTTGAATCTCCCAAAATTAAGAAAAACTAAATTTTAGTCAACCGACGACGGTCAACTGTCAACAGAAATTTCTTTAATTTCAGAAAACAGTTGTGCCAAAATTAGTTTTTTTTATTTTTTTCTTTAATTTTGTTAGCATATAGCTACAACTATTTAATGACAAAACTTACGCCTGACGACTTAATTTATGGCTATATAAATGGTATTTTCCCGATGGCAGATTCGGACGGGACACTTTATTGGTATTCGCCCGACCCTCGTGCTATTATTCCGATTGATACCTACAAACCACCAAAATCGCTTCGTCCTGTACTCAACAAAAACTATTTCGAGATTCGCTTTAATCATAATTTTGAGGGGGTCATGCGTGGCTGTGCCGTTGCTCGAAGCGACTCAGACGATACTTGGATTTCAGAAGAAATTATTGATGCTTATACTGGACTAAATGGCATGGGGCTGGCCCACAGTGTAGAGGCTTATTTAAACAATGAACTCGTCGGAGGGCTTTATGGGGTTTCTATCGGAGCGGCTTTTTTTGGTGAATCAATGTTTTATACCCAACCCAATGCCTCAAAAGTGGCTTTTCATTATTTGATTCAAACACTTCGCCAACAAGGCTTTGAATTGCTTGATACTCAATTTATTAATGACAATGTAAAGCGTTTTGGAGCAATTGAAATTCCGAAGTTTCAGTATCTTAATTTGCTTAGACAAGCCACCGCAAAAAAGGCCCGCTTTACCGAATTTGAATTTGAGCATTTGTT
Organism: Emticicia sp. W12TSBA100-4; assembly: GCF_040253585.1. Taxonomy (NCBI): domain Bacteria; kingdom Pseudomonadati; phylum Bacteroidota; class Cytophagia; order Cytophagales; family Leadbetterellaceae; genus Emticicia; species Emticicia sp. W12TSBA100-4. Next base: position 101,453 of record NZ_JBELAU010000009.1, read on the forward strand.
TAATAGATAACAATTATCCAAATCCATAGTCCGTAGGACTTGCATATCGGTAGAAACAATCATTGGGTCTTGGGTCAATTATCAGAATGCCATGCCGTAAGTATTCAACTAAACCGCCTATTAGTTGAATACCTACGGCATTCTGATAATACTTTTTCGATTTTATGCTACCGAGCGTCGGCCGCCAATATGAAAGTCCTACGGACTAAGTAGTTCATTCTATTATTACTTTTCAACAATTTCATTGAAAAGAGGTCTAATAAAATATGAAGAAAAGCCTCAGCGTTCACAAAGAACACTGAGGCTTTTCTCTTTTTACGCAGAAATCAAGGCCTTTTATAATTGCTGATTCCTTCATACAAGAACTTCAAAAATTCTTCTTTTGAAGTATAGCCAATTGGCTGCTTTACAATCAGTTTTCCGTTAGAATCTTCAATAACGTAGTACGGTTGAGCATTGTTGTTGTATTTTACAATTTCCAAATCCATGTTTTTATCCCCAATCGTTACCTTCAATTCATCGTCGTATTTCGAAGTATATTGTTTTTCTTTTGGAAGTTCCTTTTTGTCATCAACATATAAGGAAGCTATCACGAAATCGTTTTTGAGTTTTTCTAAGACTTCGGGTTTTGGCCAAACGTTTTCTTCCATTTTACGGCAGTTTGCACAGGCATAGCCTGTAAAATCTATGAAAAGGGGTTTGCCGACTTCTTTCGAGTACGCAAGGGCATCATCATAATCATAGAATCCTTTCAATTCGTGCGGTAAATCTCTGAGTTTTGAACCATCAGCAACTGTTGTAGCGATTGTTTTTGGAGGCAAAAGCCCCGACAATAAACTTAGTTCTTTTCCGTGCGAAACTCCGGGAACCATATACGCCGCAAATGCAAGGAATAAAATCCCGAAAACCACTCTTGGAATGTTGTATTTCTTCACTTTACTATCTTTTGGCAAGCGAAGGATTCCGAGAATATAAAGCCCGATGGCAGCAAAAATAATTATCCAGATAACTAAGAAAGTGTTTCGAGAAATATAATTAAAGTGATAAGTAAGGTCGATATTACTTAAAAATTTAAGTGCTAAAGCAAACTCCAAAATTCCGAAAACGGCTTTCATTTCGTTCATCCAACCACCCGATTTTGGCAAACTTTTGAGCCACTGCGGAAACATCGCCAATGAAGTAAACACAATGCCAAATGGCAGCCCGAAAGCTAACATCCCCCAAAGTGGTCGCCAAACTTCGCCTTTTGCCGCCATAATCAGTAACGAACCCACAAAAGGAGCAGTACACGAAAACGATACCACTACGAGTGTAAGAGCCATGAAGAAAATACCGACAAGTCCGCCTTTTTCCGACATTCTATCAATATTATTAACAACTTCGTGTGGCAAAACGATTTCAAAAGCACCCAAAAGAGAAATGCCAAAAATGATAAAAATGACAAAAAATATAAGATTTGGAATCCAGTGTGTACTAATGAAGTTGAGAAATGGAGCTCCAAAAACTGTTGCTACCAAACCGATGATTCCGAACACAAACATGATGGATAAACCATAAAAAGTGGCCTTACGAGTTCCTTGCGACTGTTTCGTGAAGAAACTCACCGTCATGGGCATGATTGGGTAGATACAAGGCATAAAAATTGACGCAAAACCCGCCAAAAATGCCGTTAAGAGAAAACCGAGAAGTGATGTGCTTTCTTGCATGAACAATAAAAAATAGTGTTTATCTTATTTATAACACAAAATCTGTGCAAAAGTGCTGATGAACAATTAAGAATGTAGAATTAAGAATGTAAGTAACTGATAATAAACCCCTTAAAAGATTATCAAATTTACTTCTCCTTTAAAAATACCATTTTTCGGTCATGAGTTTGAAGGCTACCCCAGCCACAAAAGCAGATAAAAAAAGATTCCAAGAGTGTTTTTTCATCTTGAAACCATCTAAAACCAAAAATGATAGTGTAATGGCTACCGCCACGATGAGCAACTGACCAAATTCGAGACCAATATTGAAAGCCAATAATTGCACAACAATACTTTCGTTTTTTCCGAGAAGACTTTTCAGGTAATTAGAAAAACCCATCCCGTGAATAAGACCAAACATCATGGCAAAAAAATAACGTACCCTCGAAAACTCTTCGGGATCAAGAACGCTTTCGGTGCTTCGGTGGAAAAAGTTAGAGATACAAGTAAAAATAATTGTGACAGGAATCAGGAATTCTATCAAATCAGTACTGTATTCGATAAGTTCGAGAGCGGCTAATGCCAGTGTGATTGAATGCCCAATCGTAAATGCAGTAACGAGGTAGAGTATTTTTTTCCAGTCAGTGATTCTATAAATTGCACAAAGAGCCACCACAAACAAAATGTGGTCGTAACCGTTTATATCGGTAATATGTTGATAACCAAGCTGTAAATAAATAAAAAACTCGCTCATGATTATAGGATTAGGTCATTATTTGAATCAACTCAAAAAGCAGTTGTTTTTAATAGGATTTATCCAACAAAATTATAAGATCTGTATTGATTGACTAAATTTACAACGAAAAATCAGTAAACCATGAGTATCAGAAAAAAAATCGGTTTTGCTGGATGTCAAACAATATCGTAGCATCAAAGAAAGAAAAGCAATACATCTATATTTGTACAATAAAAGGTCTATAAATGCCTTCTTGATAGACATTTACAGACCTTTTTACATTTTGTATAATCAATTGGCCATTAAATAACCTTTTATAAAATCATCAATATCGCCATTCAATACCGCTTCGGTGTTTGATGTCTGAATATTTGTTCGATGGTCTTTTACTCGGCGGTCGTCTAAAACGTAGCTTCGTATCTGCGAACCCCACTCTATTTTCATTTTTCCAGCTTCAGTTTCTGCTCTTGCAGCATTACGTTTATCAACTTCTAACTGATAAAGTTTCGAGCGAAGCATCTGCATGGCTCGCTCACGGTTACCAAGCTGACTACGGTCAACCTGACAAACGATTACGATTCCCGTAGGCTTGTGCGTAAGCTGTACTTTGGTTTCTACTTTATTGACATTTTGTCCACCAGCACCGCCTGAGCGAGAGGTTTGGATTTCGATATCAGCAGGATTTATTTCAATAGTAATTGTTTCGTCAACCAATGGTGTAACAAAAACCGATGAAAATGATGTATGTCGTCGGGCATTAGAATCAAAAGGCGAAACACGCACCAAGCGATGCACACCGTTTTCAGATTTCAAGAAACCATAAGCCATTGGCCCATCAATTTGCAATGAAACCGATTTTACACCCGCCGTATCGCCATCTTGAAAATCAAGTTCAGATACTTTATATCCCTTCTTATTAGCCCACATCATATACATACGCATGAGCATACTCGTCCAGTCTTGGCTTTCTGTTCCGCCTGCTCCTGCATTTATCTCCAGAATGGCACTCATTTGGTCTTCTTCGTTCGAGAGCATTCGTTTTAACTCCAGCTCTTCGAGTATCGTTTCTACCTTTTTACCTTCCTCGTCAACTTCTTCTTCGGTTACTTCGCCTCCTTCATAAAATTCATAAAGTGTTTCGAGGTCGCCGATGGCAGCATCGGCATTTTCGTAGCCAACAGTCCAACCTTTAAGCATACGTACTTGTTTCATTACGTTTTCAGCTTTGGTGGCATCAGTCCAGAATTCGGGTTGAGCGGTTTGGTTTTCTAAATCTTCGAGTTGTTCTTTCTTGCTATCGTAGTCAAAGATACCCCCTCAAGGCCGCTAATCTGGCCTTTAACTCCTTCAATTGTTCGGTAGTCATATTATTTGTGAATGAATGATTTAAGGTAATGAAAAACGAGTGTTTCTCAATTGAGGTGCAAAATTACAGATAATTGCTTAGAAAACAGCAGATTAGCGAAAGAAAAGCGAATGTTTGAATGGAGAATGTACTAATAGTTAAAACCCTTTCGTCTAATAAAGCCAGACGAAAGGATTAATATTATTTATTTGATTTACAAAGAAGCCTTTTCTCTAACCGAAACACTTATTTTATCATAATATAAGACCGTCAAGCCTTCAAAACCAGAATCTGTACCTACACATAGCCAAATCTCACCTTTTTCATTTGGTTTTACTGTTACCAGTTTAGTTGTGTTATTACGATTTACAACCTTAAAACCTGGTTCCGAAAGACCATTTGAGGCATCACCGATTGTTACAAGCTCTTTTCCCCCTTCTAACTGGTTTCCTTTATCAAGATTGAATTTATAAAAATCACCTTCTAAATACTTAGTTGGTTCTTTTGATGAAGCACCCGCTTTTACAAAAACCGAACTTCCTGGAGAACCACCAATTCCGACGCTATTGGCATGAAAGTATGTACCGAGTTCAATATCAAAGAAAACTTCATACGTTTTTTTGCTGTCTAAACCGTTGATTTTTTTCTTTGCATACATAAACATATCATCACTACGATTATGGCTTTGCACTCGTAGGCCCTTTTTGGTTGAATCCGAAGGGATTTTTGCGACAGCATACTTAAATTCTATCATGCTGCTATCCATCGAAGTATTATATTCGGCCAAATCTACACTCCAGCCATCAAAACCATTCTCGAAACTCGAAACCACGCTCATGTTGCTATTAACTTCGTTTTTATCACACGCCCACGCAAACACCATTGCCAAAGCAATACAACTATATGACATCCACTTTTTCATACTTTACTGTTTTTTAAAATTTGATTTTATGTTGATTAATTTTCTGACCGGTCGTTAAAAGAGATACTAAATTTGCTGAATTGGTTGGAAGAAGAAATAATAAAAAATTGATGTAGAAACTCAGAAGAAACAAATTATTGAACCTAAAAAACTGACTATCAGCTTCTTGATGGAAGCTTTGATTTACGTTTTTTCTCGAAGAAAATGTGAGATTTTATTTGATTTAACTTAGTCATAAAGTTGTTTTAGCCTCCAAAACTCTTTACAATAGTTTCAATTTTCAGCTTTTACAAACAAAAAAGCAATAAATCAAGAATATCTCTAATAAAAGTTTTTCTTTTTAGAATAAAACCTGTACCTTTGCAGCCCTAATTGGAAATTAGTATCTAACGAAAACAATTTTTTAACAAAATGCCTACTATACAACAGTTAGTAAGAAACGGCAGAGAACAAATGACTTGGAAATCTAAGTCTCCGGCGTTGGATTCATGTCCACAACGTCGTGGCGTTTGTACTCGTGTTTACACTACGACTCCAAAGAAGCCAAACTCAGCACTTCGTAAAGTTGCTCGTGTTCGCTTAACAAACCAAAAAGAAGTAAATGCCTACATCCCAGGTGAAGGACACAACTTGCAAGAGCACTCAATCGTATTGATTCGTGGTGGTCGTGTAAAAGACCTTCCAGGGGTACGTTACCACATCGTCCGTGGTGCATTGGATACTGCCGGTGTAAACAACCGTAAGCAGAGCCGTTCTAAATATGGTGCTAAACGTCCTAAACCAGGTCAAGTAGCAGCTCCAGTAAAAGGAAAGAAAAAATAATTTCCTGAAAAGTAATTTCCAGTTGAAAGTTTTCGGTTAGAAGATTAACGTTCAGTTTTTCAATAATACAGCTTAACAACAGGGTAGTAATCTCGGAGCAATCGGAGGTGAATTAGTTTTCAAGAACGAAACCTTATTTAAACAAATGAGAAAGTCAAAACCAAAAAAGCGTTACGTGCTTCCTGACCCAAAGTTCAGAGACGTAACTGTAACAAAATTTGTAAATAACTTGATGTATGACGGTAAGAAAAGTACTGCATACACAATTTTCTACGGTGCTTTAGAATTAGTTGAAGCTCGTACAAAAGAAAATGGCCTTGAGTTGTGGAAAAAAGCGTTATCTAACGTAATGCCAACAGTAGAGGTAAAAAGCCGCCGTGTAGGTGGTGCAACATTCCAAGTTCCGATGGAAGTACGTGCTGACCGTAAGCAATCAGTAGGTATGAAATGGTTAATTGGATATTCACGTAAACGTGGTGAAAAAACCATGACTGAGCGTTTAGCTGGCGAAATCATCGCTGCGGCTAAAGGTGAAGGTGCGGCAGTGAAGAAAAAAGATGATACGCACAGAATGGCAGAAGCTAACAAAGCATTCTCGCACTTCAGATTCTAATTTATTTAAAGAATCAATATATAAAAAGCCGCAAATGCTGGAAAGTATTTGCGGCTTTTTTGTGTTTGTGGGGGCAGAAAATTTGTGGCATACTTTTGAAGTGTGCCACAAATCCTTTTCGGCAAAAACAACGACGGCAAGGTTCAAAACCTTGCCGTCGTTAAATTAAACTTATTTTGAATAATGGATACTATCGAATCATTTCATAATCTTTAAACATATTCAACTTCATTGATTCTACTTTCTTTCTGAAGTCGAGCCAGTTGTTGGCAAAAAATGCGTTGATTTTAGCGATAGATTCTCTCGTAAGACCATCAAATTGCTCTAAAATGATTGATTCAGTTTTTGATGGCGAAGACTGGTGATTACCCAAATACATCATTAACTCTTGGGCTTTTGTAAGTGGAGTTACTCTGTATGGGCGACCGTAACCTTGTTTTTCAAGCGGCCTTGCCACAATAAGTTCTCTTTTTGCCTTGATAGTATCTTGTACTGCTTTTATTTGCTTTCTGAAATCTTCAATTTCCTTGCCTTCGATATCTTTTACCTGATTCAATAGCCTTTCTGTAATATCATTGGATTCGGTGAGACGGTCGGTTGCTTCAGTGAGTTTAGAAACGTTCACTTTTAGGCGTTCGTAAATATCTCTCTTAGCCACTTCTGCACTGCGGTCGAAATTATATCTTGGGTCAGGTTTTACGTTTACATAAGTCGAATCCTTTTGGTCGCCAAAACTTAACACTACTTTATATTTGCTTGGTAAAACATTGATTCCGCTTGGTTCGGCAGCTCCTTTTTTAGGTTTTGGAGTATTTGGGTAGCGAATACCTTTTTCGGTTAAATTCCACGTGATGCGTTGCACTCCCGAAGTATCAGGCACACTGAATAACGTACGAATCTGTTTGCCTACTTCATCATAGATTTTAGCATAAACTGTATCATATTTAATACTTGGTGCTTTTGGAGCAGAAGCGTCTTTTTTATCTTCGGGCTTTTTCTCTTCTTTTTTAGGTATATTCACAAAATAACTAATTCTTGCACCTGCAGCACGATTTTCACCTTCATACATCCCATCACCGATAGTATTGTAGCCAATTTGTGGCGTAAATTCAACCAAATAAACATCAGGAGAATCAAAAGCTACGAGTTTTTGATCTAAAACCTTTGTAGATGCTTGAGCGACTTTACGAAGTGGGCGAATATCATCTAAAACATATAAAGCACGACCAAACGTACCAACTACTAAATCGGCTTCACGCTCTTGAATTGTCAAATCCATTGTCGAAACCGATGGTAGGCCTGCTTTCCACTGTGTCCAAGTTTTTGCTTCGTCAACACTTACCCAAAGGCCGTGTTCTGTACCGCAGAACATTAAATTGGGCGTTGTTGGGTCTTGCAAGAAACAAAGAGCATAACCACGCACTTTGTTTTCATCAACGATACGCTCCCAGTTTTGACCGAAATCTTTCGTGCGGAAAACATACGGAGCAAAATCTCCTTGACGATAATTATTAACAGTCACGAAGGCTTCGCCAGCATTGTATTTGGATGCTTGAATCTGACAAATCCATCCTTCTTTCGGAAAATTTCTAATTTTAGAAGTAAGATTCGACCAATTTTTGCCAAAATCTTTCGTTAACTGCACATTTCCATCATCAGTTCCTGCCCAAAGTACGCCTCTTTCTTTTTGAGATGGAGCAAGTGTAAGAATCGTATTATGGTTTTCGGCCGAAGTAATATCAAGAGAAAGTCCACCGCTTTGGTCTTGCTTTTGGTGTTCTGGATTATTGGTTGTCAAATCGGGCGAAATGATGTCCCAGGTCAAACCTTTATTTTGACTTTTATGCACAAACTGACTTCCGTAGTAAATCGTCCCTTTTTCAAACGGGTCTTGAGCAATGGCAGCATTCCAATTGAAACGCAAACGAGTTTTAATATCAACTTGTGGCGGACGAATCATGGTCGATTGCCCAGTTTTGGTATCATATCTGCCCAAAAATCCACCTTGCGACATAGCATAACCATAACGAGCATCTTCGGGGTCAGGCATAACATCGAATCCATCGCCACCATTGACCGAAAGCCAACTATAATTTCTGATTCCGCCTTCTTTCCAAATATAGGCTGGGCCTTGCCACGAACCATTATCTTGTAAGCCACCATAAATATTATAAGGAATTTCGTTATCGACATTTACGTGATAAAATTGTCCTAAAGGCAATGCTTCGGCAAATGTCCATGTTTTACCTCTGTCTCTCGAAATCGAAACGCCGCCATCGTTTCCGTTAATAATAAAATTATTGTCTTCGGGATGAATCCAGATAGCGTGGTGGTCAGCATGAGCTTGGTCGAAAGTGGCAGTAGTTTTGAATGATTTTCCGCCATCTTCACTCACCGAAATTACTTGATAAAGGCTATAAAGTCGATTTTCGTTCTTTGGGTCGCACAAAATATCATTGAAATAAAACGGGCGATTTGTCACGTCTTTTGGGTCTTCATTTACTTTCTCCCATTTCATACCACCATCATCGGAGCGATAAAGTCCGTTTTTGGTCGCTTCAATCAAGGCATATACTCGATTTGGGTATGAGCGACAACTCGCTAAACCAATTCGGCCATAATCACCTTCTGGTAAACCATCAGTTTTAGAGAGTTTTTTCCAGTTTTTTCCTGCATCATACGTTACATAAAGGCCCGAACCTTCACCGCCCGATTTGAAATCCCAAGCCGTGCGTTTGTGTTGCCACATTGCCACAAAGAGTTTATTTGGGTTTTTGGCGTCCATAATCATATCTGCTACACCCGACTTATCGTTCGTGAACAATACTCTTTGCCAAGTTTCACCACCATCGGTTGTTTTGTAAACGCCTCTTTCTTGTTGTTCGGCATAAGGATTTCCGATAACACCCGCATAAATCACATTTGGATTTGTAGGGTCAATCAAAATACGATGAATATTGCGAGTTTTTTCAAGCCCCATCAATTTCCACGTTTTACCGCCATCGAGCGATTTGTAGATTCCTGCTCCTAAATTAATTGAGTTTCGAGGATTTCCTTCGCCTGTTCCTACCCAAACCACCGAAGGATTTGATTGTTGAATGGCTATCGAGCCGATATTTTGTAATGGCATATCATCAAAAATAGGTTGCCATTTTGTGCCACCGTTTTCGCTTTTCCAAACACCACCCGATGCAGAAGCAGCATAAATGATGTTGGGATTTTCCCAAACGGCATCAACAGCAGTGATTCGACCAGACATTACGGCTGGGCCAATGCTGCGGGCTTTCATTTTCTTGAATAAATCGGTGTTGAGTTTTTGGGCAAAAGCTGCCGTAGAGAGCAAAGTGATTAGGAAAAAACTCAGAAAGTAGTTTTTTTTCATGTTTGTTGAAGGGTTTTTAAGTTTATTCAAAGATACTATTTTTTAACCACTAAGGGACTAAGGAACACTAAGAAACATAGAGTTTTTCTCGGTGAAACTTAGTGTTCCTTAGTCCCTTAGTGGTGAGTTTTTATGCAAATTCCATTTCAAAAAGGCGACCTAAATGGCCTTTTAGTTTTGCTCCAACTTCTTGCACATCAATTAGTTTTCCGAGTTCGGTGGCCATTGAAGTCACTGCTTTGTCGTCGATGCCGCATGGTACTATATTTTGAAAATAATTCAAATCGGTGTTTACATTCAAGGCCAAACCGTGCATCGTTACCCAACGACTCGATTTAACACCCATTGCACAGATTTTTCTTGGATTTTTCTGCTCTATTGCATCAAGCCAAACGCCTGTTAGGCCATCTATTCTTCCCGCTTCGATTCCATAATCAGCTAAAGTTAGGATTACACCTTCTTCCAAAAAACGCATATAGCGATGAATATCCGTAAAGAAATTTTCTAAGTCCAGAATCGGATAACCGACCAACTGCCCAGGCCCGTGATAAGTAATATCGCCCCCACGGTTGATTTTGTAGAATTTTGCTTCTTTTTCCTGCAAACCTTCTTCGTTGAGCAAAAGATTATCTATTTTTCCGCTTTTTCCGAGTGTGTAAACGTGCGGGTGTTGACAAAAAAGCAAATAATTAGGTGTAATTTTTTGTTCTTCGGGGGTAATTCCTCGGTTGGCAACTTTAATATCAATGATTTCGGCGAAGAGTTTTTCTTGCGTATCCCAGCCTTCTTGATAATCAATTAGACCTAAATCAATAAACTGTACTGTTTTATTAAGATTATTATTCATCAGTTTCGTAACTTTGTGGCATGAACGCCAATGCAAATGTAATTATTCGTGAAGGTACAATTGCCGAATGTATTGAAATTTCTGAAAAAATACCCGAATTTTCGAGTGGTAATTACGACGAAGCAGCATACCTCCAACGACTATCAAACACACAATACTTGATTTTAGTTGCCGAAAAAGACCATCAGGTCGTTGGCTTTAAGGTCGGATATGACCGCTACCGAGATGGTAGTTTTTATAGTTGGCTCGGTGGAGTTCTACCCGAAAACCGAAAAGATGGAATTGCTGCCCAATTGGCAAACGAACAAGGAAAATGGGTTTCTGAGCAAGGTTTTCGTTCGATTATACTCAAAACTCGCAATCGTTTCAGAGCGATGCTGATTTTTGCCTTGAAAAATGGCTTTTTAATTGAAAATATAGAGATAAAGGAGAATAGCGAAGATAACAGACTTATTCTCCGGAAAATGTTAAAAATAGATAAATAGTAAAGAAGATGATATACCCAATTGTTGCCTACGGAGACCCTGTTCTGAGAAAAGAAGCCCGTGATATTGTGCAAGGAGAAATGGATGTTAAGAAATTAGCAGCCGATATGTTTGAAACCATGTACGCTGCATCGGGAGTTGGCTTGGCAGCTCCGCAGATTGGCATGGATATTCGTTTTTTTGTGGTTGATGGCACTCCTATCAACGAAGGTGCAGAAACCGAAGAAGACATTGACCCTTCGTTGATTGATTTCAAAAAAGTGTTTATCAATGCAGAAATCTTGGAAGAAGATGGCGATGAGTGGGCGTATGAAGAAGGATGTTTGAGCATTCCTGGGGTAAGAGCCGATGTGTATCGCCCAGAGTTTGTTACGATTCGTTATTTTGATACCGATTGGGTAGAACATACCGAAACTTACGAGGGTTTGGCAGCAAGAATTATTCAGCACGAATATGACCACATTGATGGTATTTTGTTCACTGACCACCTAACATCGTTGAAAAAACAAATGTTGAAGAAAAAACTCACCAATATCACCAAAGGTGATGTGGATATTGAGTATCGCATGAAGTTTCCTAAATAAAATGATTTGTTCGGTGGCTTCGGCTGCTTCGGCAGTCCGATTCGCTCAGCCACCGAACAAATCCAGCCAATAGATGTAAAATTAGCAAAATGTCAGAAAATAGCAGCCAAAATCTAAGAATTTCGTTGATTCAGACAAATCTCCATTGGGAAAACCCAACGGCAAATTTGGCTATGCTTGAAGAAAAGATTTTTGACATCAATGAGCCTACTGATTTAATCATTCTACCCGAAATGTTTACGACTGGCTTTTCGATGAAAGCTGAGCAATTTGCAGAACCCATGAATCTCACAACGACTCGTTGGATGAAGCAAATGGCTGCACAAACTGGAGCGGTCATTACGGGAAGTGTGATTATTAAAGAAGGTGAAAATTATTATAATCGCCTGCTTTGGGTGACGCCCGAAGGTGAAGTTGATACTTATGATAAACGTCACCTGTTCAGAATGGCGAAAGAAAATGATGTGTACGCCGAAGGCACTAAGCGACTCATCAAGACTATTAAAGGCTGGAAGATTTGTCCGTTAATTTGTTATGACTTGCGTTTCCCTGTTTGGAGCAGAAACGTTAATCTCGACTACGATTTACTGATTTACGTAGCCAACTGGCCTCAAATACGTATGTACCCGTGGGATTCGCTTTTAGTGGCTCGTGCCATCGAAAACCAAAGTTATGTGGTAGGTGTAAATCGTGTGGGTGAGGATGGCAACGGTTTTCCTCATTCGGGCAATTCGGCGGTCATTGATTTTACTGGAAAAGTACTTTTCCGTGAAGTTGATAACGAAGTTATTTACCACCACACACTCGACCGCTCTTCTCTCTACGAATTCCGTCAACGTTTTCCTGCTTATTTAGATGCTGATAAGTTTGTGATTAATCTATAATTGGCCAGCTTTTGTAAGAATGTCATTTATAAAAGCTCTCGCTTTCACCTCTTTTAGTGCTGCATATTGCTTTTTATCTTGGTTTGCTGCGGCTGCAATCTCATATTTTAGTTGTTGATATTCAGCTCTGCCAGCTTCATTAGCAATCAGATAATTTCTGAATGCAATATGCCTTTGTAATTCTTCGCTATCAACTGGGCAAACATATAAATGATGTGTTATTGTGTCGAGTATTTGGTGTTTACTCCACCAGTTTTTTCTTTTAAATACCTCTCGATTTATAATTCCTTGATTTCCATTATGATAATACCCTATTTTTTCCAATTTCTTTTTTAGGATTTCAAAAGGAACATTTTTTCCGTAAACAATATCAACATCAATGATTGGTTTGGCTGCCAACTTTGGAACGGCGGTACTTCCAACGTGTTCAATAGATATATTAAGACCTATCAAAGCATCAGTAATAACACTTTCGATAGCCTTGAAATCTTCTACCCATTTTTCTTGATATTCTTGAATCAGCATCGTTTTTTCTTATCCTAATCAAACAACTTTAATAGAAACACTTCCCACTTTCATTCCTTTTTCAACATATCGGTGTGCTTCGGCAACATCCTCTAAACTATACTGTCTATCAATTATGGCACGCAGATGCCCTTTTTCGGCTAAATCTTTGAAAAACTCTACTTGTTCTTTCGTATCTTTCGGAATCGGGAAAATAATTTTCTTGGTGAAAAGTGGCAAATAGACATTCTGAGACAAATACCCCAATTCGGTCGAGAAGTAAGTACCGTTTTCTTTCAATAGTTTTTTGCACTTGAAAAACGAACTTTTGCCAACGGCATCAAAAACTAAATCAAATTTTTTATCGGTGGCCGTAAAATCTTCTTTCGTATAATCTACCACAAAATCTGCTCCGAGAGTCTTTGCCAAAGCGAGATTTTTAGTATCGGTTACGGCTGTTACTTCCGCCCCAAAATACTTTGCCAGTTGTAAACCTGAACTACCAATTGAGCCAGACGTGCCGTTGATGAGTATTTGAGTGTTTTTATCAATCTTGAATTTTGCTAAATAATTCAGAGCTAAGTACGGGCCTTCACCAATACAAGCGGCTTCGTAGAAAGTGAAGTTTTTGGGTTTAAGAGCAATAGATGCACTTTCGGGTATGGCGAGGTATTCGGCATGAGTGCCAAAGGTTGAAGTGCTTAGTCCAAATATTTCATCTCCAACCTTGAATGACTTTACGTTTTCGCCGATTTGCTCAATAATTCCCGCAAATTCGCTACCGAGTGTATGAAATTTTGGTTTGAAAAGCCCCGTGAATAATCTTGAAATAAAATATTCGGCCGAACGCAAACCCGTATCTGTTCGATTGACGGTTGTTGCATAAATTTTCACCAAAACTTCGTTGGGCTTTGGCGTAGGTTTGTCAATTTCTTGTAGTTTCAGCACATCAGCCGAGCCGTATTCAGTATTTATAATAGCTTTCATACTCTTGTTTTTGATTCAAAACAAAAGCTAAGCAGCAAAATAAACCACCAAATATTGACAAAAGGCAATAAAAAGGCCTTGTTTGGGGAAATTTTGAGTAGAATTAGTAATATATAATCGCTTATTTTAGTATTTGGAGCTTTTCCAAAAACTCCTCAGCTCTAATGGTTGTAATGGGAGGAAAAGGGATTTGGGCTAAAACCCCATAATGTTTATCATTAGTTACAAGGAAGTCAGCACCACAAGCAACAGCACAATCACAGAATTTATCATCATCGGGGTCTTGCGTGATAAGTTTCCAATAATAGAAAGGTTCTATACAATGGACATTTGAAAGATTTAGTAATTCACGGAGATTTAAATCGGTTCGATTATAGCCAAGCCTAAGACTTAACTGCTCTTCATATTCTGTTAGAATTTCATTACTAAGATATAAGTCAAATACTTTATCTAATAAAGCTTTGTAAATAACATGGTATTTTGAATGAGATGGCAACGAAACAAGTAAAACATTGGTGTCTAATACAACATTCATGATTTATTGATTAGGGTCATTCAAAATATCATCCATGTTTTGGTTAGTCCATTGATTACGTTGCCAAGCATCATCTGCCATTGACGAGAGTCGATTAGCAAAGTAATTACCAATTAGGTCTTTTATTTGCATAAGGTCTCTCTCTTCAACTTCATGAGCAAAAAGTCTAAGTAATTCTTGTTGAAGATTCGTAAAATGCAAGCTGGAATGTACCATGTTTATATCAATTTTAAACAAAAATAGTAAAAAAACTGAAGTTTCAAATATAATCAAGCCGCCACAAAAAAATCCTGCACTTCGTGGGGTTGTACTTTTATGACATTGGCCAACACCAAAACTATTAAAGTCCGAGAAGCCACTTTTCGTGGAATATTGGCAATGCTGGCGTAGGTATCTACCGTGATGGTTGGATTTTCGGCCAAATATTTCATTAAAATCTGTTCTTTTTCTCCGTAATTAAACTTGATATTCAAGCCTTTACGTTCGCCTTTCAGGATTTCTCGCATTTCTTTGCTGGCTTGCACTGAGCGGTCGGCTACACGCACGTACGCCCGACGATTTTCGGCAATCCCATCAATATCTACGTAATGAGGCTTAAACGGACTTTTCTGAATATCATAAATTAAAACCTCACGCTCGCCCTCAACAATTAGGCGTTCGAGACGATAATCAATGGCAGGGTAAATGTATTTTTCGATGGCTTTTTGCAGAATATACTCATCTTCATCGGGAAATTTCAAGCCTTTTATGCTTTTGTCGTCGCCGATACCCACAATCAATTTTCCACCATCAGTATTGGCGAAAGCAACCATTTCCCTGACAATTTTCTCAGGGTGATTGGTTTTTAGTTTAAATTCTACGAACTTGTTTTCGCCGTGGCGAACCAGTTCTTTTAATACCCGTAAATCAACTTTTGATTGTTGGGTTGGTTGGTAGTCCACCATCATTTCTCGAATGATTGGGTTTTGGTTCTTTACAGCAGTTTTGTGTGGTGGAAAGAACGTAAAAATCTTTTTTAAAAATATAGCTTTTTGTCTTGATTATCAAAAAACCGCAACAAAATTTTCAAGTATTTAACACATATTAGAATAACTTCGTTTAATTTCGTTTGTTTTGTACAAACCTAATCAATCATGAAAAAAATTCTATTCTTCTCACTATTTTCTATGAGTACTCATATTATTACTGCCCAATCAAAAACCATTGGTAAAATCGACCGTTATGATGCAGCCTTAGATAAAATCTTAGATGCGAACACCAAAATTGAGGTTTTGGGTGAAGGTTTCATTTGGTCAGAAGGCCCAGCTTGGGTAAAAGATGGCGAATATCTGTTGTTTTCGGATGTGCCAGCCAATACGATTTATCGCTGGAAAAAAGGCGAAGAAATTACTGAGTTTTTAAAACCTTCGGGTTATACTGGAATTCCACCATACAGCGACGAGCCAGGAAGCAACGGTTTGATTATCAATCGAGTAGGAAATCTGGTTTCGTGCGAACACGGCGACCGCCGATTAGCAGAAATGCCACTAACTTTTGGTGGAAAACGTACATTGACCGATAATTATATGGGAAAAAGATTTAATAGCCCTAATGATGTCGTACAGAAATCTAACGGAGATTATTATTTTACCGACCCTCCTTATGGTTTACGCCAAAAAGAAGATGACCCAAGTCGTGAAACGCCACTTTTTGGTGTTTATCGAGTTGATAAAACAGGGAAGACGACATTAATAATTGATGATTTAACTCGCCCAAATGGTTTGGCGTTTTCGCCCGATGAAAAAACACTTTACGTGGCACAGTCTGACCCTGACCGTGCGTATTTGATGGCTTATCCAGTTTTTATTGATGGAAAAGTAGGTAAAGGGAAAGTTTTCTATGATATGACATCAATGGTAAAACAAGGACTAAAAGGTTTGCCCGATGGACTAAAAATTGATAAAAAAGGCAATATTTTTACAACAGGGCCGGGAGGAATCTTGATTTTATCGCCCGAAGCTAAATTATTGGGCAGAATTGATACTGGCGAAGCCACGGCCAACTGTGCATTCGGAAACGATGGTTCGGTACTTTACATTACGGCTGATATGTATTTGTTAAAAGTACAAACGCAGACAATTGGCGTTGGTTTTTAAATAGTTGAGCCACACTTTATTGCATGTAAAGTGTGGCTCAAAATTTTGAGAGTATTTATTATTACTTCCCTCCTACTACAACTTCGCAAAGTTCTTCGGCATTGAGGTATTTATTAGCAATTTCCATGACATCTTCGCCTGAAACTGCATTTACTTGCTGAATATAATTTTGGTAAAAATCGCTCGGTAAGTTTTCTAAAATCACTACTTTTTGGCGGTCAGCTACCTCAAATGGCGTATTCAATGAGCCTACAAACGAGCCAATCATGTAATTTTTGGCAGTTTCGAGTTCATTTTCTGAAATTTGTTCGGTTTGTAAGCGAATAATTTCTTTGTGAATCTCGTCAATGGTTTGTTGAGTAAACTCCTTTTTCACATCAGTTCCGATAATCAAATAACCACCTTCTTTTTGCGGAATCAACGATGATGAAATACCGTAGGTAAAACCTTTTTCTTCACGGATATTCTTCATTAATCGACTGCCGAAATAGCCACCAAAAATCGTATTGGTTACAATAAATTTAAAGAAGTCAGGATGCGAACGATTGAATAATTTTCTACCAACTCGAATTGAAGATTGTAAGTTTTCAGAGCGACTAACAAGTAGGTTTTCGCCAACTTTTGGAGTTTCAGGAAATTTCTCTTCTAATTTTTCTGGTGAACCTGCTGGCATTTGTCCAAAACTTTCGTTCAAGGCTTTTATTTCTTCTTCACCGAAATTTCCCGATAAAAAAATCGTGAATAGTTTTCCGCTGATTTGTTTTGCGTAAAACTCACGAACCGCTTCGGGAGTAATATTCTCGATAATGGCTTGATTGACCGATTTTCCATAAGGATGATTTGCACCAAAAATCTGCTCTCTGAAAGTTTGACTGGCCACAAAAGCAGTTTTTTCGAGATTGACTTTAAGGGTTTGCGAAGCGATATTTCTTTGCATTGAAAACTCAGCTTCAGGAAAAATCGACTCCGAAATCATTTCTTTGAGCATCGGCAAAAGTTTTGTCAGATGCTTGGTTAGTCCATGAACCGTAATAGCCAAACGCTCAAACGATTGTGTGATTTCGGTAAAAGCACCAAACTGGTCGAAAAACTCGCTAATTTCGGCGGCTTTATGATTTTTTGTACCTTCTGTAAGCATTTTTGAAACAAAGAGAGATTCTCCGCCAATGGCATCAAATTTACTACCTGCATCAAAAATCAATTCCAAACGCATTACTGGCTGCTCGCCTGCACGGATTGTATAAAGTGGAATGTTATTATCAAGATTTATCTTTTCAGCAGTCGGAATAGTTACGTGTTCTACTTTCCTTGATGGTGGAGCGATGGTTCGGTCTAAAATCATCAAAAATCTATTTATAATTTATCGAATATGGTGTTTATGAAAAACGATGCCGTAAATGTATGGCTAAAAAGTAAAATTTTAACCTTCTACATAGAAAAACGCACTTATGAAGATAAAAGTTTATCGACACAAGTGCGTTTTTATTTACTCTTTACTTAATTTACTCTAAACTCAATCCGTAGCAGGTCGTACGAGCCGAACTTTGGTAAGTTCCGCAAATCATTACGCCTTCTTCTTCATTTTCTTTGGCTTCTTTGATAGCTGCCTTGAAATCATTTGCCGAATTGATGCGTTTATCTCCCACTTTCATAATTACGAAACCTTCACGCATTTGTGTATAATCAGCAATATCCCCTTCATAGATTTTCTTCACCATTACTCCACCCTGAATACCCATGCGTTGCTTGTCAGTTGATGAAAGTTCGGCCAATTCTACGCCTAATTTTTCAAGAACTTTGCTTTCTGAAACGATGTTATTTTTCACGATGTCTTTTCCACCATCACGATTACGAAGAGTTACTTCGAAGTCTTTCAACGAGCCATTACGATTTACCGTTACACGAGTTGATTCACCTGGACGTTTACGACCAATCATTTCTTGTAATTTCGGGCCGCTCTTAGTATCCATTCCATCAACTTTCACAATTACGTCACCTTTTTGGATACCCGCTGCTTTTGCTGCACCGTTTTCTACAACATCGGCCACATAGATGCCTTCATCGGTTTTGGTTTTGTATTCTTCTGCTTTTTTGCTATTTAATTCTTCCAAATTAATGCCTAAATATCCACGTTGTACGTTTCCGTATTTTACAATATCGGCTGTTACTTTCTTTACAATTTCAGAAGGAACGGCAAACGCATAACCGGCATAAGCACCATTCGGGCTGGCAATAGCTGTATTGATACCAATCAATTCACCTTTGAGATTTACTAAAGCACCACCACTATTACCAGGGTTTACGGCTGCATCAGTTTGGATGAATGATTCAATAGCATCACTGGTTCTTTGACGTCCGTCTTCGCCATAACGACGATACATTTGTTGTTGCTGTTTTTCGGCCAAAATACCAATGCTACGTCCTTTCGCACTTACGATACCCGCTGTAACTGTCGATTCTAAGTTGAAAGGATTCCCAACAGCCAAAACCCATTCGCCTACTCTTACGTTATCAGAGTTGGCAAAAGTCATTGCAGGGTGTTTTCCTCCTTCGATTTTAATAACCGCAATGTCGGTCGAAGGGTCTGTACCGATGATTTTAGCGGTATATGATTTGTGGTCAGAGGTTACAACTTCTAACTCGGTTGCACCTTCGATTACGTGATTGTTTGTTGCTATATAACCATCATTAGTGATGATAACGCCCGAACCCGATGACTCTTGCTGTTGATTACGAGGTTGTCCGAAAGGATTTTCGCCACCGAAGAAATCATCAAAAATTGAGCGTTGCTGAGATACTGCTCGTACCGACTTTGCTTTGATATGCACCACCGATGGTGTTGATAATTCGGCTGCGTAGGTAAAATCGCCTGGTACGCCAGCAGGACCGTCGTAGTTTGCTAAACGAGTGAGTGAAGGTTTTGATGCCTCACTAAAAATCACATTATTTCCTTGCAATCCGAGCAAGTGATAACCTCCAATCGTGGCGATACTGCTCAAAACAGCAATACCGATGGTTTTTACTGTGTTATTCATGTTTTCTATGCCGTTGTTTTACAGTTAATATTATTTATCTAATCGACTTTTTTCAATTATTAGTAATGTTTCTTCAAATAGTTTTGTGTTTATAACGAAACAAGGCTTGTTTTTGTTTTATGCAAATTTAACGTAAAAGTATTGATGTAAATTCGGGTATTTGATGAATTTTAACAAATTTTAACTGAAAAAGTAAGTTGCGTTGGATAACCGAATCTTATTGCGTTATGAACGGTTATTTTAAGGAATAACTTTTAATCAATGCAAAGGGCAAAATACAAAGTAGATTTGCATTTTGCCCTTATTTTAAAGTTTGAACGGGGCTTAAAGACCCGTTCTATCAATTACGCAATTTCAATCAAGCGAGGCTCTTTTGGTTTTGCTTCTTCTTTTTTAGGAAGTTCTAAGCCTAAGATACCGTCGTTGTAGGTTGCTACGATTTTTTCGCTATCCACAGTTTTTGGTAAAGTGAACGAACGCTTGAATGTACTGAAATTGAATTCTTTACGAGTGTATTTTCCAACAGTCTCGGTGCTTTCTTCTTTTTTCTCAGTCGAGATAGTTAAAGTATTTTCGTGAACGTTTACTTTAAAATCTTCTTTCTTCAAACCCGGTGCAGCTAATTCGATTTTGAAAGCTTCTTCACTTTCGATAACGTTTACTGCTGGAAACGAATGTGTGTGTGCAGGAGCTACACGCTCGAAGTCATTTAAAAAACTACCTAATACTGCAGGGAAAACTGGTGCGAAATTTCTTACTAATGTTGCCATGATTTTTATTGATTTTAATGTTTGTTTCTTTTTTATGCCACACCGTTGTGGCGACGCAAACATTTCATCAATTTGTGTACCAGTTGATTTTTTCGGACTTTTTGACCGAATTTTGTGTTTTCCAAGAATTATATAATGACAAATTGTCTTGTTTGTAATTTTTCAAACTGACTCAAAGGCAGAAAGTGAGAATTAACTTTAAATGCCTAAAAACAAAAAAGGATTTGACCGAAGCCAAATCCTTTCTATTATTGAATAAAATCTATTTTTATTTCTTAGCTTTTTGCATCACAAGTTTACCAATTTTTCTACCTGCAACCAAACCTTCATCGCAAGCCGAACGGAAGTGGATGCCACCATACACACGACTGATAGATGCTTGTTCGGCAGCTTCATTGAACGATTTAAACTGCCCAACCCCATGGCCAAACTTGGCCTCGGTAGAGTCAGTAAATGAAACATTTTCGCCAAATAGCTCAGTCATTACTTCGGCCGATGCTCCCGAAATCGTACTGTGTCCACTTGTATATTCTGGGAAAGGTGGCGTTTGTAAGAACGGCACCCATTTGGTATCTACACTGGCATTGATAATCGTTTCGGGACGAATTTTATGGAAACGATACTTGGTTTCCCAACATTGAATGAAAGCATCACGCAAAGCCATCGAAACCAATAGATATGCTTGAACTGATTTGACAAAATCTACTTTCTTATCTTTACAAACTGTTTTTACGATAGCCAACCAGTGCCCACCTGGGGTCATTTTTTTATCGGCAAACATTACGTGACCTTGTACGTTCATCACGAAAGCGTTATCGTCCCAAAACCATGCAATGCGTTTTTCTTCTTCTGAAAGTTTATTACCAATTTCATAAACCTCGGTTACTTCTTTCATGAATGGACTGGTTTTGGCCAAATCATAAGGAAATGGCGGCGGTGGCAAGAACTGCGAAGACGAATCAATAATCATCGGTCTGATTTTACCCCAATTTGGCTCGATGGCATCGGCATACGATGGCGGAGTTGGAGTCCAAGTACCAGGTTTGTTTTGTAAAGTATAACGTAAGCCTCTTGTTTGTGGGTAATTATCTTTTTTTGAATAATCTAAAACCGCTTTTCCTACGGCAGTTCCATAAGCAACCGAACGCTCAATAACATCGCTTGGCACACCTGCAGTTTCAAATTTTTTATCCAAGGCTTTCTCGAAGTCATCATATTTATCAACCGAAAACGTAAGCCCACGGGCAACCGTCATAAACGCCTTAATACTCGCCAATTGGTGGCAATATTCTTTACCCGCTTCGATTTTTGGCACTTCTTTGAAGTCTTTTATTCTACCAACCATCGAAGGCATATCTTTATCGCCCGAAACGAGTGCTTCATATCCAGCAAGATTCGCATACGAATAAATACGACTTGCCACTGGCGGAGTGAAAATATCATGCACGATTACGTCAGTAAGTTGATTGACACAATCATGATAAAAATCGGGATTGTTGACTTGTGGAGTGTATTCGGCCGACGTTTTTTGCTTACAGCCATTGGCAAACAAAACAATCAATACGAGCGTAAGCAAGTGTTTAAGAGGTTTCATCTTCTAAAAATGTAAATGGTTAAGTACTTGTAGGACAGGTTTTTAACCTGTCAATACAGTTTTATTTAACAGGTTAAAAACCTGTCCTACATAAAAACACAAAAATACATGGTTTTTTTTAGAATCTTTTGTTAAAATTCTTTTTTGCTGGAAAATTACTACTTAAAAAATAACCAAAAACTTACTGCCTTCGCCTACTTTAGAAATTACCTTCAGATTACCTCCATGAATTTGCATAATTTGTCGAGAAAGACTCAAGCCAATACCCGAACCAGTCTTTTTGGTCGTATAAAACGGAATGAAAATCTTTTCGATGGCTTCGGGTTCGATACCACTTCCATTGTCTGAAACTTCTATAAATCTTTGATTATCAGCTTGATAAATAGAAATTTTTATTTCTGGATTTAATTTATTTTCTACTGCTTCGATGGCATTTTTCATCAGATTAATCAAAACCATGTCAATCTGTTCGTTATCTACAATGAGCGAAAAATCTTGTTTTATGTTGGTTTGAAGGCTAATTCCTTTGGCTTTTATCTGAGGTAAAATCAGATTCGTGAGATTTCCAACGAGCTGCTTGGCGGTGATTTCGGTAAAAACTGGCTTCGGAATTGTGGTAAATTCTCGATAAGCATTCACAAAATTCATGATGCCTTTACTACGGTTCTCGATGGTCTGGAGAGCTTCTTTCAAATCATCGACGGTTTCTTTAATTTCCGTTTTTTCGGATAAATCTATTTCTATAATTTCTCGCATCGTACTGGCCAACGAAACAATCGGCGTAACCGAATTCATAATTTCGTGACGAAGCACTTTTGTGAGGTTTTGCCACGCATCGAGTTCTTTTTCTTGTAGTTCGGATTGAATATTTTGTAGAGAAACCAGTTTTATGACTCTTCCTCGAAGGCTAACGGCCGTGGAGTTTATCGTGATTTGCTGTTCGTTGGAAGTTATGTAAAGTGTTTTGCCACCCGAAGGTAAATCTTTTAGGATTTCGTAAAGTCCGATATGTACGCTGTTGCTTAATTCCGAAATATTACGAAGTCTGTAAATACCTAAAGTACGAAAAGCGGCATTATTAATCAATTCGATTTTGCCCGAAGCATCAAACGAAAGTAAACCCACATTTACATGCTGAACGATGGTATTTATATAGTGTAAGTTTGCTTCTTTTTCGGCACGGGCTTGGCGGAAAGCATCTAAAACTCCATTGAGTTGATTATTTACTTCTTCAAAACTTTTGCCGAGTTTATTATCGGCTCTGAATTTTACGGCAAAATCGGCGTAACGAACCGATTCAAAGAAACGTGCCAGTTTTCGATTGACGGATGTGACATAGCTGAATAGCAAGTAAAAACTAATGCAGATGCCGACCAGAATAAAAAATGATAAAAACCACTGTTTTTGAAGCACAAAGTACGCAAAAGCGGCCAGTAGTAATGTCAGGATGGTTAATCTCCAAATTATTCCAATCGAAAAATGTCTCATAATTTTGTCTGTAAAATTGAAAAATGGAGATTTAGGTGCTTGCTTTTTTACAAACCAAAGCAAAAAGAGTCAATAATAGCAAAATTTCCATCCTCAAAAATACAAGTTTTATACATTCTTTTTACCACTCATCAGAAAATCAAAAAGTTTTTAACCAAGTATCTTGCATTGCATAGTACCTTATTATATCTTTGTATCGTCATCATCAGAAAGCTGTTGCTGATACTAAAGAAAACTTAAACTTTTTAAATTCCCCCTTTTGAAAGATAAGGGATTAAAAATATGGATTTAGAAAATGCCCAAGTGCAGATGCGGAAAGGGATTTTGGAGTACTGCATTCTGCATATAATTTCGAGGGGTGAGATTTACGCCTCCGAAATTCTCTACGAACTTATCAACGCCAAAATAATGGTTGTTGAAGGTACGCTTTACCCTTTATTGACTCGTCTGAAAAACGCAGGCTTGCTCGACTATAAATGGGTAGAATCAACTTCAGGCCCGCCACGTAAATACTACGTATTGACTGATACAGGGCTAATGTTTTTAGAAAACTTGAACAATACTTGGAACGAACTCGCCGAGTCAGTTACAACAATTATAAGCAAGAAATAATTAAAATCTGATTTTCGGGCTTTCAGTTTTATTCACTCGAAATCACCTAATCTAATTACCCTAAATCAAGCATCTAACAGCGAACGATTTTTTTATAAATAAGACAATGAAAAAGACTATACAAATAAATATAGCAGGCATGGTTTTCAATATCGAAGAAGATGCCTACGAAAAACTAAACGCTTACTTAGCTTCTATAAAACAATACTTTGCTTCGTATGAAGGCAGCCAAGAGATTGTTTCGGATATTGAGGCTCGTATTGCCGAAAAATTCTGGACAAATCAAAAATCTGAAAGCCAGCCAGTTATTACGCATGAAGGCGTAAACGACCTCATCAAATCAATGGGTAGTGTGGCAGACTTTGAAGCAATCGAAGAAGAAGAAGATTTGAGAAACACTTCTCAGTCAACAGCAGACAGTTCGCAGTCAACAGTTAACCCTAATCAGTCAACAGCAGGAAGCCAAGAATCTGATAGTTTTAAAACAGCTCAACCAAAACGTCTTTATCGTGATGTAAAACGTAAAGCTTTGGGCGGTGTTTTAGCTGGTTTGGCACATTATTTCAATATTGATGTGGTTTGGGCAAGAATTGTTTTCTTGTTGTTGTTCTTAGGTTTACCACCAATTGATGACGACCTCGGACCAATTTCAGGCTTTGTTTTCTTAGGCTATTTTGTTTGTTGGGTAGTTTTCCCGCCAAACTTTAACCTCGACGAAGACAAAAAAATCAAGAAATTCTACCGTGATAATGATAATAAAGTTTTAGGCGGTGTTTGTAGTGGTTTAGCTGCTTATTTTGGAGTTGACATTACAGTTATTCGTTTGCTTTTTGTGTTGAGTGTGTTTTTATTCGGAACGGGTTTCTTGGCATACATTATCCTCTGGATTGTAGCACCAAAAGCTCAGACCCTCACACAAAAAATGGAAATGAAAGGCGAGCCAGTTACACTTTCTAACATCGAAACCAATATCAAAGAAAGCATCAATGTTGATAAAAATGCTCCAGAAAACGCTCTTACAAAAATCCTTTTATTCCCTTTCCGTTTAGTAGGTTTGGTTATCAAGGCTTTGGGCGAAGTTTTAAAACACCTCGGGCCAGTTGCCAGAGTTTTGGCGGGTGTCATGTTGATGTTGTTTTCTTTAGCAATGATTGTTGGCATCGTGGCGGCCGTTGCAGCATTCTTTGGCGTGACGTCAGGAATTGAAGGAACCGAGTTCTTTGATAATAGTCCTTTCAAAATCTTCTCGCAAGATATTCACCCAATGGCTGGTTTCTTTGCTTTCTTGGCCATGTTTACACCTTTCTTAGCACTTTTGCTGACGGGTTTGACCTTACTTTCAAATAGAAGAATCGGGAATCGTAATTTTTGGATTTCGCTCTTGGGACTTTGGTTAGCTGGTTTGATGGGAACAGGCATTTTAGCAACAAAGTATGCTCTTAACTTCAAGAAAAAAGGACGTTTTGAACAAACTAAAAACTTCCCTTATACGCTTGCAGGACAAACCTTAGTGCTTGATGCCAACAATAACTACGATAATGATTTCGACGAAATTCGTATCGAAGATGATGTAAAAGTAAATGTAGAAGGCTATGAAGGAACAGATTTGAAACTCGAACAACGTTTCGAGTCATCAGGACGCACGAGAGCCGAAGCTGAAGGTTTCGCAAAGGCGATTGTCTATAACATTGCTCAAAAAGATTCGACATTGACTTTCGACCAAAACATAACTTTACCAGAAAACGCTCGTTTCCGTGGACAAGACCTCGAAATGACACTCTACGTACCTTACGATAAGCCATTTAAGTTAACGAAGAGTTTTTATTACAGTGTATATCGTAGAGATTGGAATAAACATGATTTCGATATTGATGGCGATGATGTTGACAAATACACGTATGTAATGAAGCGTGATTCGGGTATGGTGTGCCGTGATTGTCCAAAACTCAGCGATGAAGAACGTGAAGCTCTCAGAGATAACAACTACGATGACGACGACGACTCAGCCTTTGATTATGGTGTTTTTGAAGAAAAAGGACAACATGAAAAGAAATTTGAGGTGAATGGGTTTGACAAAGTAGAAGTAGGTGGAGCATTTGTCGTGACGATTCGTAAAGGAAACTCTTTTGAAGTAATTGCCGATACCGACGACCAAAACGATTTGGATGATATTGATTTTGAAGTTCGTAATAATACCCTCGAAATCGGCCACAAAGATAAGTTTTCGTTTAGTAGAAGACACGAAACCATTAGGATCAACATCACGATGCCATCGCTCGAAGGCCTTGATATTTCGGGAGCATCTACTATCAAAGTTTTAGGATTTAAAGATAAAAACCGAGATTTAGACATCGAGCTTACTGGAGCATCAAAAGCGGCGATTGATGTGGAGGTTCGTAAAATTGAGTTCGATGCTTCAGGTGCTTCAAAAGCAGATTTAAGAGGCACAGCCGAAAAAGTAAACATGGATATTTCGGGAGCTTGCCACATCAATGCCAAACGCATGGAAATCAACCAAGCCAGAGCCGATGCCAGCGGTGCAAGTCATATCAGTTTCGGAAAAGTAAAAGATTTTGACTCAAACACCAGCGGTGCAAGCAAAATAAGCCGAGAGTAAAACATTGAGCGAATGAAATGATAGAATGAGTGAATATGCTTCGAGCCTTATTCACTCATTTTGTTTATTGGTTCGTTAGTTTGAAAATCTGCTTCATAATTAGCCATTTTTCACCAGGTTTGGCCATTGGGAGTGCCTGTTGATATTTCCAAACAAATGCTTCCCATGCCTGAACTTTAGGATTATTGGCATCCATTTCTGATTTTCTTTCAAACGAAAAATCATCGTCGGTTTCCATAATCATAAATAAACGATTGCCAATTCTGTAAATTTCCATTTCGGTAATTCCAGCATCCGTAATGCTCTTGGCTATGTCGTCGGCTATACGTTCGTGTAATTTTTCATATTCGGCAATTAAAACTGGGTCATCGACTAAATCAAGAGCAAGGGTGAAGCGTTTCATTAGAAAAAATGGGGGATTTTTTGAATACTTTTTTTAGATATAATTAATTGATAATCAGAGTTTTTGTTATTGACTGGAAATGTTTTTTCTATTTTCTACAATATTTTTCGTAAAAAACGTTTGAAATTAAATAGATTTTTTCGTTATTTCATTTGAGAAGTAAATTTTTGTTATACTTTTGCAGCCTTAAATTTTTTGTAACACTAAAAAGGAATATAGACTATGTATTGGACACTCGAACTTGCGTCGTATTTAGAGGACGCTCCGTGGCCCGCTACAAAAGATGAGTTGATAGATTTTTCGATTCGTTCGGGAGCACCCATTGAAGTTATTGAAAACCTACAAGAACTTGAAGACGACGGGCAGCCGTACGAGAGCATTGAGGAGATTTGGCCCGATTATCCGACCAAAGATGACTTTTTCTTTAATGAAGACGAATATTAAGCACGAATTCATGATTCGTTAGCATAAATTATTCGTTAGTTTGCAAAGCAACAATCAGTTTCGTCTGGTTGTTGCTTTGTTGTTTTACACCCTTAATCCATTGAAAATGAATATTCTTCAAGGCATTGCCGTTGTTTTGGTCATTATACTGATTGTTATTGCTTGTTTTCCGAAGAAAAAAGGCGAACCATATACCTTTAACTATTCGATTGAAAAGCCAACTTTAAAAATGGAAATGCCTACAAGTTTGAAAGAAATTTCGGGTTTATCGTTCTACAAAGAAAATCAGCTTGCCTGCGTAAACGATGAAAAAGGCACAGTTTTTATCTACAATTTAACTTCGCAGAAGGTTACAGAAACAATCGACATTGGTAAAAACGGCGACTATGAAGGCATTGAGGTGGTTGATGACGAGATTTTTATCATGAAAAGCAATGGTAAAATCAAAGGTTTCCGAATTAGCGATGGCTCGGAAAGAAAAATTGATTGCTCAGATAAAGACGTAAAAGAATACGAAGGACTGAGTTATCACCCACAAACCCGAAGCCTTTTGCTCGTAACGAAAGAAAAAGACAAGGATAAAAACGATAAAAAGACCATTTATTCTTACTCGCTAAGTACCGAAAAATTTGATAAATATCTGACTATCAACGAAGATATGATAAAAGGAAGCGATGGAAAGAAAACATTTGCACCGTCGGGCATTGCCGTACACCCAATTACAGGCGAAGTTTTTGTAATTTCTTCACAAGGAAAAAAACTCTTGATTTTATCACCCGAAGGAGAAAAAAATACCCTCATCGAACTCGACCCCGAAACTTTCGTTCAGCCCGAAGGTATTTGCTTCACACCCAATGGCGATTTATATATTTCATCAGAAGGCACAGATGCAAACGGTTATATTTTAAAGTTTGATTACCTGAAAAACTAAATTTCGTACTTTTACCAAGTAAACTTCAAAAACAATCAATTATGAGAATAATTCTAACCCTTATCTTCATCTCAAACTTAGTTTTTGCCCAAATTGGCAAAGAAAAAGTATTAGTAACAGACCTTACTCGAATTAAACAAATTGGTTCTATTAGTATCGCTCCCGATGGAAAAAAAGCCATTTACTCGCTGCGAACTTCCGAACCAAGCGAAGAAAACAAACTCGAATACGACTACCGCACCCATTTATTTTTGACTGATTTTCAGACAGTTAAGCAAATTACCCGTGGAACTGAAAGCGTGGGTAGTGCATCGTGGTCGCCTGATAGTAAACAAATTGCTTTTGCTCGAAATGTAAAAGGTAAATCGCAGATTTTCGTGATGCCGCTTGATGGTGGTGAGGCTTTTCAGCTAACTGATTCAAAATACGGTGCTTCAAATCCGAACTGGTCGAAAGATGGTTTAAAAATTTCATTTAGTGTGGGACTTTCTCTGACCGAACTCTTGAAAGATTCTGTACTGAATCCTTCGAAAGGTATTCCTGCTTGGTCGTTAGAAAAACCTGGTTTTGCTAAAAATGAATTTTTAAAACCTGCCAAAGGCGTAAAACCAAATCCCGATGGTACAATCGAAGAAATCAGAGCTTATTTAGAGAAAGATGTCGAAGATAAAAAAGCGAAGGTTATCAATCGTCTTACTTTTCAAGGCGAAGCTACTACTCAGCCAGAGTTGAATTTTTCGCATATCTACACAATCGAAGTAAAAGAAGGTGCAAAAGCTACGCCCCTCACTACAGGTTTTAGAAGTTATGGCGGTGGAGCATGGCTACAAGATGGACAAATTGCAGTACAAACAGCCCTCGATTCATTACTCCACCCAGACCGTGAACAAGATAATAGAATTTTAGTAATAAATCCCGATGGCTCGAATCGTAAAGTACTTTTGGGCGAAAAAGGTAAATCATTCGGTGGTGTAACTTGGTCGCCCGATGGAAAAAGCATTGTTTATACAAAATCAAATTCGCAAGGCGTAAATATTGGTGAATTGTATATTGCCAAAGCCGATGGCTCGAATCCACAATTAATCAAGTTTGACCGCTCGGTTGGTGGACTAACTTGGTCGAAAGACATGAAATATGTTTATTTTACAGCACAATCAAACGGTGGACAGCCGATTTATAGAGTTGATGTTGCAAGTAAAAAAGTGGAGCAATTAACTGATTTTGAGTCAGGAATTTTAGGTTTTGATTTATCGGCCGATAAAATTCTTTATTCAAAAACCGAAGTTGCCAATCCAAATGAGCTTTATGTGGCCGATTTACAGATGAAAAATCCTGTGAAATTGACTTCGGTAAATGATTGGGTAAAGAATAAAGCTTTAAGTTTTCCAGAAAAACGAACTTATACCAACTCAAAAGGCCAAAAAGTAGAATATTGGATAATGAAGCCAACTAATTTAGAAGCGGGCAAAAAATATCCACTTTTATTGAACATGCACGGAGGTCCAACCGCCATGTGGGGGCCAGGCGAGTTTTCGATGTGGCATGAGCATCAGTACTTTTGTTCGCAAGGCTATGGTGTGGTTTATGCCAATCCACGTGGTTCGGGCGGTTATGGTTTAGATTTCTTGCGTGCTAATATCAAAGATTGGGGAACTGGCCCAACCGAAGATGTACTCGCAGCGGCAACTGATGCAGCCAAAGCATCATGGGTTGATACTTCTCGTCAAGTTATCACAGGTGGCTCGTATGCAGGTTATCTGACCGCTTGGATTGTAGCTCACGACCATCGTTTCAAAGCAGCTTTTGCTCAACGTGGTGTGTATGACCTCACTACATTCTTAGGTGAAGGAAACGCATGGCGTTTGATTCCGAGTTATTTCAATTATCCGTGGAATGATACGCAAGAAAAAGTCTTAGAAACCAACTCTCCTTATACATTCGTTGATAAAATTCGTACACCATTGCTCATCAAACACGGCGAAAACGACCTTCGCACGGGCGTCATTCAGAGCGAAATGATGTATAAATCAATGAAAATCATGGGCAAAGAAGTAGAATACGTAAGAATGCCTGGTGGCACGCACGAGCTTTCACGCACAGGAAATGTACGCCAAAGAATCGACCGTATGCTACGCATTTATGAGTTTTTTGAAAGATTTGTTGGGAAGAAGTAAATGACGTTTCGTTCCCTTCGACTACGCTCAGGGAGCGAAGAACGAACAAAATGAACAAGCCACAAAAAAAGCCGAGGCAAAACCTCGGCTTTTTATTACTACACTTACCTAAACCCTAAAACTCCATAGGTACGCTCACACTCGTCGTATCCCAGGAAATGGTTAAAGTCTTGTCGTCAGTAGTGATTGTAAGTTTCTCTACTACGTCTTTTAATGTTTTTACAGGAACTGTAACTTCGGCTACGTTTTTATCTTTGATTTTATCGTATCCGTATGAACCCCATTGTTTTAATTCGCTATTCAAGATGATAGTCCACTCTTTCTCACCTAATTTTGAGAATAAAGAATAAGTACCTGCTTTCACAGATTTACCACCAAATTTTACATCTTTTTTGAAGGTGATTTCGGTTGCTTCATTAGCACCAGTACGCCATACTGTTCCAAACTTTTCTAATCCACCAAAAATCACACGACCTTTTTTAGAAGGTTGACCGTAAGAAACTTTTACATTCGTACTTTCAGCTGAAACTCTTGGGCTTTGTGCAAATGATAATGTGCTGACAACCAGCATTAATGATAAAAATGATAATACTTTTTTCATACAAGTTAGATTTGTGATATATGGTTATAAACGATAAAGAATGTATTTTAGTTTGAAATATGTTAGTTTTTATAAAAATAATCCCACGCTTTTTGATTAAATGGATAAATGCTTTATTCTTTTACTTTTTGAGCATAAAGTTTAGCCATTTCTCGTGGATTGGTTGGTTCTGGATTTATTTTGTCTGATTCCAATAACCCATCACGCAAACGAATGATTCGATGCGAATATTTGGCAATATCTTCTTCGTGCGTAACCATTACGATGGTATTTCCTTTGGAATATAGTTGGTCGAACAACTCCATGATTTCGTAAGAAGTTTTCGTATCTAAGTTACCTGTCGGCTCATCGGCCAATAGAATACTTGGGTCATTTACCAACGCACGAGCAATGGCTACACGCTGGCGTTGACCACCCGAAAGCTCATTAGGTTTGTGATGAGCTCGATTATCAAGACCAACATTTTTGAGAGCGAGCATGGCTTTTTCAGTTCTCTGCGATTTTGTATATCCCGCATAAATCAAAGGCAAAGCCACGTTTTCGAGGGCTGACTGACGAGGAAGCAAGTTAAATGTCTGAAAAACGAAACCAATTTCTTTATTTCGGACTTCGGCCAGTTCGTTTTCGCTCATACGACTTACGTCATTGTTGTTCAAAACATAGCGTCCACCCGTTGGGGAGTCCAAACAACCAATAATATTCATCAAGGTAGATTTGCCCGACCCCGAAGGCCCCATAAATGCTACATATTCACCTTTATCGACCGAAATCGTGACCGATTTTAAGGCGTCAATAATTTCGCTACCCATGATGTAGCGTTTTGAAATATTGGTTGTTTCGATAATTTTCATGAGAAGAAATGTTGAATGAGTGAATGAGTGAATGAGCGAGTAATTTTCACTCATTTTACTATTCAATATTCAAAGATATTATTCTATTCAAAACCATCCTTTGTTTTTTCCATCAATGCTTTTTGGGCTTGATAGATGGAAAGAAATGCTTGATAATCGGCAGGGCTACTTAGTTGTTGTACTTTTGCTAAACCATCGGCCACGTAGTCGGTCAAGCCAATTTTGAGCGATTGTAGTGTGTATAACTTCCAAATTTCGGCGGAAGTATCGTTTAACTCCGCCGCTCTGAAAACGAAATTATAAGCATCGTTAGGCTTTTTGAGCGTATTGTTATAAAAATCCGTGACTTTACTCAAAACATAAGGATTTAGGGGATTTTCCTGCAAAATCTTATCAAAGTCAGCTTTTTTAGTTAATGCAGTTTTAAATATTTCCTCAGACTTTTCTTTTTGGAAGTCGGCAATTGTTTGTTGATAATTTTGTTTTTGTAAAACTTCAACCGATGAAACATCGCCCGCTTTGCTGAGTAATTCCACCGCTTTATCATACACGCCTTGTTGCAAAAACCACATTCCAGCTACT
Organism: Emticicia sp. W12TSBA100-4; assembly: GCF_040253585.1. Taxonomy (NCBI): domain Bacteria; kingdom Pseudomonadati; phylum Bacteroidota; class Cytophagia; order Cytophagales; family Leadbetterellaceae; genus Emticicia; species Emticicia sp. W12TSBA100-4. The sequence goes on from NZ_JBELAU010000009.1 coordinate 134,021, forward strand.
TGATTATACAAAGGCTTATGTTTGGTTGAATCATTGGCCAAAACAGCCAGTTGTTTCAACCCTTCAAGTTTATTTTCGCTGAAATAATTTCGGCAAGAAATAGCAAACTCCAAATCTTCAAAGAAATCGTTGTTTGTTTCTTTTCGCTGAATATTCTGTAAATCTTTACTCGAATACGGAAACATGGTATTATTAAACGACGATAAATTATAAAGCAAGGCAAATTGGCTTACGTTAATGGCAGAATCTTTTGTTAATTCGATATTTGTCGTTGCCTGCACCTGTAAAATTTTATCGGCAGCAGCCCTATTTGCACGAAGACTCATGCTTTTTGTTGCTCTATTATCTCCTCCGAGTTTTGGATTTGATGCCTTTAATGATTTGTAGAGAGAATCTTTTTCTCCATATTTTAATTGATACGCCAACAAATTAGATTCCGCCAAATCGCAGTCGGAACAGTTTGTTTTTGCTAAATTCAGATAATAAAAAGTCGAATCAAGCACTTTTGTTTTTTCGTAGAGATAAGCAATATTAGTTAAAAGTTGTTGATTCTTCGGGAATTTACTCACGCCTTCACGCAAAGTAAAAAGAGCATCGAAGAACATATCTTTTTCCTGCAAAACCTTACTCAAACCCGCATACGCAAATGGACTGGCATTTTTTTCTAAAGCATTTTTCAGAAATAAACCTGTATTTTCTTTATCCCCGTTTTTTAGAGCCAACGACGCCAAAGCATAATTTGATTTATGGTTACGAATATCAAAATGTAAAGCTTCTTTATAAAATGTCTCAGCGGCCTGAAAATCTTCGGTGGCGGTATAATAGTCGGCAATGGCATTATAGTAGCCCGCTTTGGTTTGGAAGTAATTATTATAGTTTTTGAATGAAATCAGCATGAAAACCAAAATTACCGCCGCCATTCTGAAAAGTAACAATTCATAAAACTTGGGTTTGTAAATTACTTTATGCACTTCCAAACCTTTTTGAAGTGGTTGCGTAAAGTTTATCAGCACATAAAAGAAAAAGCAAAGTCCCATCGCTACGTGAGCATACGAGATAAAATCCTCGAAAGCTTCGATGAGTGGGTCGTTGGCGGTTGCATAGGCATAGCCAATCGTAGCGGTTGTGATAACGGCCAGTCCCAAATAAAACCAAGAGCCAATGCTCCGAAAATCAAAGAAATTCGATTGCTCCGAATAATCTCTGAAACCCCAAATTCCCAAAAGCATAGAAATGTCAAAAAGAGCTACTGGATTTATGGAAATAATATTCCAGTCTATATACTGAGATTTTTCGAGGTAAATTAAAAGAACATTGAGCAAATAAATGCTCGAAATTGCTAAGAACGAAGGAATATGATTGCGATTTTTCACTCCCGAATTCGACACAACCCAAACTAAGCTGGCCGAGATTTCGTGGGCAACCAATAAGATAAAAATCGCTGATAGAATAATTGCCGAAAGCAATCCATAAGAAAAAACTGCCAAACTTGGGTTTGTCGCTTTTGCCGTAAAGCCAATCAAGGCCGCCGCAGCCGTACTCAAAACAAGAAACGCTAAGAACCTTTTTAAGGCATTGATTTGAGGAGCAAAAGTATTGAAGTAAAAAGCTAAACCTGCAAACGCACCAAAAGCCACTAAAAATGGCAGTTGATTGACTGAATTAAAGACGATTTCGAGATGAAAAGTTATCAGAATACCTGCCAGTAGAACCATTCCACCCAAAAACCAATATCGACTCATACCCGAAAATGCACTCAATAGTAAATTCAGACCTAAGATAAATAATACTGCAAAAACATGATTTGCCAAAAGGTTAATATCCATCATTGAAGCGAGATAACGCTCTTTGACAATATAGGCATTTCCGTTGATGGTAAACTTCAGTCTGCCATCAGAGAATGTATCTAAAGCGGCTGGAATTTCGTCAAGCTCGCTGAGAATATCCCAGTGAATGACATTTTCTAAACCTTTGAACCAGTAAAAAGAAAGTAATATAATTGAGGTAAAAAGTATCGTAAGAATAAAAACAAAGCTTAATCGTTCATTTTTAGGCCAGTTTTGCCAAAAAAAGAGTTTTTGCATAATTATATCAAGAGTTTTTCCACGTGAAACACCAACTTATCCACAGCTTTTGCACACGCATTATAAATATTTGAGCCGTGAAGATAACGTAAAAACATTGTTTGATTATATTTGCGGTTCTAAAAAACTAAACAGCTCAGAAAATGACACTTCATAAGGAAGGCACAGGAACGATTTCGTTGACAATTATTGGACTATTAGCTGCCAATGCGGCATTAAGATATTTTTTACCCGAACAAGAAATTTTACACACGTTATTGCTCATCGTGAGTTTATTTTTGTTTGTGATTGTAGTTCAATTCTTTCGCAAACCAACTCGCACCACTGTTAAAAATCCAAAGCACGTAATTGCTCCTGCCGATGGCAAAGTAGTGGTAATTGAGGAAGTGGTAGAAACTGAATATTTCAAAGGCCCACGCCGTCAGGTTTCGATTTTTATGTCACCACTCAATGTGCATATCAATTTCAATCCGATTTCGGGAATTGTAACTTACGCCAAATATCACGCAGGAAAATACTTGGTTGCTTGGCACCCAAAATCAAGCACCGAAAACGAACGTACGACAATCGTCGTGAAACACCACAACGGCACAGAGGTTTTGTTCCGCCAAATTGCTGGGGCTTTGGCTCGTAGAATTTGCTGGTATGTAAAAGAAGGACAAGCCGTAGAGCAAGGTTCGGAGTTTGGATTTATCAAATTTGGTTCAAGAATTGACATTTTCTTGCCTTTGGATGCAAAAATCTTAGTCAACATCGATGATAAGCCCGTTGGCGGTGAAACCGTAATAGCAGAATTAATGTAATGTAGGACAGGTTTTTAACCTGTCTTTTTTTGTTATTTTTATCAACTACGTCATTGACAGGTTGTAAACCTGTCCTACAATCAATGGCAGAACACAACGAAACGGGCAATAAAGCCGAAGCAATGGCGGCCAAATTCTTGGAAAAGAAAGGCTACGAAATTCTCGACCAAAACTACACGCACGGAAAAGGCGAAATAGATATTGTTGTTCTGAAAGATGGCTGGTTAGTTTTTGTGGAAGTTCGGGCGAGGTCAGAAGTTGCTCATGGCTTTCCCGAACAAACTATCTCAAAAGCAAAAGCCAGTCTTATTATCAAAACTGCCGAAAACTACATTTACGAACACGATTGGCACGGAAATGTTCGTTTCGACATTATTGCCATAACTGTGGGCGAGAAATTTGAAATTATGCACTTTGAAGATGCGTTTTTCTAAAAATTCTTAACTCTACATTCTTAATTTTTCCAACACTTTCACTCCAGTATCTGCTAAGTTTATTCTTCAAAAACAGGCGTTTGTCTGAAAACGCTAATCTAAGGAGCTTTTCAAAAATAAATTTGTGTCATCAAAAAACGCAAATCAATGAAAAAGCTATTACCTCTTTTCTTATTTCAACTTTTATTATTTCCAACTGTTTTTGCCCAAACAACTATCAAAGGCAAAGTAACCGACCGCAAAGGTGATGTTCTTCCGAGTGCCAATGTTTTCGTAAAAGGCAGTTACGATGGTGCAACCAGCGATTTAGACGGCAATTTTACATTCAAAACCAATCAGAAAGACACTGCAACTATTTCGGCAAGTTTTGTAGGCTATGAACCTTTCGAGCAGAAAATAAAATTGGATAAGCCAATAGTAGAACTTATTATTAAGTTAGAAGAAGCCATGAATGTACTGAATACCGTGACGATTACGGCAGGAACATTCGAGGCATCAGACAGCAAAAAAATGGTCATGCTGAAACCACTCGACATCGTAACAACGGCAGGTGGTGGTGCAGATATTACAGCCGTCATGCAGCTTTTGCCAGGTTCGCAGCGAGTAGGTGAGCAAGAAGGACTTTTTGTGCGTGGCGGCTCGGCCAACGAAACCAAAACCGTAATTGATGGCATGATTGTGCAGAATCCGTTTTTTAGTAGTACACCCGATGTGCCACAACGTGGACGATTCACGCCTTTTATGTTTAAAGGAACAGCTTTTAGCACGGGTGGATATTCAGCACAATATGGTCAAGCACTTTCGTCGGTGCTTTTATTGCAAACCAAAGACAAAACCGATAACGCCAGTGGTTGGAATCTGAATGCTAACATGGCGGGCATTGGAGCAACTTACACGCACAAAGGCAGCGTTTCGGGGTCGGTTTATTATACCAATCTTTCGCCTTACTTCAAGGCGATTCCGTCGAATATTGTCTTCGATAAAATGCCGCAGGGAATCAGCACTTCGCTGACAGTTAATGAAAATCTGACAAAAAATAGTTCGTTGAAAATCTACGGCACTTACACCGATAATCAATCTACGATTTTGTTTCCATCTTATGAGGAAATTGGCACAAAGTACAAATTTGACCTAAAAAACCGCAATGTTTTCACGAATGGAACTTATCAAGTAAACTTTGACGAAGGTCGATGGATTTTACAAACTGGACTTTCGTACAGCCATAATACCGATAAACTAACAGTCGGAGGCAACGCAAACGACCGCCTCGATGAGCGTACACAGGCACGAGCAGTCATGACTCGCCTATTCGGAAGAAATAATGCCAGTTCGGTTTTGTTTGGTACGGAGTTTCACAACATCAAAGTCGGCAATATCTATAATCAATATGATTTTAGATTAAATGAAAATTATGGAACGGCTTTCATAGAAACCGAACTCTACATCACGCCAAAATTGGCAGGAAGATTTGGCTTACGAAGCGAATACACGAACGTGATAAATAAAGGCAATATTGCTCCAAGAATCTCTTTGGCCTACAAAATGGGTCAATACAGTCAAATTTCGTTGGCGGCGGGGCAGTTTTACCAAACACCTGAGAAAAACTATCTTTATCTCAATCAAAACTTAGATTTTGAGTTAGCCAATCACTTGATTCTGAATTATCAAGTGATCAAAAACGACCGAACATTTCGAGTAGAGGCTTTCAGAAAAGAGTATAAAGATTTAGTAAGAGAATATACCACTTTCTACGACCCAAACCCTTATCGTTTCCCGATTGGAAAAACCGATAATAGCGGGTTTGGCTACGCTCAAGGCTTTGATGGATTTTTTAGAGATAAGAAAAGCATCAAAAACGGGGATTTTTGGTTCACGTATTCTTTCTTAGATACTAAACGCTTATTCAGAAATTATCAGCAAGAAGCTACTCCAACGTTTGCTTCAAAACACAATTTTAGTGTGGTTTACAAGCAATTTCTTGAAAAAATCAGTACAAATGTTGGCGTAACTTTCACGCACACAAGCGGGCGACCAAACTATGATTTTGCCACAACCTCGTTTTCGCCGACTTACATGAAGCCGTACCAAAACGTGAGCCTTTCGGCGAGTTATATAAAAGTGATTAAAGGCAATTTTGTGGTATTTTATGCAGCATTGGATAATATTTTTGCTCGAAAAAATGTATTTGGCTACCGCTACTCAGCAGATGGCAAACAACGTTTTGAGGTTACACCGCCAGTTTACCGAACCTTCTTTTTAGGTATTTCGATGAATCTTTCAAAACAACTCGGAAAACCAAAAGAAGCCGATTTAGAAAATTGATAATTTTCATTCTTTCAAAAACGAAGTTTACTCCTCAAAAACAAGCATTCGTCAGAAATCAATATTTCAGCAACAAAAGTCCACATAAATTGAATCAACAAATCAGAAAAAGCTATTTTTTTTAACATTTAAACATTAATCAATATGAAACGTATTTTATTTGTAATCACCCTATTAACATTGGTAATTACCGAAACTTTTGCTCAAAACCCTGCCTACATTTCAGCAATGGAAAAAGCTGTCGATTTGCTCAGCGAATTTGAAAACACCGAAAACAACAAGCAAGCCGTTAGTCAGTTAGAACGCATCGCTGCTGCCGAACCCAAAGAATGGTTGCCAAACTATTGGGCGGCTTATGGTTTAGTAAACTTAAACTACGCCGAAACCGATGTCGATAAAAAAGACATCATTTTAGAAAAGGCCGAGAAGTTTATAGCTATCGCCGAAAAACTACAACCCAACAATGACGAAATTGAGGTGATGAAAGCCTACATTGCCAGTGCTAAAATGGCGGTTTCGCCGCAAGACCGTTGGCAAAAATACGGTGTAGTTGTAGGAGCAGCTTTAGCAAAAGCTAATCAATTAAACCCCGAAAATCCAAGAGCCGCCTTATTGGCTGGACAAGGAGTTTTCTACACACCAGAAGCTTTTGGTGGCGGTAAGAAAAAATCTCAACCACTTTTTGAAGATGCCATCAGTAAATTTGCGAAATTCAAACCCGCATCGAGCATTGCACCAAGTTGGGGCGAAAGAGTTGCTAAATGGATGCTTTCTCAGATATAAAAAATGAACTCATTAGCAACATACATAAAGGAAGTGAATGCTGAGGGAATAAAAAACCTTCAGCTCACAACTTTCGCTGGTGATATAGAAATCATCGGAACAGAAGAAAGTGTCGTAAAAATCGAAATTTTTGCCTCAGTCAGAAGTTTGCTAACTTTATTCCTGAATAGCGATAGATTAGATTCGATTGATTCAGAAATTAACCCTGTAAGCATCGAAACCGTCGGCGAAACGCTGAATATTCTTTCAAAACCCAATTATTTTCACCCATACAACTGGATTAATTTTCAGAAAACGTCTTTCCGAATTTCATTGCCCAAACATATTTCGGCCAACTCTAAAACTTACGGAGGTAATATCTATTTAAAAAACATAGACGCCAATCATGTTTTCACAACTTGGGGCGGAAATCTGTTTATTAGTGCCGCAAAAGGCGTTTTACGAGGAAAAACAATGGGCGGGCGTTTAGAAATCAATCAGTGCGATGCCAATATTGATGCGAAAACTTGGGGAGGAAAAGTTGTTTTGAGCGATAACGCTGGCGATGTACACGTAAAAACACTCGGTGGAAATATTAAAATAAAAAACCAAACTGGGAAAGTTTATGCCAGTACATCGGGCGGAAATATTTTGGGAGAAGGCTTGAAAGGCGAGCTTCAATGCTCAACTTGGGGCGGAAACATTAAGCTCTACGGCATTGAAGGCGATATTGGGGCAAATACCAAAGGAGGTAATATTGTAGCTGAAATAAAATCGGTTAGCAAATATATTTGGCTCGATACGGCGGGCGGAAATATTAAAGTGGCTTTGCCGCTCAATCAAGCCATTGATGTTGATATTTCAAGCTCGAAAGTTGTTGTGCCGCCACTTCAAAATTTTGAAGGCTATCGAACCCAAGACCAACTCGTAGGAAAACTCAACGGCGGTGGCCCAACCGTAAAAGTAAAAGGCACGGGCGGAACTATACGTATATCTGGAGCCTTAGAAAAAGACGAAAAGCCACAGAACAGTTTTATCAAACGTCAAGAAGCCACCGATAACAAACCAAGTTTTAATTTCAATATTGGTAATTTTATTTTTGGTCTGCTCTTTTGCTTACTAATTACTTATGGACTGAGCAGTATTGTGTATTTTGTATTACAACTCATTGAACCACAAAATACGCTATCAAGTGTTGATAAGATTGTGTTTTTATCAAACATTTCAATTAGTCTGAGTGCACATGCGGGCGTAACAACGTTTATACAACTCTTAGATAATAAAGTTCACTATCAATCACTCAAATATTTAACAATCATTGCTTTCACTTACATATTGTTGCGTTTTTGTCAGATATTCCTCAGTGTTTTTCACTTGAGTTATTCTAATATAGCCGCCGACGGTCTAAGCAATAATAGGCATTGGTATTTAGCAATTCCTGCAATTGTAAGTTCTTTGTATTTTTATTATTGGCAACATACCCGACAAATCACCCGCAAGATTTCGGAGCAAGAATATCAACTCCTAAACCTCGAAAAACTCAAAACAACCGCCGAACTTGGGGCTTTACAGGCACGCATCAATCCTCATTTTTTGTATAATTCGCTCAATAGTATTGCAAGTTTGGTGCATTCTGACCCCGATAAGGCCGAAGAAATGACAATTCTTCTATCAAAGCTTTTTAGATACACAACCGACCGCAACAACGAACATTTTAGTAGCATTGCCGACGAACTGGAGATTGTAAAAACTTATCTTTCTATTGAACAAGTACGTTTTGGTGATAGATTAAAGTTTGCAACCGAATTAGACAAAAGCCTTGAAGATTTTCAGATTCCGAGGTTTTTATTGCAGCCTTTGGTCGAAAACGCCATCAAACATGGCATTGCAAAGATTTCGGGAGAAGGGCGAATTGAGGTAAAAATTTATCAGAAAGACGAATCAATTATTCTTTCGGTACACGATTCTGGAAAACCTTTTCCCGAAGAAATGGCATCAGGTTACGGTCTGCGAAGCATCAACGATAAACTTAAATTGATTTATGGCAAAGATGCACAAGTAGAAATTCAGAACAACGACGCATATAAAGCGGTAATAATTACGATAAAGAAAAAATGAAAACGATACTCATCGACGACGAACCTCTGGCAATCGGACGGTTAAAAAGGCTTTTGGGCAAATTTGAAGATTTTGAAATAATTGCAGAAGCAAAAAATGGCCACGAAGGACTCGAAAAAATAACACAACACAAACCCGATGTGATTTTTCTGGACATCGAAATGCCCGAAATGACTGGTTTTGAAATGCTCGCTCAACTTGATTTTATGCCTTTGGTGGTTTTTGCTACTGCCTACGACCAATATGCCATCAGGGCTTTTGAAGAAAATTCGATTGATTATTTACTCAAACCCATCGAAACCGAACGATTGGAAAAGACCGTTGAGAAACTGCGTAAATTAAAGTCAAATACGGGCGAGAGCTCAATGAATAATAGTCTTTTGCAACTAATTGAGCAGTTCAAACCTAAGAAAGATATTCATTCGATTTCGGTAAAATCGGGCGAAAAGATTTTGTTTATTCCATTGACAGAAATCAGCTTTTTTGAAGCCGAAGACAAATACGTTTTCTTGAATACGACCGACGGAAAGCAATATTTGACCAATTATACAATAGCATCTTTAGAAGAAAAACTGCCAGAAAACTTCATCCGAGTAAGTCGCTCGTCAATCATTAATTCTCTCTTAATCAAAGAGTTACAAAAGTATTTCAGCGGAAAATATCTGGTAATTATGCGAGATACAAAAGCCTCGAAAATAGAAACAGGCTCAGCTTATGGAGAAAATTTGAAGAAGTTGATGGAGATTTAGACAAGAGATATTAGACAAAGGACAAGAGAAAAAAGTAAAAATAATTTACTCTATCTCATGTCTTTTGTCCCTTGTCTAAAATCTATTATCAACAATTCGTTCCGTCAATATCGCAAACCTCGCCAAGGGCTTCAACTGGCTGCATTTCAGCGGCAACTTTATTCAAAGTATCCAAAAATACACTTGTTGGCTGAGCTCCACTGATGGCATATTTATTATTCAAGATGAAAAAAGGAACACCAGAAACACCTAAATTCTGAAAATGTCTGATTTCTTGCGTAACGTGATAAGTAATTTCTTCATTGGCTAAAATACCTTCCGTTTTTTCACGTGACCAACCAAAATCTTCCATAAAAGCAATGAGTTGCTCTTTCTCAGAGAAATCAATACCATCAGTAAAATATGCCTTGAAAAACTTCTCTTCTAACTCTATTTGCGTTCCTTCTTCACGGGCAATGTGTAGCATTTTGTGTAACGGAATCGTATTGATAGCTTTTGGCATTTTATCAAAATCAAACTTGATGCCTGCCTGCTCGCCCACCCCTACCACACGCTGAAACATTGGCTCGATTCGCTCTTTGCTACCGAATTTATTAAGAAAGTATTCTTCTTTATCAAGCCCTTCGGCTGGAATCGTTGGGTCAAGTTGAAAAGGATGCCAAGTAACCTCAACTGGCTGACTATCAAACCTTTCGAGAGCTTTTTCTAAATGTTTTTTTCCGATATAACACCACGGACACGCCACATCAGACACGATATCTATTTGCAATGGTTTGTTGTTCATTCTGTATAATTGTTTTTCAAATAAAACCTACGAAGCTGAAATTTGGTTCAAAAAAAGGGGTTCGATAAATCGAACCCCTTTTTAAATATTTTGTACATTCTTGACTAAAATTGTATTGAATGACGCTATGGACTGTGCTGGCCACAAACTGTTGGCTACTACACAAACTCCTTGCCTTTCACTCCTGCCGCAGCCACAAATTCTTTTACTTTTTGTTCATCCTCTTTTTTACAGATCATCAACACATTATCAAACTCTGCTACAATGTATCCATCTAAGCCACTCAGAACAACTAAGCGGTCTTTTGGAGTTTTTATGATACTATTTTGAGTATCATAAAGCATTACATTTGCATCAACCGCATTTTGGTTTTCATCTTTATCAGATATTTCATACAAAGACTTCCAAGTACCCAAATCAGACCAACCAATGTCAGAAAGTACCACAAATACATTTTCGGCACGCTCCATGATTCCGTTATCAATCGAAATATTTTTGCATTGTGGATATGCTTTGTTTAAAGCGTCGGCTTCATTATCTGTATAATAATCGGCCTTGATTTCTTCAAAAGCCTCTGCCATTTCGGGTAAGAATGCTTCAAAACATTTCTTGATGGCATTTACATTCCAAATAAAAATACCAGCATTCCAAACAAATTCACCACTTTCAACAAATTTCTTTGCCCACTCTAAGTTTGGTTTTTCGGTAAAAGTTACCACTCGCTTAATGTCACCTTCTGACTCTGAGAATTGAATGTATCCATAACCAGTATCTGGGCGAGTTGGTGTGATACCAAGTGTAACTAACACATCATTTTTTGCTGAGAAATGTAACGCAATACTAATTCGCTTGCGAAACTCCTCTTCTTTCAAAATAATATGATCAGCAGGAGCAACAACAATATTAGCATTGGGGTTTTTAGCCCCAATTTTGTAGCACGCATACGCAATACAAGGAGCCGTATTTCTACGATTAGGTTCAAGCAAAATTTGGTCGTCATTCAAATAAGGCAACTGTTGCTTTGTAATATCATAGTATTCTTTGCTCGTAACTATATAGATATTTTCTTTTGGACAAATTCCATCAAAGCGTTCAACAGTTTGTTGAATCATTGTTTTTCCAATCCCCAGTACATCATGAAATTGTTTAGGGTTATTTGAGCGGCTAAATGGCCAGAACCTTGTTCCGACTCCTCCAGCCATGATTATAACGTAATTATTGTTCATTGATAGAAAATTGTCTTAAAATTGGCTTTTAAAGTTTCTATTATTTATTGAGATATGTTTCTAAACGTAAAGCTACGTTTTCTCTGATATTCATCCAAAAAAGATTTATATCAGCAATGTGCCATACTTTTATATTGATAAATGCTCTGCCTCTAATGTATGGTTTATTAATCCACAAAACACCTTTATGATTTTGTGCATCAGCAGCTTGCTTGACGAATGTGAATTTATAACCAACGCCACCCTTATTGAGTTCTTTTGGGGCAAATTCTTCATCTAATTTCCAAGTAAGTGGGTTTGTGCTAACTGCTGTACTGAGTCCGTCTTCATAGTATTCTGGTAAATAATTTCTCGCATAAGTATTCCATGAGACAAAACCGCCGAATTCTTCAGCCGATTTACTTGGCTTGATATTCTCAAAAGTATCAGGCTGAGTAGCAATTCCTATTAAATATGCTTCTACAAGTTGCTTTTGGAGAGGCTTTCCATCAAAAAAATCTTTTAATAATCGTTTAGCGTGAACCGTTCCTTGGCTATGTGAGGCAATAATGATTGGCCGACCTTGATTCCAGTTTTTTAGATAAAATTCAAAAGCGGCTTTAATGTCAGAATACGCTACATCTAAAGCTTGCTTTTTATCTTCGATATTTGGCGTCAGAAAAGAATAGTAATGTGCCTGACGATAACGAGGAGCATAAATTTTGCCCGAACCATTAAAAGCAGATGCTTGATTGAGAATAGTAGAATTATCCGTTTTCTCGTTCAGTTCAGTATCACTGACATCAGCATTCCACTGATATTGATTTTTAGGTTCGTATGTAAAAGTAGTTGGGTGAAGAAAGAACACATCCGCCTTGGCATCTTTTTGATTTTCGGTCAGATTCGACTTTAAGGGTGTTTTATCTGCTTTGTCTTCAATAGTTGGTAAAGCAGCCCAAGCACTCATTTGTGAATAATCAGGGGCTGAGGGGGTAAATTGAGGCTTAAAATTTGATTTTAAAACAACCGAGTTTTGGGCGAAAATTTCAGCGGATAAAATCGACAAAAAATAAAATATGGATATAAAAATCGTCTTTTGCATTATATATAATTATTTTTTGTTAAAATTGTAACATTTTAATACAAACTAATAATAGTATGCTTGCATATTATTATTTTCTTTTCTAAGTTTGACACAAAAATACGTTTTGTTAACCACTAACCAATATTCTCATGTACAAACTTTCCATTAAAAAATGTTTGCTCGGAATATGCTGCTTTCTAATTACACAGCTTTCCTTTGCTCAAACAAAAGTGTCTGGAACCATTACCGATGCTACCACTAAAGAGCCTCTTATTGGAGTAAGTGTGCAGGTAAAAGGTAAAGTTGTAGGAACAATCACCAATGCCAAAGGTGAGTTTTCTTTCAATGTATCGACCCCACCACCATTTTCAATATTAATTACTTCAGTTGGATATGAAAGTCAAGAAGTAAATGTTTCTGGAAATTCAGCCGCTATTAATATTGCTTTGAAAGAGCAAGCCGTATTAGGTCAAGAAGTTGTCGTATCGGCTTCAAGAGTTGAAGAGTCCGTTCTGAAATCTCCAGCGGCTATCGAAAAGATGGATATTCGCACAATTCGTGAAACGGCCTCACCTTCTTTTTACGATGCCTTAGCTAATATGAAGGGTATTGATATGACAACACAAGGTTTGTTATTTAAATCTATCAACATGCGTGGTTTTGGTGCTACGGGAAATCCTCGTACCGTACAAATGATTGACGGAATGGACAACCAAGCTCCAGGTCTAAACTTTCCTGTTGATAATATTGTAGGTATGCCAGAGCTTGACGTTGAAAGTGTTGAGGTTTTACCAGGTGCCGCATCGGCCCTTTATGGCCCAAATGCTATCAATGGTTTGGTTTTAATGAATAGTAAAAGCCCATTTTTATACCAAGGTTTGAGTGCAACTTTAAAAGCAGGTGTGATGAGTGCCAGCAATCGTGATGTTGTAAATACACCATTGACTGATTTCTCGATGCGTTATGCAAAAGCATCAAAAAACAATAAGTTTGCTTTCAAAGTAAACTTGGCTTACATCGCGGCTAAAGATTGGCAAGCAACAAATTATACAAACTTAAACTTGGGCGGTGTACAAGATGGCACAAGAGGAGCAGGTGTAAAAACCGATTATGATGGAATGAATGTTTACGGTGATGAAGTACAAGCAAATATGACAACTGTTGCCAATGGACTAATCGCTGCTAAATTATTACCAGCAGCAGCATTGAGCTTAGTACCAAGCACCAATGTTAGTAGAACTGGTTTCTTAGAAAGAGATTTAGTTGATTATAATACCAAGAGTTTCAAAACTAACTTGGCCGCACATTATCGTATCAATGATAAAGTAGAATTAGTTGGTCAAGTAAATTATGGTTACGGAACAACCGTTTACACAGGAACTGGTAGATACTCACTTCGTAATTTTAATCTAACTCAAGCTAAAGTTGAGTTGAGAGGTGATAATTTCACTTTGAGAGCCTATACAACTCAAGAGCGTTCGGGCGAATCTTATGTAGCTGGTTTGGCTGCTGTGGAAATGTTGAATAGTATCAAACCTCATGCAACTTGGTTTGGCCAATATGTAGGAGCATTTGTAGCTGCTCGTAGTGCAGGACAAGCCGAAGACTTAGCTCACCTAACAGCAAGAAATGCAGCAGACCAAGGAATGCCAAAACCTGGCACTGCGGAATTTAATACATTACTCGAAAAATACCGTGAAGAAGCTATCGTAGATGTAGATAAAGATGGCGTAAAGGGTAGTGCTTTCTTGGATAAAACAAATATGTATCACGCTGAAGGGGTTTATAACTTCAAAAATCAAATCAAATTTATTGATTTATTGGCTGGTGCAAACGTTCGTCAGTACAGCTTACGCTCAAACGGAACACTATTCTCTGATACAAAAGAAGGACGCTCAGGTACTATTCCAATCAATGAATATGGTGCATTCTTACAAGCAGCAAAAAGTTTGTTTAGTGACCATCTAAAATTATCGGCTTCGATTCGTTATGACAAAAGCCAAAACTTTAAAGGCTTTTTCACACCTCGTTTATCGGCCGTTGCATCATTTGGACAACAAAACTTCCGTGTTTCTTACCAAACAGGGTATCGTATTCCGACTACTCAAAACCAATACATCGACTTAGCAACCCCATCAGGAACTTTAATTGGTGCTCAACCTGAGTTTGATACAAGATACAACTTGGCAAATGGTGTAGATTTAGCAACATTGACTGATTTTTCAAGAAACCCAACAAAATATCTCACTGCTGATGTTTTGGCTAAAGCACAAGCGTATGCGACTGCTGCCGTAACTGCACAAGCAACTCCAGCGATTACTGCGGGTGTAAACGCAGCCATTCAACAAAGCGTGTTGGCGGCAGTTACTGCTGGTGCAACTCAACAAATCCAAACAGGAGTATTAGCGGTTGTAACTCAACAGATAACAGAAGGTGTGACTGCACAGGTAAATGCCTTAGTAGCAGCAGGACAATTATCAGCTTCAGCAGCAACAGCAGCAATTCAAGCTGGTGTTGCCCAACAATTGGCACTTCCTACAACACAAGCAAGTATCCAAACTGCTGTTCAACAACAATTAGCTTTACCTGCAACACAGGCAGGTATTCAAGCAGGAGTAGCCGCCAATTTACCAGCCGCTATTGCAGCTAATTTCCAACCAGCATTCAATGCTGAGTTAGCCAAAGCCCTCGCTGCAAATGTGCCAGGGGTTACTGCTCAAGTTGCACCAGCATTCGGTTTAGCGGCATTGCCTAAGTATAAAGTAGCAGATTTAAAACCTGAAAGAATCTCTTCGTATGAAATTGGTTACAAAGGTTTAATTGCTAAGAAATTATTCATTGACTCGTATTTCTATACAAGTAAATACACCAACTTTATTGGTGGAACTGCGATACTTGTACCAACGGCTGCTGCTGCTCCAGGTTTACCGATTGAATCGGGACTTGGCGGTGCATCTACTCGTGCGGCATATTCACGTGTAATAAATTCAAAAGAAATTATCACAGCCAATGGTTTTGCGATTAGTGCTAATTATTCCCTAAACAAAGGATATAATGTAGGGATGAACTTTGCTCAGAATAACTTAAAAGGTTTTACCGCAAGTCCAGAACAACAATATGCAGGTTATAATACTCCGAAAAATCGCTACAATGTTAGTTTTGGAAAACGCTTGAATAGTGGTGATAAATTTGGTTTCAATGTAAATCTAAGACACCAAGATGAGTTTGTTTGGCAAGCAAGTTTCAACCAGCCAACTACAACTGGTATTACATCATTTACTAATACAAGCGTACCAGCCGTAACAACTTTTGATGCCCAAGTAAGCTACAAATTAGCTTCAATGAAATCTATCATCAAATTGGGTGGTACTAATATTGGTGGTAAACCATATATTCAGGCTTATGGTAGTGCAGCCGTTGGCTCAATGTACTACGTAGCTATTACGTTCGACGAATTATTGAACAAATAATAACGAACAAACGATTTTATTAATTTTCATAATTTTCTTTGGTTTAAGTCAGAAAAGAGCTTCCATTTGGAGGCTCTTTTTTTGTTCGCCCAAATCTTAGAATATTTATGTAAATCAATTACCTTTGTGGCAGTAAAAAATTATTCTTGTCAATTAAGGAATAAAAAGGCGTTTTAGATGTCAAAAAGAAAGTACGTCAAGATTTTGAAGAGAACCAAACTATTGACGATGGACTATTGACGATGGACTACTTTATTATTCTTTATAATCGCCCCAAGACAATGAAATTAATATAAACTCAGTCTCCTATTTGGGGTAAGGAGCATTTGGAAAAATGGCAAAAATTAAAGTAGCAAATCCAGTAGTTGAGTTAGATGGCGACGAAATGACTCGTATCATTTGGCGATTTATTAAAGAAAAATTAATTCTTCCTTACCTTGATGTTGATATCAAGTACTATGACCTCGGAATTGAGTATCGTGATGAAACTAACGACCAAGTAACGATTGATTCGGCAAATGCTATCAAAGAATATGGCGTTGGTATCAAATGTGCAACTATCACACCTGACGAAGCTCGTGTAAAAGAATTTAACTTGAAACAAATGTGGAAATCACCAAATGGAACTATCCGTAATATCTTGGATGGTACTGTTTTCCGTGAGCCAATTGTTTGTCAAAATGTTCCTCGTTTGGTTTCAAACTGGACTTCCCCAATCATTGTTGGCCGTCACGCTTTTGGTGACCAATACCGTGCAACTGATTTCGTTGTGAAAGGAAAAGGTAAACTAACAATGAAGTTTGAAGCAGAAGATGGAACTATACAAGAATACGAAATCTACAACTACAAAGGTGGTGGCGTAGCAATGGGTATGTACAATACAGATGAATCAATCCGTGGATTTGCACACTCGTGTTTCAATGTAGCATTAAACAAAAAATGGCCACTTTATCTTTCTACAAAAAATACAATTTTGAAGAAATACGATGGTCGTTTCAAAGATATTTTTGAAGAAATCTATCAAGCAGATTACAAAGCTAAGTTTGAAGAAGCGGGAATCGTTTACGAACACCGTTTGATTGACGACATGGTTGCTTCTGCCTTGAAATGGAACGGTTCGTTCGTTTGGGCTTGTAAAAACTATGATGGAGACGTTCAGTCTGACTCAGTAGCACAAGGTTTTGGTTCATTGGGTTTGATGACATCGGTACTCGTTACACCAGATGGCCAAACAATGGAAGCTGAGGCTGCTCACGGAACAGTAACTCGTCACTACCGTGACCACCAAGCTGGAAAACCAACTTCAACAAACCCAATTGCATCTATCTTTGCTTGGACTCGTGGTTTAGAGTTCCGTGGTAAATTAGATGGCAATCAAGAATTAATTGATTTCTGCCAAGCTTTAGAGCAAGTTTGTGTTGAAACGGTTGAGTCAGGTAAAATGACTAAAGATTTAGCGGTTTGTATTCACGGAAACAAAGTGAAACACGGAGATCACTATCTTTATACAGAAGAATTCTTAGATGCTATTGACCAAAATTTACAGGTTAAGTTAGCTGCAAAGTAATAATAAACCCCTCTATAAAAACCCAGATGCCTCGACTGTAACGGTTGGGGCATTATTTTTTGTGGTTATGGTACGAAGTTTGTTGCATTTTTCTGAAAATTAATCTTCCGCAACAAAGGTCATAATGAGGTTTTTACTGGTATTTATATTTTCGGCTTTCCAAACACTGTCATTTTCCCAAAACTTGGCCATTCATTGGCAAAAAAGTTTGGGTGGTAAAAACAATGAATATGCCTACGCCAGTACATCAACCACCGATGGCGGCTATGTAATCGTAGGTTCGACAAATAATAATAGAGACGGCGATGTACCTGCCTCAAAAGCATTTAGCGGTGCTGGAGGAAGCGATATTTGGGTAGTAAAACTTAATAATTGGGGTGAAGTTGAATGGACAAAAACTTTTGGTGGTACAAGAGATGATGTCGCAACCGATGTTTTGGAAACTAAAGATAATGGTATTTTACTCGTTGCGACAACTTCCTCAACCGATGGAGAAGCCGCAGGAAATGGTTCTCGTGGTGGCTTGATTCTTCTAAAACTAAAAACTGATGGCTCAATAGAATGGCGAAAGGTAATAGCCAGCGGATATAGCGTAGGCGAAATTTCCTTTGCCAGAGCCGATGCAAATGCTAAACCTACAATCAAACCCACTGCCGATGGCGGATATATCCTCGGAGCGACAATTAATCCTATAAATACAACCGATTTTTGGCTGTCGAAACTCAACTCAACTGGCGATATTCAGTGGACAAGAACTTACGGAAGTGCCTCAAACGATTCTATGAACGAAGTCATTGCTTGTGCTGATGGTGGATTTTTGATGGTGGGTGGAACAGAAGGTTCAAATCTCGAAATATCAGGTGCAGGGAAAGGTTTTATTGACTTTTGCATTATGAAAGCCGATGCCAATGGCCAACTTTTATGGCTAAGGGCTTTGGGCGGAACAAATCTGGACATGGCGTATTCGGCCATAGAAACCTCCGATAATGCCTATATAATTGTAGGAGAAACCAATTCGACCAATGGCGACATGATCCCAAATTTGGGTCAAAAAGATGGCGTTTTAGTAAAATACTCAGCCACCGAAGGGCGATTACTTTGGAAAGTTTTGACTGGCGGAGACGATATTGATGGACTTTACACCATAAAAAAAGCAAGCACAGGCAAACTCTTTGCGATGGGAATGAGCAGTTCGGTTATCGGAAAAGTAAAACCCAACGGGCCTGTGGGCGATATTTGGTTAGTAAACATCGAAAATTCGGGTGTGATAAGCAGCCACACAATGTTTGGTGGAGCAGATTCAGACATTGCTCGTGGAGCTTTTCCAACAACCGATGGTGGTTTTATTATTGCAGGAAATTCCGACTCGGTTGATGGAGATGTGACCGAAAACAAAGGAGGAACAGATTTTTGGGCAGTAAAAATTGGAAACCAATTGCCAGTAGATATAAAGACCTACGGAGCGAGTATTACGCCCGAACAATATGTAAAAGTTGCCTGGGAAACCTCAACCGAAGTACAATCTAAAAACTTTGTAGTTGAGCGAAGCATTGACGGTATCAAGTTTAATGTTATGAGTCAAATTGTTGCTTCAATCAATTCTACAACTAAAAAATCATATTCTTATACCGACCAAAAGCCATTTTTGGGCAAAAACTATTACCGTTTGAAGTTCTATGATGCGGCGGGAAAAGAATTTATCTACAAAACACTCACTGTAACGGTTTCTATTCTTAGTTCAGAACCCAATATTTCGGAACGAATAGTTACTATTTTCCCAAATCCAGTTGATGATAATAATTTCTTAATTGAAACTTTTGACCAACCAATCTTTCAAATTCAATTACTAAACATCATCGGTTTGCCAGTTCCTATCGAAAGCATTGTGCTTGACAATCAAAAAACGCAGGTCTTATTACCAAACTCCATAAATGCTGGTTTATACTTTCTCGTTTTGGAGATGGGCAAAACCAAACTCACCGAAAAAATAATTATCCGATAAAACGTTTTTTGCTTAATTTAGCTTCTCAAAAGAAACTGATTTAAGATGAAAAAAAATATCAAGTGGGGAATTATTGGTGTAGGTAAAATTGCCGAAAAATTTGCCACAGACTTGAAATCTGTAAAAAACGCCCAACTTCATGCCGTTGCGTCTTCATCCTCGCTCGAACGAGCCAAAGATTTTGCCGAACGCTACGATGCCCCCTATTTCTACGATTCTTACGAGAGCATCTTTCAAACGCCTGATTTAGAAGCTATTTACATCGCCACACCGCACACTTCACATGCCGAGAACACACTTTTGTGCTTAAAACATAAAGTACCTGTTTTGTGCGAAAAACCTTTTGCCATGAACTTAAAGCAAGTGCAGAAAATGGTGGAAGCGGCTCGTGAAAACGATACATTTTTGATGGAAGCCATGTGGACACGGTTTATTCCTGCCATTCAGAAAACTTTAGATTTAATTGCCGAAGGACGTATTGGAAAAGTACGAAATGTACAAGCTGACTTTGGTTTCAATGCTCCTTTTTTGCCTGAAAAACGTTTACTAAATCCTAATTTGGGTGGTGGGGCTTTGCTTGATATTGGTATTTATCCTGCATATTTGAGTTTGCTTTTATTAGGCTATCCTTCTGAAATACAAGCGGTTAGTAATTTCGGAGAAACTGGAATCGACGAAACCACAAGTTTTGTATTAGGTTATAAAAACGAAGCAACGGCCAATTTGAGTTGCACACTCAAGTCACGTACGCTCACAGAAGCCTTGATTTACGGCGAAAATGGCTATATTCATATCGAAGGTCGATTTATGGAGGCGAAGCGAATTACGCTTTTTGAGACCGATAAAAAGCCAGTTAAATTCAATTTTCCACGAAAAACTTTTGGTTATAATTTCGAGATTGAAGAAGTAAGTCAGTGTGTGAGAGAAGGAAAAAAAGAAAGTGAAAAAATGCCACTTTCGATGAGCGTTAAACTGATAAGCCTCTTAGATGAGGTTAGACAAAAAGCAGGAATTATTTATGAAGGAATAGATTAAAATAGTCGATAGTCAACAGACAACGGTCGATAGAAAAAACTGTCGCCCGTCGTCTATTGACTGTCGTCTAAAATCAATACTGCTCAATAGCTCCAAAGAAAAACGAACCTTCGATAGCCGCATTTTCGTCAGAATCTGAACCGTGAATGGCATTTTCGCCCATTGATATTGCATATTTTTTACGAATTGTTCCTTCTTCGGCATTCGCTGGATTTGTTGCACCAATCAAAGTACGGAAATCGGCTACTGCGTTTTCTTTCTCCAAAATCATCGGAACGATTGGGCCAGAAGACATCATTTCGCATAATTCGCCATAAAAAGGTCTTTCTTTATGTACTTCATAGAATTTACCTGCTTGTGCTGCCGATAATTGTGTTTTTTTCATTGCTACGATTCTGAAGCCTGCCGCTTCAATCATTGCCGTAATTCCACCGATATTATTTGCTTCCACTGCGTGTGGCTTAATCATCGTGAATGTTCTGTTTGTTGCCATGTGTAATAATATTTTGTTTAATACTTTTTACAAAATTACTTATTTTTTGTGGGAATGTCTTTATAAAGACTTCAAAATTGCCTCTTTTATCAATTCTGGATTTGACCACGGCACAAAATGATTCATATCGTCTTTGAGCCATATTTGTACACTTCGGGCATTAATGAGCATCTTCTGGGCAAATTTTGCATTATCTGGGTGCACTAAAACATCTTTTTTACCTTGAATCACAATCGTGGGCTGATGGATATTTTTCCAAAAAGGAAGCATAGCTTCTAAATCCTCTTTCAAATATAAAATCTCCAAATTTGACGCCCGAAATGAGCGAGGAATGATGTAGCGAATAAAAACCGAATCTAAAATATAACGATACCAACGAGCAGGCTCAAGCGTAGGGTCAATAGAGGGTGCTACAAAAATCAGGTTATCAATCAATTCGGGGTAATCAATGGCCATACGAGCAAGCATTGGGCCGCCGAGCGAATGACCAACGAGAATGAGTTTTTTGTCTTTTTGCTTATATTTTTCGACAATTGGCTTTAAATAAGCAGCTTGCTTCTCCAAAGATTTTTCACCGTTTCCCAAATCAGAATAACCAAATCCAGCCCTATCTACCGATACCATTTTTACTTTCTTTAGCAAATCTTCATCTCTCATAAAACCACTAAACGCACTCCATGAACCGGGAGAACCATGCACAAAAAACACAACTGGTAGCGAGTCTTTTCCGATTTCAGCATAATTGATTTCCCTACCCAAAACTTTGATTCGATGCTCAGTTGGCCTGAAAGTAGTATTTTTAAACTGTTCATCAATATCTGCCTTACTCAACCGAAAAGTCATACAACCCGAAAATAATTGTGCCACAGCTAAAATTAACAAGTAACTGATTAATAGGCGTTTAGTTGTTTTTTTGAGCATTTGTTAAACCTTAAATATCATCTTCTTTCTATCAAACAAAACCAAAATAACGAACCAAATCACCAAATAAGTCAAAGCCCCCGCCAAAGAAGCGTTTTTGGGTTCGGTAAAAAATGGCTCAATCCAATGACTATAAAGCCAAGAAACTAAACCAGCAGTAGGGTTTTCAAGATTTTCGGGCTGAGCAATTTTTATCATATTCAAAACTCGTGGAATTATTCCCGAAAAGAAAAAAACTAACATCGGATTCACACCAAAAATCACAAAAGGCTTTGTCCAAGCATCGACACCAAGTACATCAATCACAAAATACAACGCTCCGAGAACCATCAAGGCAATTCCTGCTGCATAACATACGTACGAACTCGTCCACAAGGCTTTGTTTATCGGAAAAACATCATTCCAAAGTAAGCCAATCATTACAGCAATTACACCTGCCGAAAGCAGATAAACCGCTTTTTTGTTTTTTGGAAAATCATTTGTGAGCAATTTTCCTGTAAAAACACCCGCCAAACCCGTTCCAATAGCAGGCAATGTACTTAAAATACCTTCTGGGTCCCAAGTTTTTGAAGTTGCCCAAAGATGCCCCGACAGTAGATAATTGTCAAGCCAAGCAGCAAGATTTGTACCTTTATCAAAATTAGCCGCTCCTACATTTGGCACATCAACGAGAGCCATCAAAGCCCAATAGCCCAGCAAACACACTAAACCAATGATAATTTGCACGGTTGTATTAGTTGTGGCATAAATAATCGAGACGATCAGATAAACAACCGCTATTCGCTGCAAAACCCCAGGAATTCTAACCGAAGCGAAGTCTTCAAAACCTCTAAAACACAAAATCATCATCAAAGCAAATAGTCCAACAGCCACGTATAGTTGCTTTTTTCGATCATATTCACCGAGTAATAAAACCGTTATGATAGCCGTAAAAACCAAGCGAACAAGCATCAAAGGAATACCTTCGAGAGAGCCAAGATGGATTTTTGAGAAAAAATTGAGCGATAAGCCTAAGAGAAATATTCTTAATGCACGAGTAATGATTCTTTCTAAAACCGATTTATCAAACTTTTTCACAGGCATAGAAAGCACCGTAGAGATTCCTACAATAAATAGAAAAAACGGAAAAACTAAATCAGTTGGTGTGCAGCCATGCCATTCGGCGTGTTCGAGTGGAGCGTAAATATGCCCCCAGTCGCCTGGATTATTTACAATCGTCATGAGCATGATTGTCATGCCTCTAAAAACGTCAATTGAGGTCAGGCGTTCTTTCATTAATGCTTAGGGTTTGTTGATTTTTCCCGAAAGATAATCAATCCCCTTGATTTTGTTGTAATTCAGCAATCAAATCAAATTCTTCGGTGAGTTTGTAGCTTAATCTTTCAAAAATCGTATAAAACTTTTGGTATTTTTGATGATTTACTTGATTTGGTTGATAGATTTTAGACGATTGAATAGTTTTAGCAGCTTCTTCGAGCGAACTAAAAATACCCATTTCTGTCAAAGCCAACATCGCTGCCCCCACATTGGCACTATCATGGTTGTCGTTGATATTGACCTGTTTTCCAAACATATCCGAAATAATTTGCGACCAAAGAGGCAAGGTCGCATAAGTTCCGTTGACATACAAATTGTCAATTTTGCGATAGGTTTGAAGCATTTTTCCGATGCTATAAATCTCAAACAAAATCCCTTCGATTGTTGCTCGCACAAAATGTGGTTGCTCATGCGTAATATTTATGCCAAAATAAACCCCACGAGCATTGGCGTTCCAAAGTGGAGCTCTTTCGCCCAGTAAATAAGGCAAAAAAAGCAGCCCGTTTGCTCCTGCCGACACTTGAGCTGCATCTTTAAACAAATCGCTGAGGCTATCTTCAAAGTCAAGACCATTATTGAAATTGCCGAATTGGCGAGCATACCACTCAAAAGCTACACCACCATTATTAGTTGGTCCGCCCGAAATATAACGTCCTTTATCAAGTATATAATTAAAGAAGCGTTGTTTTTCATCTTGCAAAACCTCATTTCCTGCAACCCTCACCGCACCACTCGAAGTTATCGAGATTGTTGCCTGTCCTTCGCCAAGTACACCCGAACCAAGCGTTGCAAAACAACCATCACTGCTGCCCACAATTATCTTGGTTTTATCCGAAAGTCGCAATGATTTTGCCAAAGCAGGCCGAAGTTTTAGGTCAGCATTAAAAATTGAAGTTGGTTTTGAAAGGTGTTCACTCGAAATTCCAGCAAAATCAAGTGATTTTTGTTCCCATTTTAAATCATGGATATTAAAAAGACCCGTTGCTGATGCCAAGCTATAATCAATCAAATAATCGCCCGTGAATTGGTGCAAAATATATTCTTTCAACGAAATAAATTTACTTGTTTTTGCAAATCGTTCGGGGTCGTGGTTTTTTATCCAAGTTATTTTTGCCAACGGCGACATCGGATGAATAGGCGTACCCGTTGCCCGATAAATTTCTATACCTAAAGCCGAGTTTTTTAGTTCAGTTGCAACCTTACTTGCCCGATTATCAGCCCAAATAATAGCATTGCCTAACGGAACACCGTTTTTATCAACAGGCAAAACACTATGCATTGATGAACTAAAAACAATAGTAAGTACTTTATTTTTTTTTATAAAAAGTGGGTCGTTGAGCAAGCCTTTTAGTACAAAAAGCACCGTAATAAAAACTTGTTCGGGGTCTTGCTCACTATAATCTGGTTTTGTATGAAAAGTCGGATATGTACCTTTTCGAGCAGCTACTTGCTTGCCTTTTAGGTCAAAAGCGATAACTCGTACCGCAGTTGTTTCGATGTCGATTGTTATGATAGTTTCCATATACTCAATTAGTGAATGAATGTTGAATGAGTGAATAGCTTTTAAATTCTATCATTCACTCATTCAAAACGGGCGGCGTACCGCTTCACTCATTTTTTCTATAATGCCCTGGTGTATAGCCTGTTAGTTTCTTAAATGTTGTTGAAAAATGCTGGGACGAATAAAACCCTGTGTCGAGAGCGATGTCTGTCAAACTATTTGTTGATGATTTTAGCAAGCGAATAGCTTCCGAAATTCTTAAATTTATCAAGTAGTTGAGTGGTGAAAAACCCGAATATGATTTTACTTTTTCGGTAAAAGCTGTTGTTCCTAAACCTACAATGACTGCCATTTCTTCCACCGTCCACGGATGAGCGAGGTTTTCACGCAAAACATGGTCGAGTTTTTGGAAAGTCTGCGAAAAATCTCTTCGTTGGTTATCTTGCTTGCTCATTTGACGAGCTATACTAATCAAAAGTTCATCCAATAAGTGATTTATGCGAGTTTTAAAGCCTAATTCGTTGATTGTTATTTCGTTTTTAATTTTTTGTAAAATTTCTCCTAATGGTTTAAAATTTTGCAAGACAGGTTTTTTATTGAGCGAGAAAAGTTTGCCAATAAGCTTTTGTTCGATTTCGGAAATACCGCTCCAATCTCCTAAGATTAACTCACCTTCTTCCGAAAAAAAACGAGGACTAATACTAATTGAAATAACCACTCCAACATCCCACATTTCTTTTGCCCCCCCAAATTTTTGTTTAGGGAAAACCAAAACAGCATCGTTTGGAAAAGCCGTAATCTGCTGATTATCAATTACCCAGTCTAACTTTCCCTCCAAAACATAAATAATTCTCAACCCATGATTTTCTCTTAAAGGCAACGAACTTGGCAGCACCTGCTGAGTCTTTTTTAGAAAAAACTCAATAAGGTGAGGAAAAGCCAAAAGCTCTGTCGATTTGCCCTTATGAAAAGAAAACTGAGACATCTAATTATTTACTATTAAAAATCACATAAAAATATTACAAATATTTCACGCAATCGTTACAAAATTCACCGCTGAATTTATTTAGAAGTTTATACCGAAAACCTTTCAGAAATTTGCTACTAATAAATAAACTTATCGTTTAACTCATGAAAAAAACACTACTATTATTTATGCTGTTGATGTGTACATCAGCAGTTTTGTATGCACAAAAAATATCGGGAAAGGTCACATCTTCTAAAGAAGGCGTGTCATTACCTGGTGTTTCGGTGCAAGTAAAAGGCACAAACACTGGTACAAATACCAGTGCCGATGGTTCATTTAGTGTCAATGCTCCGTCTAACGCTACGCTTGTTTTTAGCTTTATTGGCTACAAAACTCAAGAAATTAAAATCGGAAACCAATCAGTAATTAATGTTTCGCTGGATGAAGATGCTCAACGTCTCGATGAGGTGGTCGTAACTGCTTTGGGTATCAAGAAAGAGGCCAAAAAATTAGGTTATGCTACCTCAACCGTAGGAAGAGACCAATTGACCGAAAATCGCACGCCTAATTTGATGAATGCCCTAACGGGAAAAATTGCGGGTGTGAATATCTCGGGCTTAGGAACAGGCCCTGCTGGAACCTCAAAAATCAGAATCAGAGGTCAATCATCAATTTCTGGACAAAATAACCCTTTAATTGTTGTCAATGGTGTGCCGATTGATAATACTAACTTTGGAACAAACCCTGGTAATGCAGGTGCTGATAATTCAATCGGCGTGAGAGGTGGTGGAAATACATCAGATGGTGGCGATGGTTTATCATCTATCAACCCTGATGATGTAGAAAGCATGACTGTACTGAAAGGGGCTACTGCGGCAGCACTCTATGGTTCTCGTGCAAAAGATGGTGTAATTATGATTACAACAAAATCAAGAGGCGATAACAAAGGTCTTGGCGTAACGTTTAACACCAACTTTACGAATGAAACTCCTTTAGATTTTACTGATTATCAATATGAATATGGTCAAGGCGAAAATGGAGTCCGTCCAACAGCAGCCAACCCAACTTCGGGTCAATGGTCGTTTGGCGAGAAGTTTCAACCTGGTATGACTCAAGTATTATTTGATGGTGTGAGTGTTCCTTACGAGCCACAATATAATCGTATTCGTAAGTTTTACCGCAACGGACAAAACTTCACTAATACTATTTCATTGTCAAGTTCGGGCGAAAAAGGTGGCATGAATCTCTCTTTTTCAAATATGGATAATAAAGGTATTGTACCTAATAATACTTTCAACAGAAAAACCCTCAATTTAGGTTTTTCATATAATTTATCGAAGAAGCTGAGTTTTGCAGGAAATATCAACTACTCAAACGAGTTTAATAGAAACCCACCAAACGTTGCTAATCAAGATAACTCGATTCCGACTGCCCTATCAAATATGGCTAACTCAATGCCTTTGAGTTTGTTGGAAGAAAAGAAATTTAATGCCACAGGAAATGAATACATCTATTCAAGATTCATGAATCGTACGAACCCGTATTTTACGCTATCGGAGCAATTTCAGAATATTCGTAGAGATAGAATCTTTGGTAATGTTTCGGTAAAGTATAATCTTACTGATTGGCTATATATTCAAGGTCGTGTCGGACAAGATTTTTGGTCACGTGACCAAGAGTTCAATAACTTCGCAACGGGTACAGCTTCGTTGGCTGCCGCACCTGCGGGTTTTGTGAATGGTGCATTTACACAAGAATCGAGAAGATTTAGAGAAACCAATGCCGACATCTTGATTGCTGCTTCAAAAACTTTCGGAGATTTTGGTGTTGATGTCAATCTTGGTGGAAATCAAATGTATCGTCGTTCGGATTTGAACTCTACTGCTGTTCAGGATTTTGTTGTGAGAGGTTTATATACAGTTATGAACGGCCGTGTAAAAGACCCAATTTATGGTTTATCTGAAAGAGCCGTAAACTCAATCTATGGTTCGAGTGAATTTTCATACAAAAACTTCTTATTCGTAAACGTAACCGCAAGAAACGACTGGTTTTCGACACTTTCGCCCGAGAATCGTAGCATTTTATATCCATCGGTTTCGGGAAGTTATGTTTTCTCGCAATCATTCAATAATATACCAAGTTGGTTGAATTTCGGTAAATTGAGAGTTGCTTATGCCGAGGTTGGTAGCGATACTGACGTTTCGCCTTATTCTAACAATCTATTCTATGGTATCAACTCAAACTTGTTGAGTAATCCAGCAGGAGCAATGCAGCCAGTTGGAGGTTCGTCAGGAAATACACTTCCAAACGCAAACCTTCGTCCGATGCGTGCCTCAGAAAAAGAAGCGGGTATCGAATTGAAATTATTTAATAATCGAGTAGGTTTAGATTTTGCGGTTTACCAAAAAATTACAACCGACCAAATCGTTTCGGCACAAATCTCTGATGCTTCGGGCTTTACTAATACCCTCATCAATAGCGGACGTAGCCGTACCAATGGTGCCGAGGCATTATTGAGCTTAGTTCCTGTGAAAACCTCTGACTTCCAATGGGATATTACTTTAAATGGGTCTTACAATAAAACAAAAGTACTCAGCTTATTGACAGATACCCCTGGCGAAAGAATTACGGTTGGAACACACGTTTTCAACGGAGAACTTCGCCAAGTAGTTGGTCAAGAAATGGGTCAGATTTATGGTTTCGGGTATCGTCGTGATGCCAATGGCCAACAGATTTTTGGTGCAAATGGTATTCCACTTCGCACAACCGACTTGATTTCGTATGGCAGTGCTTTACCAAAATGGGTAGGTGGTATCAATAACGCTTTCAATTATAAAGGTATTACACTCTCAGCATTGATTGATTTCAAATTAGGAAACATGATGTTATCGGGTTCAAACTTTAACCTTTATCGTCATGGTTTACACAAAAATACCCTTGTTGGTCGTGATACTGGTGGCGTTATTGGTGTTGGTGTAAACGAAAAAGGCGAGCCAAATACAGTAAAAGCAAACGTACAAGATTACTGGTCGGTAGTTCGTTCATTGGCCCTCATCGAACCAGTTGTTTACAACGGAGGTTTCTGGAAATTGCGTCAGATTACGGCTGGCTATGACTTCACGAAGTTTTTGCCTAAAAATTCTGTCATCAAAGGAGCAAAACTTAGCATAGTGGCCAATAACGTATTATTACTCAAAAAATGGGTAGATAATATCGACCCTGAATCGTTTGGTTATTCTTCTGATAACCTTGTTGGTATGGAGTCGCACGGTTTACCAACAACCCGAAGCATGGGCTTTAATTTGAATGTGAAGTTTTAGAAACTGTTTAAGTTAAGTTTTATGAATCAAAATAGGCCAATTTTTGGCAAAACAAGGCGTTAAAATCGAAGTTTTGCAGAGCAAAATTAGATTTTTAACAACGCAGTATTGACGAAAATTTGTCATTTTGAACTTAACAATATTAACTAAAACAGTTTCATAAGCCTCAGAAGTCTAAGTAATCAATTTAAAAATGAATTTGAAATGAAAAATATAGTAAAAGCTTTATTGTTATCTATTCCGTTTTGGGGGCTAACAAGCTGCGATAAAGGTTTCGACGAACTGAATATCAATAAAACAGCCGCAACATCTGTAAACCCAGTTTTTATACTGAATAATGCGACCATCAATTGCACGTATGCTCCAGGTACAGTCATTTATGAAGAAGGCATCGTACAACAAATGGTATCGCCTAACTCTGGGGTTTTAACGGGAGCAAACTTTAATCAAGATAGCCGTGATAATACGGTTCAGAACTGGCAAAAATATTACCGTACGGTTATCAGAAACACGCAAGACGTAATCGACCAAACAAAAGATTTGCCTGCACGTTCAAACCTCTACAACATGGCTCGTATCTTACAAGCCTACGCTTATATGGTAACTACTGACTCTTACGGAGATATTCCTTACGCAGATGCAGCCAAAGGCTATACGCAGCAAATTGTATTGCCAAAGTATGATACTCAACAGGCCATTTATGCTGCAATAATTAAAGAATTGACCGAAGCTTCAACAGCTTTAGATGCTGCAAAAACCGTAGAGGCCGCTGATGTTTTGTATGGCGGAAACATCGCTTTATGGAAAAAGTTTGCTAATTCTCTTTTGCTTCGTGCGGGTATGCGTCTGAGCAAAGTAGATGCCGCTCAAGCACAATCAGTTGTAGGCAAAGCCGTAGCAGCAGGCGTAATGGAACTTAACACCGAAAATGCAATGGTTCGCCACGATGCCAATTATGTGAATGCCGTAGGTAATATGCTGAATTCAACCGAAGCCGCTAATATTTATATGGCAGCTCCATTTGTTGATTACTTAAAGAAAACAAACGACCCTCGTCTGAAATCAATTGCGGTTCGATACGTTGGAGCTAAATCAGGTCCAGAGCAAGTAGCATCAAGGGCAAGCTCTGAACCAGCCGTACAAATAGGAATGCCTTTTGGTTTTGATAATAGTACAATCTCAGCCGAAGTTGCAAAGAATAAATTGGCGAGCTTCTATGATTTTACGCAAGTAGATAGAACTCGTATGGCAAAAAACACTGCTCCAAATTTCTTGGTAACGGCTGCTCAAACGCAACTTTTGCTGGCAGAAGCTGCCCAGAGAGGCTGGGTAACAGGCTCAACGGCAGAAGCATATTTCAACAAAGGTGTTAGACTCCACATGGAACAATTGGCCAGTTATGATGCAAACGCAGCTGTTGCTCCCACTGCAATTACAGCATATTTGACAGAAAATCCATTTAACACTGCCACCGCATTAGAGCAAATCAATACACAATATTGGATAGCTTCTTTCTTAAATGGTCCAGAGGCATTTGCTAATTTCCGCCGAAGTGGTTTCCCTATACTTACACCAAATCCATTTCCAGGGAAGGGAATTAAAGGCACATTTATTCGTCGCCTAACCTATCCAAACTCCGAAATTTCGGTTAATAGTGTCAATGTAAAAGAAGCCATCGGCCGTCAAGGAGCCGATGACTTAGACACCAAAGTTTGGTGGGATAAATAAGCCATTTTTCAAGAACCCTATCAATAAATCAGGAGAAATTATTCAATTATCCGAATTTGTTGGTAGGGTTTCGTATTTTTATGGCACTAATCAAAATATATATAAATTTTAGAAGAAATTATGCAAATCGGACTCGTAGGACTCGGTAAAATGGGTTATAATTTGGCTCTAAATCTCAGAAACAACAATTATGAAGTAGTTGCTCATGATGTAAATGAAGCATCGGTTGATAAAATCGGAGAAGAAGGCGGCATTTTGGGTGCATATTCGTTAGAAAGTTTATGCAGCAAACTCAAAGGACGTAAAGTAATTTGGTTGATGGTGCCATCGGGCGAAATTGTTGATGGTGTTATCGAAGAATTAAGCGAATATTTGAAGCCAAAAGATATTGTTATTGATGGCGGAAATTCAAATTTTAAAGATTCCGTAAGAAGATACAACGCCCTAAAAGCCAAACAAATCGAGTTTCTCGATTGTGGCACAAGTGGCGGTACAAGCGGAGCATTGAACGGAGCTTGCACCATGATTGGTGGCGATAAATCAACTTTTGAGTATGTCGAGAAAGTTTTCAAAGACATTTCTCTCGAAAACGGTTATTTATACACTGGCGAAGCAGGTAGCGGGCACTTTGTAAAAATGGTGCATAACGGTATCGAATACGGTATGATGCAAGCCATTGCCGAAGGTTTTGAAGTATTTGAAAAATCGAACTACGACCTTGATTTTGAAGCTGTTGCCAAACTTTTTAATAATGGTTCAGTAGTGCGTGGTTGGTTGATGGAATTGACAGAAAATGCTTTTAGAAAAGATGCAAAACTCGATGCCATCAAAGGAATTATGCACTCTTCAGGCGAAGGCAAATGGACTCTCGAAACTGCTCTTGATATGGGCGTTGCTACGCCAGTAATCGCACTTTCTTTAATGATGCGTTATCGCTCGCAACAGACCGATACATTTTCAGGAAAAGTTGTGGCAGCTTTAAGAAATGAATTTGGCGGACACGCTGTGGAAAAGAATGAGTGAATGATAGAGTTTTGAATGATAGAATAAAGATTTCACAGAATATTCTATCATTCACTCATTCTATCATTCAAAATTATGTGTCACTCATTCAAAATTCTTTTCAATTGTACTTCACAGGACTTGACATAGGCACAACCAGTACAAAAGCCGTTGTTTTTGATATTTCGGGCAAAGTTCTGACCCAAAAGAGCATTTCCTACGAAATGTTTCACCATCAACCCAATTGGAGTGAGCAAAATCCCGACGAAATCTACGAGGCAGTTAATCAATGCTTGGCTTTTTTGGATAAACGCTCCTTACTCGAAACACTGAGTATGTCATCGGCCATGCACAGCATTATGGCGGTTGATGAAAGCGGTAAACCTCTAACAAACCTAATCGTTTGGGCAGATAACCGTGCCATTGAAATTGGAAGCAAGCTGAAAGCAAGCAGCGAGGGAAAAGAAATCTATCACCGAACGGGTACGCCTATTCATCCTTTTTCATTTCTCTGTAAAATTTTGTGGTTGAAAGAAAACGAACCCGAAGTTTTTGCAAAAGCCCATAAATTTATTGGCATCAAAGAATATGTATGGCACAAAATCTTTGGCGAATATGAAATAGATGAATCGCTCGCTTCAGCCACTGGCATGATGAATATCCAAGATTTATGCTGGGACAAAAAAGCTTTAGATTTGGTTGGAATTGGAGAAGAAAAACTACCCAAAATAGTCCCGACGACATTTTCAAGACAGAAAATAAAGCGAGTAAAAGTTTCCCCTCCTTTTTTCAAGGAGGGGTGGCCTGACGAAGTCGGACGGGGTGGTGAAATCGGCGATGATACATCAATTAATTTCTTCATCGGTGGAGCCGACGGCCCGCTGGCCAATCTTGGTACTGGAGCAATGGGTAAAAATAAGTTGGCCTTCACAATGGGTACGAGCGGAGCTGTCAGAATTTGTGTGGACGAATACTACACCGACCCTCAAATGCGAACTTTCAATTATTTACTCACCTCAACTCAGCACGTTGTTGGCGGAGCAACAAATAATGGTGCGGTAGTGATGCAATGGCTAAAAGAACAAGTCTTACAAACCAGCAATTCGACCGAAGACTTGATAGAAAAGGCTCAAAAAACACCCTCAGGAGCAGAAAACTTATTGTTTCTACCCTATATTTTAGGCGAAAGAGCACCCGTTTGGAATGCCAATGCCAAAGGTGTTTTTTTCGGACTAAGCATCAATCACACCCAAGCACACTTGACCCGTGCCGTCATGGAAGGATTGATTTTGAATCTCTATTCGGTCGGGAAAGTATTGATGGAGAAATTTCCAGTTGACGAAATCTGTGCCAGCGGAGGTTTTGCCAAAAGTGATTTTTGGTTACAGCTCGTAGCTGATGTTTTTCAGAAAAAAGTCGTCATCACTGATAATGTTGAAGGTTCGGCTTGGGGAGCTGTGCTTTTAGCATTAAAAGGCTTAGGTTTGGAAGCAAAAACTTCAGCCCAAACCACCTCAAAAGTGTTTTTGCCTGATACAACAAAAGCTGAACTTTATAAGCAATTACACCAAAAATTTGAGCGTTTGTACATAAAACTCCAAGACGAATTCTAAAACTCGGTTCATTCCAATCACCGAGCGACTATTCAATGTTATATTTCATTAAATAATCGCTCGGTTTTTTGTTGAAATCAAATAAATGATGCAAATTCATTGCTTAAAACTATTCATTTATTCTGACCATGAATCGCAAAGACTTTATCAAACAAATATCATTTGCTACATTCCTATTGGCCGATGGCAGTATCATTCCTGCATTTGCCGAAAACCTATCTTCCAAAAAATCAAAACTCCGATTTGTAGTTGCTTCTGATGGGCATTTTGGTCAACCCAAAACCGATTATAAAGCATACTTTGAGACCTTCATCAATAATGTTAATGCTCAACATCGTGAGCAAAAATTTGATTTTTGTGTAATCAATGGCGATATTATTCATGATGATATAAATTTCTTATCGACAGCAAAAAGCCTCTTTGATGACCTCGAAATGCCCTATTTCGTTACACAAGGCAATCACGACCACGCCACGCCCGAGCAATGGGAGCGTGTATGGGGTGTGCCTGTCAACTACGATTATGTTTTAGGAAATAACGCTTTTTTGTTCGGTACAACTTCAAATGTGGAAGGAAAATATCTTCCACCCAATATCGAATGGTTTAAATCAAAACTCGATGAGCATAAAAAGAAGAAGAACATCTTTATTTTTATACATATCACGCCCGTAAAATGGACTGATAATGCCGTGGATAGCAAAGAATTTCAAGAATTATTGAAACAATACAAAAATGTTCGAGCGGTTTTCAACGGCCATGACCACGACCAAGAAAATGTAAAAACGCACGAGGGTATTCCGTATATGTTTGATTCTCACATCGGCGGAAATTGGGGAACAACCTACCGAGGTTATAGAATCGTAGAATTACAGAAGGAAAATAAACTTCTGACCTACATCATGAATCCCAAAACTAAAATCAACGAAGCAACTGTGTAATATTCACCCATTTTATTCAACCTTATAACAAACTAATGAATGAATTTTTGACTCGTCGGAATTTCTTGAAAATTACAGGAATCACGACTGCCATTTCGGCTTTTCCAGAAGTCAGTTTTGGCAAAAACGATGAAATAATCATCGGACACAACACACACAAATACCGAGTAAAAGTTGGTTGGGGTGTTTTGGATGCTGGGAAAAACCCCGTAAATGACTGCCACGAAATGGTAGAAGATGCCAAAGGCCGCCTAATTATGCTCGGCAACGAAACCAAAAACAATGTTTTGATTTATGATAAGTCAGGAAAACTGCTCGAAACGTGGGGAACAAACTACATTGGCGGTCACGGATTAACGCTTTTGAATGAAGGGGGCGAGCAATTTCTACTCATTTGCGATACCGACCGCCATCAAGTTATCAAGACAGATTTAAAAGGAAAAGAAATTTTCAAGATAGAATATCCAAAAGAAACGGGCGTTTATGACCATCCAGCTCAGTTTAAACCAACCGAAAGTGCCGTAAATCCTGCCAATGGCGATATTTTTGTAACGGATGGCTATGGCTTAAATTATGTAATTCAGTACGATTCAAAAGGCAAATACATTCGTCATTGGGGCGGTGGCGGCGATGGCGTAGATAAATTTAAGTGTAATCACGGCATTGTAGTTGATACTCGAAACAAGCAAAATCCAACGCTAATTGTTACTTCAAGAATCGAAAACTGTTGGAAACGCTTTACACTCGATGGTAAATATATTTCAACGATTGCATTACCAGGAACTTATATTTGTCGCCCCGTAATCAAAGGTGAAAATCTTTACGGTGCAGCTTTCCGCTCAACGTCTGATTCTTATCCGAACTCTGGTTATATCACGATTTTGGACAAAAATGACCGAGTTGTTTCGACCCCAGGTGGAAGTGAGCCAATTTATCAAAATAATCAACTTCAAGAGCAACGCAAACAAGACCCATTTAAGGTTTTCTTGCACCCACACGATGTGTGCGTCGATAGCAACGATAATATTTATGTGCCACAATGGGCTTCTCGTAAAACCTATCCAATTATGTTGGAAAGGGTTTAGCGGTACTTAATCTTACCAATAAATAGCCCAAACGAACAAAATTTGTGGTAAATTTGTATTTTAATACAGACAAAAGTAGCCTAAAATAGTTAGGCTACTTATTGGCTTACAAATACTTGATTTACCACAAATTTTCATGCTTTATCCCCAAAATATAGAACAAAAGTTAGGTTTCGATAAAATCCGTGAACACATCGCCGAGCATTGCGTGAGCTCGCTCGGGCGTGCTTTTGTCGAAAAAATTCGTTTCTCTGATGATTTCAAGATAATCGACCGTTTGCATCGCCAAGCGGCCGAGTTTAAGTTGATTTTACAAACCGAGTCTGATTTTCCGCAACAAAATTATATTGATGTCAGCGAAGCCCTTTCTCGTGCGGCTATCGAAGGTGCTTTTGTGAGCGAAGAGCAATTTTTTGAAATAAAACTCTCACTTCGCACGATTCAGCAAATCATTCATTTCTTTAAGGTAAAAGAAGACCACATTTACCCCGAACTTAAAACACTCGTTACGAATTCTCTCCCCATTTTGGCCGATGGAAAAAGTAGTGCCGATGGTTGGGCAGCGGTGATTTCGCAAATTGATAAAATCATTGATGAGCGAGGAAAAGTACGAGATAACGCTTCCCCCGAATTAATGGATATTCGTCGTCGATTGATTTCTGAACAAAGCGATTTACGAAAAACTTTGGAGCGAATCCTCCGTACGGCTCGCAATAGTGGTTGGATTGGCGATGAAATGTCGCTCACGGTGCGTGATGGTCGCATGGTGATTCCGATTTTGTCCGAACACAAACGTAAAGTCAAAGGTTTCGTGCACGACGAATCGGCAACTGGACAAATGGCGTTTATCGAACCCGCTGAAGTTTTAGAGGCTAACAACGAAATCCGAGATTTAGAAGCCCGTGAGCGTCGAGAAATCGTAAAGATTTTAGAGCGTTTGACAGACTTCATTCGCCCGCACGTACCTGCGTTGCGTAAAGCCTATCTTTTTCTTGGAATCATAGATTTTATTGGTGCAAAAGCCAAGTTTGCCTTAGAAATTGATGCAACTGCCCCACTTTTGGTCGAAAACCAAGCCCTTGAATGGTACAGAGCCAAGCATCCGCTTTTGTATCTTTCTTTCAAAAAACAATCTAAAAGTGTAGTACCGCTGAGCATAAAACTCGATAAAGATAACCGAATTGTGTTGGTTTCTGGCCCCAACGCAGGTGGAAAATCGGTCATGCTCAAAACCATCGGTTTGGTGCAATACATGGCTCAATGTGGTTTGCTCGTGCCAGTTTCGCCCGACTCGAAAGTAGGCGTTTTTAAGAATATTTTTATTGATATTGGCGACGAACAAAGCATTGAGAACGACCTAAGTACGTATAGTTCGCACCTCACAAATATGAAACATTTTGTGAATTTTGCGAATAAATTCACCTTATTTTTGATTGATGAGTTTGGAACTGGAACAGAACCAAGTTTGGGCGGTGCAATTGCCGAGTCGATTTTGGAGCAACTACTAAAATCGAACGCTCATGGTGTAATCAACACGCACTATACAAATCTGAAAGTTTTTGCCGATAAACATAACGGAACGGTAAACGGTGCAATGAAATTCGATGCCGAGCATTTAGAACCACTCTACGAACTCGAAATCGGAAAGCCTGGTAGCTCGTTTGCTCTTGAAGTTGCTCAAAAGATTGGTTTATCGAAACAAATCGTTGATAATGCCAAGCGAAAACTCGGCACACAGCAGATTGATTTTGAGAAATTGATTAAGGAATTGGAGATTGAGCGAAAGGTTTTCTCAGAAAAAAACAAAGAGTTTATTGAGAAAAATCAGAAACTTACCACCACCCTTGAGCAATATACTGGCTTGAAAAGTTTCTTAGAAGTGGAGAAAAAGAAGATTCTGAACGAAGCCAAAGCCCAAGCCAAAGAATTACTAAAAGAAGCCAACCGCAAAATAGAAAATACGATTCGTGAAATAAAAGAAGGCAAAGCCGAGAAAGATATCACGAAGCTTATTCGTCAGGAATTACAAGAATTTGAGCAAAAAGAACTCAAATTGCAAAAAGTAGAAGAAGCCAAAGCTCCTGTGGGTGAAGAATGGGAAACTGGCAGCGGAGATATTGGTGTAAATGATTATGTGAGAATCAAAGGGCAGCCAACCATTGGACAAGTTTTGGCCATCAAAGGAAAAGATATTGAAGTGGCTATTGGTGAACTCAAAACCAACATCAAGCTCAATCGTTTGGAGAAAATGAGCAAGAAAGAGTACAAGGAAGCCACTAAAGAAAGTCCAAAAGCCAAAGTTTCGGGCATTGACATGAACGAAAAAATGGTCAATTTCAGCTTCAATATTGATTTAAGAGGCAAACGCAGCGAAGAAGCTCTCGGCGAAGTTGATAGTTTGATGAACGATGCAATTATGCTCGGCTATCCTGAATTAAGAATTGTGCATGGCAAAGGTGATGGTATTTTACGCACACTCATTCGTCAGCATTTACGTGGGTACAAGCAAGTTTCCAGTACATCCGACGAACACGCCGACCGTGGAGGACAGGGCGTTACGATTGTGAAGATGAAATGATTTGTGATTTGTGGGGCGAACCGAGCGACGTTCGTATCCTGTTCGCCTTACATCTACCTCGTCCTAATATAATTTATCTCAGCCTTCACATTTTCTAAAATCTTTTCGGTTCGTTCGGGGCGAGCATCTGAGATAAAAACCTGCCCGAAAGTCTTATTATCAATACTTTCTATGAGTTTCTGAATTCGGCGGTCGTCGAGTTTATCGAAAATATCATCCAATAGTAAAATGGGTTTTACTTCTCTCAATTCCTCCAACATCTCAAACTGAGCTAATCGGAGAGCCATTACAAACGATTTTTGTTGTCCCTGCGAGCCAAATTTTTTAACTGGATAACGGTCGATTTCAAAAACATAATCGTCTTTATGAATGCCTTTCGTGGTGCGTTGGGCTTTTACGTCGGTTTGACGGTTTAGTCGAAATTCTTTCACAAAATCTCCACTCGCCACTTCTGATTCGTAAATAATTTCTACTTCTTCACGGCCTTCACCGAGTATTTGGTAATGTTTCTTAAAAATTGGCAGGAATTTCTTGATAAAGTTTCTCCGTTGTTCAAAAATTCGGATGGCAAGTTTCACCAAGGGGTCGGAGTACGTATCGAGTAAATCTTGGTCGAGGAAATTTCGCTCAAAGAAAATTTTCAATAGGCTATTACGCTGGTCGAGAAGTTTATTATAATGCTGATAATCAGCCAGATAACTATTATCCATTTGCGAAAGTACTCCATCAAAAAAACGACGACGGCCTTCGCTCCCATCTTTTATCAATTCGGTGTCGTCTGGGGCAATCAAAACCACAGGAAACTGCCCAATGTGGTCGGCAAGACGTTCGTAAGGCTTTTTATCGTGTAGTAAAACCTTACGTTGCCCACGTTGAATCGAACAAGTAATTTGATGCTTCTTATCTCCTTTCCTAAAAACACCGTCAATCATCATCACATCGGCATCGTGGTTGATATTGAGAGCATCTTGGCTATGAATGGCACTTTTGCTCAAGGCCAAAAAATAGACCGCATCAAGCAAATTTGTTTTTCCACTGCCATTTTCGCCCACAATACAATTTACCTGACTCGAAAACGTAAAGTTTGCTTCTTCGTAATTTTTGAAATTTGAAAGATATAATTTATCTAAAAACATTATAAGCGATTTTGACAACCCGAAAAGTTGTCTTATAAATTAAACCGAAATTTAGGCATTTTTCACTAAAGTTTAGTTTATTTGTAATCCTAATACTTACTTAACCTATTAACTTCGGATGAATAAAAACTCACTCCTTTATTTTATTGCTGCCGTTGCTGCAACGGGCGGCCTACTTTTTGGCTTTGATACAGGCGTTATCAATGTTGCCTTGCCTCAACTTCGTACAAAATTCAACCCAAGCCCCGAAACTGAGGGCTTTATTGTCAGTGCGGTATTGTTTGGCGGTATGGCTGGGCCGTTTATTAGCGGCCCCTTGACCGACTTATTGGGTCGTAAAAAAATCAATATCATTGCTTCTTTTGTATTTGTTGTTGGTTCGATTATTACCGCCATTGCTCCATCGGTTTCGTTTCTAATCATTGGACGTTTGTTTTTGGGTTTAGCGATTGGAATCGTAGCCTCAACCGTGCCACTTTATTTGGCAGAAATAGCTCCAACTGATAAAAGAGGTAAACTTGTCACTTTCTTTCAACTCGCCATTACACTCGGAATTTTACTTTCTTATGTGGTTGGCTATTTCTTTGCTGAGCAAGAAGATGGCTGGAGAAGTATGTTTTGGACGGGCTTTATTCCTGCCGCAATTCTGATGGTCGGAATGTTTTTTGTGCCAGAAAGTCCACGTTGGTTAATTGGAAAAGGTCGTGATGCCGAAGCTCTTGAAGTTTTAAATCGCTTGCGTGACCCCGAACAAGCATTGCTTGAAGTTGCTCAAACTCGACAAATCATCGAAGACGAAAAACACAACAAAGGTGACTGGAGAATGCTGTTTAGCAAGCGTTTACGTATTCCGTTGTTTATTGGTATTGGTATTTTCTTTATTCAACAATTTTCGGGCATCAACGCCATTATTTATTTTTCGACTGATATTTTCAAGAATGTATTTCCCGAAGGCAATACGGCTGCACTCGCCACCGTGGGTGTGGGCGTAATCAATGCGGCTTCTACGTTTTTGGCCATTATGATTTTAGATAAATTTGGCAGAAAACAAATTCTCTACACAGGGCTTCTCGGAACAGCCGCTTGTTTAGCAACCGTTGGTTTGGCTTTCTATATGAAAGATTCTCTTAGCCCCGAACTACAAAAAATTATGCTTGTCGGCGGCGTTTATGTCTATATTATTTTCTTTGCCATTAGCCTTGGGCCATTGGGCTGGTTATTAATTTCAGAAATTTATCCACTCAAAATCAGAGGTTTTGCCTCGAGTATGGGAAGTTTCAACCATTGGCTTTTTGATGCGGGCGTAGCTTATTCCTTTCCGATTTTGGCGGCAACATCGCTCGGCACAAATGGTGGTATTTTTGCTATTTATATGACAGTCGTACTACTCGGTTTACTTTTCGCCAAATACATCGTTTTTGAAACAAAAGGCATGAGTTTAGAGGAAATCGAAAAACGATATAATTAGAACAAGAATAAAATTCTGTATAGAAAGAGCTTAGTTTCAGAAACTAAGCTCTTTCGTTTTATAAAACCTTGCTTTTTCGGGCAAATTGAAGAAAATTGCAAAAATATTATCTTCATCTATCATTTTCGGTCAAACCTTCGGTACAGACCGAATAAAAAACCAAAAGAAATCATGAAAAAACTAATTCTATGCTTGTTTTTCGCCACAAATCTTGCCTTTGCACAGCACAAAGAAATCATCAAGACCGATAAAGCACCCGTGCCGATTGCTCCGTACAGTCAGGCCGTAAAATCCAATGGTTTTCTGTTTGTGGCTGGCCAAATCGGCCTCGACCCAGCTACCCGCAAACTTGTGGATGGTGGTTTTGAAGCCGAAACAGTTCGTATCATGGAAAACATCAAAGCGGTTTTAGAGGCTGCTGATGCAAAGTTGAGTGATATTTTAAATACAACCATTTATATCAAAGACATGAACAACTTTGCGAAAGTAAACGAAAT
The DNA here is from genome assembly GCF_040253585.1 of Emticicia sp. W12TSBA100-4. Taxonomy (NCBI): domain Bacteria; kingdom Pseudomonadati; phylum Bacteroidota; class Cytophagia; order Cytophagales; family Leadbetterellaceae; genus Emticicia; species Emticicia sp. W12TSBA100-4. The sequence continues at coordinate 175,004 of NZ_JBELAU010000009.1, forward strand.
TTATGGCAAGTACTTCACGGGCGACTTTCCTGCACGTACTACGGTTGGGGTGGCTAATTTACCTGGTGGAGCAAGCATCGAAATTGCAGTAGTAGCATCGATAGCCCATAAGCCTCGTCGTAAGTAAAATCCAATTTATCTCGAATTTATCTGAAATTGCCTTATTTTGAGGTAGTTTTGGCATTTATCTCTATATTTGCTAATAAATAATAAGTAGAAGAATTAATGCATAGTTTGGCGTAAAATCATTCTTAATTTTTAATTCTACATTCTTAATTTCACTAACCCTTCATCATGCTTTATGAGAAAACTATCAGTATTAGGTAGAGCGTTGCATGTAAGCGAACTTCTTCTCGCTACGCTTCTGATTCTTCAAGCATTATTCTCGTTTGCCCAACAAGGCGGCAATCAGTATAATGCAAACACCCGTTTTGAACAAATGGGAACCGAACTTCCAACCCCAAACACTTATCGTACAGCTTCTGGTGCTCCAGGAAAAGACTATTGGCAACAAAAAGCCGATTACGACATCAAAGCTGAGTTAGACGATGCGAATCAGAAAATCATCGGAACGGAAGTTATCACCTACACCAATAAATCGCCAGATGAATTGCGTTATTTGTGGTTGCAGCTTGACCAAAATCTCTTTGAGAAAACATCAATCAATGCCATGACAAAAACTGGTGGAGTTGATGCTCAAGGAATGTCGTTCAATGCTCTTCAAAACGTAAATGCTCCTTCATCAGTTTTTGGTGGAATTTCGGGCAATAAAGAATATGGCTACAAAATTACGGTTGTGAAAGATGCCAAAACTGGAGCAGATTTGAAATACACCATCAACAGCACAATGATGCGTATTGATATTCCTGTTGTTTTAAAACCAGGTCAATCTTATGCTTTCCGTATCGACTGGAATTATAACATTACTAACTACTACGGCCGCTCAGGTATGGAGTATTTTGCTAAAGATGGCAACTACAACTACTTCATTGCACACTGGTTCCCTCGTATGGCGGTTTACGATGATGTAAATGGCTGGCAACACAAACAATTCTTAGGACAAGGCGAGTTTACACTTCCTTTCGGAGATTATAAAGTAGAAATCACCGTACCTAACGACCACGTTGTGGGTGCAACTGGCGAGTGCCAAAACTATGATAAAGTATTAAGTGCTGAGCAATTAAAGCGTTTCCAACAAGCGGCTAATTCAAAAACACCTGTACTTATCGTAACACAGGCCGAAGCTGAAGCTGCCGAAAAAGGAAAGCCAACAGGTAAAAAAACTTGGATTTATAAAGCAACCAACGTACGTGACTTTGCTTTCACATCTTCACGTAAATTTATATGGGATGCCATGCAAACCGATGTTTATAACAACGGACGCAAAATTTGGAGCATGTCGTTCTATTCAAAAGAAGGAAATCCTCTTTGGGGACAATATTCAACTCGCACGGTTGAACACACTTTAAGAAGCTACGGAAATCGTACGGTTCAGTACCCTTATCCAGTGGCTATTTCTTGCCATGCAACTGCTGGTGGTGGTATGGAATACCCAATGATTTCGTTCAACGGAGGCCGTCCTGAGCCAGATGGCACTTATTCTGAACAAGTAAAAGCAGGTATGATTGGCGTAATTATCCACGAAGTTGGTCATAATTTCTTCCCAATGATTGTAAACTCTGACGAGCGTCAGTGGTCCTGGATGGACGAAGGTTTGAATACTTTCTGTCAATATCTGGCCGAGCAAGAGTGGGATAGAAACTTCCCTTCTCGTCGTGGCGAGCCTCAGTACATCGTTCCGTACATGAAAACCGACAAAACACAACAAGTGCCAATCATGTCGAGTTCGGATAACATCATGGCGTTCGGGCCAAATGCTTACGCAAAACCAGCAACGGGCTTAAATATCTTGCGTGAAACTGTAATGGGTCGTGAATTATTCGACTATGCTTTCAAAGAATATGCACGTCGTTGGGCGTTTAAATCACCAACTCCTGCCGATTTCTTCCGTACGATGGAAGATGCTTCGGGTGTTGATTTAGACTGGTTCTGGAAAGGCTGGTTCTACGGTGTTGAGCCTGCCGACCAAGACTTAGCAGAAGTTGAATGGTACGCTGCTGATAATCAAGACCCTATCGCTAAAAAAGCGGCTGAAAAAGCTGATGCAGAAGCAAAAAAACAAACGTTAAGCAATATTCGTAATCAAACCGATATTAAGCAAACAGTTGTTGAGGCTGATTCTACGATGAGAGATTTCTATAACTCTTATGACAGATACGCTGTAACTTCGGCAGACAAACAAAAATCTGAGCAATATAAATCGAGTTTGAGCGAAGATGAGCGTAAATTATTGGAATCAGGAATGAACTACTATGTTTTGAAGGTAAAAAACAAAGGTGGTTTACCAATGCCCGTAATCATCAAAATGGATTATGAAGATGGAACTAACGAAATCGTTAGAATTCCTGCAGAAATCTGGCGTTTAAATGACAAAGAAGTGAAGAAAACAATTCCGACAAAGAAAAAGGTAACGAAGTTTACACTCGACCCATTCTACGAAATTGCTGATATCGACACTGAAAATAATGCGTTCCCACGTGAACCAGAAAAACCAACGAAATTCCAAGCATTTAAACAAGGTTCGTTCCGTCCGCAAGGCCAAAACCCTATGCAACAAGCGAAACAATCACAACCTGCTGGAACTCAGACGAGTGGTAAGAATTGATTAGTCCACGGTCAACAGTCCACAAGTCCATAGGAATACAAATTGTATTTCTGCAAACTTAAAAATAGTTGCCTGTAAAACAAAAACCCCCGAAGTAGAATTTCTATTTCGGGGGTTTTGTTTAACTGTGGACTGTTGACTGTAAACTGTTGACTTTTTTACATCACAACCTCTTTCTCTGTCATAATCGTCAACACTTCTTCATCCATCAATCGAGTAGCTAAGCCTTGCGTTTTCGGAATCTCGTAGTGGAAGAAATATTTCATTGTATGAATCTTACTTTCATAAAACTCAACATCATCGGCATTATCCGACGAAACTATTAACTTCTGTTTGGCCACAACCGCTTGTTTCAACCATTGCCAAGCTACTACATTTAAGCTAAACATTTCCATATAGAGTGTCGCATCTGATAAGAAACGCTCAACATCGCCCGTTCCAGCAATTCCCAGCAAGTGCATGGTCACTTTTTGTAAACGTTCGCCTTCTTCTTTTAGCGAAAGTGCATAACGCTTCAATTCATCATATTGCAAAGCCGCCATTACAGTTTTACCAACTTCTTGAGCGAGAAGCATAGTTGCCTTCCCTCCTGCCATTGGCACTTTACGGCCCAGTAAATCTTGCGACTGAATACCCGTTGTTCCTTCATAAATTGGCGTGATACGAATATCTCTATAATATTGTTCGACAGGAAAATCTTCCGTAAAACCATAACCACCAAAACACTGCACCGCATCGCTGATTGCCTTCATACCATATTCACAAGGGAAAGTTTTGGCAATTGGCGTCAGCAATTCAAGCAACAAATGAGCCTTTTCTTTTTCTTCTGGGTCGTCAGATGCTTCAGAAAGGTCGAAATATTTTGAAGTTTCGAGCAAAAGTGACAACGAACCTTCGACAACGGCTTTCTGAAACAACAACATTCGTTTCACATCTGGGTGCTGAATAATCTGAATTTGTGGAGCATCCAGTGCGTGTTTCTGATTCAATCGACGGCTTTGTGGACGCTCTTTTGCGTACTCAAGTGCCGCATAATAAGCAGCTGATGCAATTGAAGCTCCCGTGATACCTACGCCTATACGAGCTTCATTCATCATCTGAAACATATAGTTCAAGCCCTTATTTGGCTCTCCAACCAAATATCCGATACAATCATCGTTTTTATCACCAAAGCCCAAGTGCATGGCAGGAACACCTTTCTGCCCTAACTTGTGGTAAATTCCCATCGAAGTCACATCATTATCGGTGCCATCCATGCGATATTTTGGAATCACAAACAACGAAATTCCTTTAGTGCCGAGCGGAGCACCTTTGATACGACCAATAAATAAATGTATCACATTATCAGTAGCATCGTGGTCACCCGCCGAAATAAACACCTTCTGCCCACGCATTTTATACGTCCCATCGGCCAATGGTTCGGCTGTTGCAGTAATATCCGATAGCGAACTTCCTGCCTGTGGTTCGGTCAAGCACATTGTACCTTGCCATTTTCCCGAAATCATATTCGGAATATAAGTATCTTTCAATTCTTGCGAACCAAAACTGGCAATCAAACGAGCTGCACCTGCCGTAAGGCCCGTAAACATCATTCCATTATTGGCCGACATCAAGATATAACCCAAAATACTCGTTATCGTTACGGGCATTTGAGCTCCACCATTTTCATAGTCAAAGTCAGCACCAATAATACCCGATTCTCCGAGAGCTTTCAAATAATCTTTGATGGCTGGATGAACCGTTACTTTTCCATCTTTGAGTTCGGGTTGATTTTTATCGACATCTTTCACAAACGGAAACATCAGATTATCAGCAATTTGCGTGGCTGCATCAATCGTCATGTCGAACGTCTCTTTATTGTGGTCGGCATAGCGAGCGTGTTGCGTCAGCGTTTCTGCCTCATGAACTTCATAAAGCAAGAAGTCCACGTTTCTTTTATTGAAATAGTTCTTTGCCATAAATATTTAACGTGCTGATATGATTAAAGGCTTTTGTACAGAAAGCTTAATTCTACATTCTTAATTCTCAATTCTACATTACATCACATCAACCCCAACATTTTAGCATATTTCATCATTGCCCCTGGATTCGATAATTTTAGTTTTCCCATCATCATGGCCATCATTGGGTTCATATCGCCCGTGGCAATCTTCACAAAATCATCGGCATCGGCTTTCACAACACACTCGGCTGTGCCTATAAAACCTTCCGCAAACTCTGCTTTTCCGTCTGCCACTATCATCGAATAGTCAGCACCGCCACCAAAATCAAAATGCAAAGTAGTTGTTACGCCATCAATATCTGCTGCTGTAAGTCTCGAAGCTGTGTTCTGTAAATATTCTTTTGCTGTCATGTTTTTATTTTTTGAAATGTAAGGTTTATAAAGATTCCGAAAGTTAGTAAAAAAAAGAAATAATATTATGCAAGCATACTATTAAATTTTGCTTGAAATTTGACTTTTTGTCGAAAAAAACCAATATTTGATATGCATAATCAAAAAATTTCGTAAAAAAGTATCCATTCGTTCAGAAAACGAACATACATTTTGGTTTTTCCCTAAGCTACTGTAAATTTCTGTGATTATGGTATAAGAATTGCTCAGATTACTACACAAAGAAAAAACACTAAAAAGTGTTACTTTTTGCTAACCACTTGGTCAAAATTGAAAAATAAAGCATTTAAAAATACGCCCGATGAGGAGTTGGTTCGACTGTATATCGAAACCCAACGAAATCTTTATTTTGAAGAACTCTACGACCGTTACGTTGATAAAGTTTACAGGAAATGCCTTTCCTTTGTAAAAAACGAAGCTCAAGCCGAAGATTTCACTCACGATATTTTTTTACGATTAGTCCTAAAAATTGGTGGTTTTAAAGAACAAGCTAAGTTTTCAACTTGGCTGTATTCGATTACCTATAATTATTGCATGGACCAAATGAGGATTGTTAAAAAACAAGCCGAAACTGCTCTCGACGAAAACTTTGACCTCGAACAAGAAGATGATGACTCAGAATTAGTCGAAATGCAAGCACAGGATTTGAAAAAAGCCTTGCAGAAAATCGACCCAGATGAAAGGGCTATCTTGTTAATGAAATATCAAGACGATTTTAGTATAAAAGAAATTGCCGATACTTTCAAGATTAGTGAAAGTGCCGTAAAAATGCGTCTGATGAGAACGAAAGAAAAATTGAGAAAAATTTATACAGAAAATATTGTTTTCTTTATAATTGTATTAGCCAAAGCCATTTGGTTCTGGAAAAAATAACAAATTACCTTAAACTTATACTTTAATAACAACAATGGAAGATTTCGATGAGAATGCCACCGCTCCGGAGCATCTGAAAGGAATGCTAACGGCCGAAATAGATGCTATTCGGGACGCCATGCAAATCGTACAAATGTTTTTGGGCGAAACAATAGTGGCAGGAGTAAAACTCTTACAGGAATTAGAACCAAAAGATAATTGAGTAAGCAATAAAACCCTTTTTAAATCAAAAAATACATGAAACCAACGTTAAGCTTTACTGATACATTACTGGCAACTTTTAATGACATGATTAGAAGTTTCATGACATTTTTCTATAATCTGATAGGTGCTGTAATCATTTTATTAATAGGTTGGGGAGTTGCCAAAATGGTGGCTGCAGTATCAAAGAAAATGCTCGAACAAGTAGGAGTTGATAAAGTAGGCGAAAAACTCAACGAAATTGATGCAATAAAGAGCTTAAAAATGGATATTAAGTTAAGTTCGATTATATCCAAAACACTCTATTATTTCATCTTGATTTTTATGCTTCGCCCAGCCGCCGATACACTTGGCGTGCCAGCAATTTCGGATATGGTGAAGCTTTTAGTAGAATTTATTCCTAAGCTCATTTCTTCGGCATTGATGCTTTCAGCAGGAGTGTTTTTGGCTGATGCTCTCAAAAACTTTGTGGTTACACTTTGTAAATCATTTAATATTGCAGCAGGCAAACTCATCGGAACTGCCATTTTCTTTTTCTTATTGATAATCTTCGTGATTCAGTCAGTAGCACAAGTGGGAATCAATACAAGTCTTTTAGAATCAAGTTTTAACCTCTTAGTTGGTGGAATTATTTTTTCATTTGCTATTGGCTACGGTTTTGCTTCAAAAGAAATTTTGTTGAATATTATTTCTTCATTTTACAGCAAAAACCGTTATAGAGAAGGCCAAGTTATTGCAATTGATGGTATAAAAGGAGAAATTGTTGCGATGGATAATACAACCATTACGCTCAAAACTGAAGATTCGAAGACAATATTTCCTTTACAAGTTTTACAATCGAAAACCGTTACGGTTTTTGAATAATACAAAATGACCCCATTCGAGATAAACATTCGGTGGGGTCATTTTTTTAAATTTCTACTTTCTGCTGTTACTATTGTTTCTTCCCAAAGTCTTAAAACTATTGTCACATTTCTTTGTGTTGATAGTTCGATATTCTGAAATTTTAATTATTTATTTAAAATCAGTAGTTAAACAAATCATTAACTAAACTCCTATTTTGTAATGAAAAAGGTTTTCTTAACAATCTGCTACTTATCCTTTGCTGCATTAACATTCGCCCAAGAAGCACCTAAAACTCACGAAGATTCGCTTCGGGTTGGTTGGTGGACTCGTAATACACAACTTGGTTTTACTTTTACAGGAGCCGCATTTAGTAAAAGCTGGCAAGGTGGCGGTATAAACAACCTCACTTTGGGTGGATACTTCAATAATTTGGCTGTTTATACAAAAGGGAAAGGAGTATGGACAAATGATATACAATTACAATATGGAAGATTAACAAATTTCTACCAAAGTGACACAAAAGAAGTTAGAAAAGGTGTTGACCGTATATTTTTAGACACAAAATATACAAGAGTTGTACATAAAACACTTAATTGGTATTCAAGTTTAAACTTTTTTTCACAATTTGATGAAGGGTTTGATTATACAATTACTACAAAACCAATCATTTCTAAGTTTTTATCACCTGGTTTTTTAACATTGGCAAGTGGGTTAGAATGGAAACCCAAACCTTATTTAGTAACACAATTAGGTCTTGCTGGGCGTACTACTTTTATTTCAAATAATGCTACAATATTTCAGAATACTCAAAAATTAGTGAATGGAGTATATAGGTCTTACGGCGTAGAAAAAGGCCAAACAACACTTACAGAACTCGGTCTTCAAGGCGTTATTGCTTTTGATAAAGATATTTCTAAAAACATTAATCTTAAAATTCGTGACCAAATGTTTTTGGCTCTTTTACCAAAATCAAAACCTCTTGACCATAATATTAATCTGATAGCTACAGCTAAGATTAACAAGTATTTTAATGTCAATTTGGCAGCGATATTTATCAGAGATTTAGACCAAATATCAAAAGATGATGTAAAAAACAAAGTAGATGCTCAAGGCAAACCGAGATATAAATCTGTTTGGCAAGCAACTGGTGGCTTTAATTTAGGATTCTCTCTAAAACTTTAATTTATATATGCTTATGCTAAAAGAATTCAAAACATTTATAGCACAAGGCAATGTCCTTGATTTGGCCGTAGGTGTAGTTATTGGTGGAGCATTTGGTAAAATCACAACTTCATTAGTTGATGATATTATTATGCCCATCGTTGGTTTTTTCCTTGCTGGTGTCGATTTTAAAACACTTGCTCTACACTTAGGACAGCCAGATGATAAAGGCGTTTACCCAGTAAATATCATGTATGGCAACTTCATCCAAATCGTTATTCAGTTTCTAATTATCGCTTGGGTAATTTTCTTAGTCGTTAAGGCTGCTAATAAAGCGAAATTAAGCGAAAAATAGACTTGCCGATTTTACAATAAAAAAGCCAAATCAGATGTAATTTACCTTACATCTGATTTGGCTTTTTTTATTTCTAAATTAACTAATCAAAAATTGCATAAACTGCAAATGATGCTAACCAGTGGTCACCGCCATAATTCCCAGAAGTGACATTTGGAAGTGCATTTTTCAGAAAAGTATTTGATGTTTGCTCAAGTTTGGCTTTAAGTGGGTTACTCTTCGGCAATGCTGATGCAATGCCTTTGAAGCACCATGCTCTGCTAATACTAAGACCATCAAGGTGAACTATTTGGTAATCTTTTCGGTCACTAACAACTGGCTGTTGTAGTAAATTTTGAATTGATTTAGGTTCAAGAAAACCTTTAAACCAAGCTTCAAACTCCTTTGGTGGCATAATTCTCCGCATCAAGTCAGCAATTTCCAGATTTGGAGAAAGAAAATCAGAGCCGTCAGGTTCTAAATACGCAGGTGCATTTTTTTGGTTTTTATAAAACTGATTAGCTTTTTCGATGATTGCTTTTTCAAATTCAAGACTTTTCGTTGCTCTCGCCCAATCTAAGGCAAACACCAACCCGAAAGCTGTATTTGGATGTACACCAGTACGATTAGGATACGTTTGTTTAGGCAAAAAGGCAGTCCAAAGCCTAACGATTTCTTTTGTTAAGGGTTGTAGATTCTGGTGCCATTTTTGTGCAAGTGGGTCGTTCCAAGTTAGTAATTCTTGATCAAGTTTTAAAACCCACGCCCACCCATAAGTTCGCTCAAATGTCACTGTAGTTTTGTATTTCGTAAAATACTCTGCTTCTGTTTTGATTTTATCGGGCATGAAACTATTATTCAAAACACTTATAATCTTTTCTTTCTCTTTTATTTGAGGAAAAACCTTCAATAATTTCGCTAACATCCAATGTCCATGAACACTCGAATGCCAATCAAGGCAACCATAAAAACTTGGGTGTAATTGAGACGGTAGCAGTTTGTGGTCATCTGCCGTATCTGAACTATGCCCTGTTTTATTAGGAAATTCTTGATTAATACAATGCAAAGGTAAAGCCGACAGTTTTTCGGCAATTTCTTGAGTAAATAGCTCTGATTTAACTTGAGCCTTTAATTGAAATGAAAAAAATAATACGATTAAAAATCCCAAAAATGACTTTCGGGATGTACGTTTTTTAATAGGCATTTGGTCAAGCTTTGAATATAGTGTAAAAGTCAAAGTTAATAAAAAACTATTTCAATATTTGAGTCTAAAACATCTATTTTTGATAGAAATTGACATTTTCAGTGAATGATATTTATTAAAAGTATTTACCAATTTAAACAGTCAAACCAAATAAAATTTTGCAAAAAGTGTAAAATATTGGCTTTTGAGTTAAAAACATATCGCTTGTAAGCCCTAAAATAAATTTCTCGAATTTTTCTTTTCTTTCATTTTGAAATAATTTACATTTGTTACGAGTTTTAAATTTAGACAAAGACTTGTCTGATTTTTAAAACCATAATCGTGCTTATTCCTTATAATCTTAATCGGGGGCCTCGTGCTGCCAAAGCAAAATCATGGAAACGTGGTTGAAAGACAAACTACGTGGTGACTGGCAAATCTGGTTCATCATCGTGCTTCTATCATTATTCAGTATGCTGGTCGTTTACAGTGCCAGCTCTGCACTCGCCTACAAAAAAGCAGGCGGAAACACCGAAAGTTATCTCATAAATCATACTGGACACTTATTGCTCGGCCTCTTGGTTGTTTGGGGCATTCATCGCATTGACTACACAAAATATGCCGGTATTTCAAAGATTTTACTTTGGATTACCCCTATTTTACTACTTTATACCTATTTTTTCGGAACAACAGTTGGAGGAACAAAACGTTGGATTAACCTTTTTGGTATTTCATTTCAGTCTTCCGATTTGGTTCGTTTGGTTCTAATCACAAACCTCGCTGCCATGTTAGCTCGCCGCCAAAATGTAGAATATACCCAAAAAACACTCATGGGATTAATTTTTTGGTGCGGTTTACTATGCGGAATGCTTGCCATTACAAATTTCTCAACGGCGATTATATTAGGCGTAACGTGTTTCTTGATTATGTACATGGGACGAGTACCAGGCCGATATTTATTCCGAATGGCGTTTTCGGTTATTGGAGCATTGGTAGTAGTGATGGGTATAAGTATTTATCTATATTCGAAAGGCGTGGAGTTTGGACGTGGACAGGTTGTACTTGAGCGTATTGAAGCCTTTGCTAAAATTGATATAAATCGAGATAAAGACATTGGAAACCCTGACCGAGACGATAATTTTCAAAAAGAACAAGCCATGATTGCAATAGCACGTGGTGGAGCAATTGGCATAGGACCTGGCAATAGTTTTCAGAGAAACTACCTCCCAGAGGCCTTTTCTGATTATATCTATGCAATTATTGTCGAAGAATATGGAATGTTGGGAGCAATCCTCGTCATGGGTTTGTATCTTTGGCTTTTGTATAGGGGGCTGAAAAATGTAAGCAACACCCAACGGGCATTTGGAGGTCTTTTGTGTGTTGGTCTTACTTTTAGTATTGTTTTTCAAGCATTTATTCACATGTTTATCAATGTCGGCTTGGGCCCCGTCACGGGTCAGACTCTGCCAATGATGAGCATGGGAGGAACCTCTATCCTTTTTACTTCTGTTGCTATTGGTATTGTGCTAAGTGTGAGTAAAGAAGAATATGACGAAAAGTCTTTAAATGCTTAAAAATCAATTTAATATTTGAAAAATAAGCCACCTGTGGCTCAAACCAAATAAAAGTTCCCCTTTTGGGGCGGAGGGGTGTTATATGAAAAAAATCATTATTAGCGGTGGTGGTACTGGCGGACACATTTATCCAGCGGTTGCAATTGCAAACGAGTTAAAAGCCATTGATTCTGCCAACGAAATTCTTTTTGTTGGAGCTGAAGGTAAAATGGAAATGGAAAAAGTGCCAAAGGCAGGCTACAAAATCATAGGTTTACCTATTGCGGGCATTAATCGCTCTAATATGTTGGCCAATTTGGGTTTGCCTATCAAGCTGATAAAAAGCCTTTGGAAAACCTACCGAGTTATTAAAGATTTTAAACCTGATATTGCGATTGGTGTTGGTGGTTATGCCAGCGGCCCAACGCTCATCATGGCAAACTTTTTAGGAGTACCTACGCTTATACAAGAGCAAAACTCTTTTGCAGGCGTAACCAATAAATTTGTAGCTAAAAAAGCACAACGAATCTGTGTTGCCTACCCAAATATGGAGCAGTTTTTTCCGAAAGAAAAAATTGTAATGACGGGAAATCCAGTAAGAAAAGATATTTTAGAAACAGCCTCAAAAAGAGAGCAAGCATTCAACCATTTCAGACTTGACCCCGAACGCAAAACGCTTTTAGTAATCGGTGGAAGTCAAGGAGCAAGAACTATTAACGAGGCTATTTTTGCGGGTCTGAATGATTTAATTTCAAACGATTTGCAAGTTATTTGGCAAACAGGCAAACTATTCATTGATAAAGCCAAACAAGCAGTTGAGTCGCTACAAACACAACGAGTTTTTGTTTCGGATTTTATCTATGAAATGGATTTGGCTTATGCCGCCTCCGATTTGGTTGTTTCTCGTGCAGGAGCCTTGTCGGTTTCGGAGCTTTGCTTGGCAGAAAAACCTTCAATTTTAGTGCCGCTTCCAACAGCCGCCGAAGACCACCAAACACAAAATGCCATGAGTTTGGTCAATGTAAAAGCTGCTTGGTTGGTAAAAGATACCGAAGCAAGGGATATTTTGGTAGATAATGTAATAAAACTGGCAGATAACAAGTTTGATATGCAAGAACTAAGTCAAAATATAAAAACTTTGGCCAAACCAAATGCTGGAAAAGAGATAGCAACTGAAGTTCTGAAAATCATTAATGGTCGATAGTCCACTGGCAATAGTGTTCTTTTGTTTTACCTAAGAAATTATGAAGATTTTTTTCTCTGAAAATAGAGTAGATTATTCGACTTATACATTCGACTATGCAATTTATTGCTTGAAAGAATCACAAAGCGAATTACCGGAAATCTATGAAAAAGGCTTCCTGCCTTATACAGGAAATTTGAGCATCGAAGGTGATACTTTTTACTTAGCACGCAGCCTAAGGGTTGAACTTGATAGATTTGAAGATACCTCAGAAAATCGTCGAGTGAATCGTTTAGTTGAGCCGCTCAATATTCAGTTAGAAGTAATCAAAAAAGAAAATTTCGACTTAAATGACGCAGATTTCGTAGGTCTTAGTCAAGAATACATTTCGCAACGCATCGGTGATGATAATATGAGCATGGAGCGGTGGCAATATATTTTATCAAGAGAAACAGGCACTCACATTTTCAGATTTTGCATTGATGGTAAACTAATCGGTTTTGTCTTTGCCGTTCTTGAAGGCGATATGTTGCATTATTGGTTTGCATTTTTTGATACTGAGTATATGCGAACCCATTCGATTGGCAAATGGCTCATGTGGCGAGTAATTAAGTGGGGAAAAGAAAATGGACTAAAACATGTTTATCTCGGAACTGCCTATAAATCATCGGCTTTGTATAAAATCCGAGACCACAAAGGCTTGGCTTATTTTGATGGTTATCGTTGGAATCAAGACATCGAACGCCTAAAAAACCTTTGTAAAAACGATTTAGAACCAAAAACTGCTGATGAATTTAAAACATTGGATAATCAAAGTGAGTTTTTGAAGCAGTTGTGAGTTGGTGATTAGTTATTTGTTACTGGTCAACGTTCATATTCTGAATAAATTATTTACCAACAAGCACACGGGTCGGCCCCGAAATTTACTAATAACAAATTCACCAATAACCAGTTTCCCTATAACAAATTTTCCTAATACCTATAAAAATGTTTCGTAATACTAACTTCGGAAAAATTGGCAAAGTGCTATTAGGAATAATAGCCGTGTGCAGTGTGTTGGTATTGATTGCTTTTTCGACAGATAGCTTTTCATCAAATCGCTGTAAGAAAATCGAAGTAAATATTAAAAATGCCGACGAACAGTTTTTTATCACCAAACAAGACATCGAAGCCCTTGCTACAAAATATGGTAGCGACCAGCTTGTTGGTAAACTTTACGATAAAATTGACCTTCGAGAAATCGAACAAAGAGTATTACGTAATCGCCAAATAAAAAGCTGCCAAGTATTTCGTGGTGTGGAAGGAACACTCAATATTGATATCGAACAACACATTCCAATTGCTAGAATTTTAATGTCTGATGGCCGTGATGACGTATATGTAGAGGCCGATGGAAGCTTTTTTCCACTCTCTGACAGATATTCCGCAAGAATTTTATTGCTTTCGGGCGAATATTTCCGAAATTTGTCGAGCTTAAAAGCAAAGCGTCAGGAAAAGAATCTACAATTTATAAATTTTATCAACGAGGATTCCTTTTTGAAGGCACAATTCACGCAACTAAACATTGATAGTAATGGCGATATTAGCATTGTTCCGTTAGTTGGAAATCATATTATTGAGTTTGGCGAACCAGCAAATATTGAAAATAGATTAAATAGATTAAAGATATTTTACAACCAAATTCTACCTGTAAAGGGTTGGGATGGTTTTTCGTCGGTGAGTGTGAAATATGACGGCCAAATAGTATGTAAGTAAGAGCTGTGACTTTTAGCCACTATTTTCGGGCTAAAAGCCTTATAAAATAATACAAGAATGAATAAAGGTGTAATTGTAGGTATTGATATTGGTAGCACAAAGATTTGTGCTGTGGCTGGGATTATGGACCACATCGGGAAAGTGAAAATTCTTGATATGGTTGAAGAACCTACCCAACGAGGACGTGTTTCTAATGGAACGGTCGTAAATTTAGAGTTTACTGCCCGTGACATTGACCGTATTCTCACCAAATTATCCGACAAAGCCGACATCAATATTCAAAATGTAATTGTAAATATCTCAGGTGAATATGTAGAAGGGAGAAGTCACCAAAACTTCTTGACTCGTAATGACAGCCGCACAACGATTCGCAAAGAGGAAATTGAGAAACTGGCGGTTGATATTCGTAAATCATTTCGTCCAACCGCAGGAAACGTAATTATTCACACTTTCCCGCAGGAGTTTATCATTGACCGGGCCTTAGTTCCCGAAAACCCAATTGGCCGCTTTGGCGTAACGCTCGGTGGAAATTTCTTTTTGATTTCAACACCAAATGACCCGCATATTGCACTCCAACAAACCATTGAGAGTGTTGGCGTAAAGATTCAAGATAATAAGCGTTTTATTCCGTTAAAGATAGTTCATACGCTCTTCTCTCCTTTGGCCGATGCTATGTCGGTTTTGAGCGAAGTAGATAAAAAATTGGGCGTAGCTGTAGTAAATGTTGGAGGAGATACAACCGAAGTGGCTATTTTCCACGAAAGTGGCTTACGCCATATTTCAGTAATTCCTTTTGCGGGAAAAAGTATTACGAATGACCTTGTAAAAGCATTCCAAATTTTACCTGACCATGCCGAAAAACTCAAACTCATCATGGGCGATGTTCCACCCGATGAGGTTGGAAAGAACGATATTATAAAAATCCCAGGCGTTGAAGGTTTACCAGATAAAGAAATCGTTGCTAAAAACGTAAGTATTATCATTGAAGAGCGTCTGAAAGAAATTGCAGCAATGGCAATGGCTGAAATCATGCACTCTGGGTATGAAGGCCAGCTAATCAGTGGTGTTGTACTTACTGGTGGCACAGCCAATATTCGAATGATAAAAGATGTGTTCGACCAAGTAACCAACGGCATGAACATAAGAGTTGGAAATACGGTTCGTAACATCGGGGAGAGTGCTTTGAGCAAAATTATTGACCCTAAATATGCAACTGTTGTTGGATTGGTCTTATCAGGTTTTTTACCACTCGATGAGCGTGTGCCACAAGAGGTTATTTGGGGCGAAATTCCAGAGAGTCAATTGCCACCAAACCCTACAAATGGATTTGAAAACCGCAATGTTGGTCGTTATAAAGAAGTTGAACAACCTGCTCCACAAGAAGAGCCTCAGCAAAGCGGTGGTCTTTTTGGATGGCTAAAACGTCAAGTACAAGCCTCAAAAACCGACTTGGGCGATGATAAGGGATACCTATAATTTTTTCGGATATTATTATTATATTTGAAATACTTTGCCATTTTTGATAAAACTTCGTTTTTATCAAAAATTTTTAGAAAAAACCTTTTTGAAGACAAAAACAGCTTTTCCTAATCTATAAAAGTTTATTACGATGTCAGAAGAACCAGACTACGAACTTGTCCCAAAGAACAAATTCAGAAACATTATCAAAGTAATAGGTGTGGGTGGTGCTGGCTGTAATGCCGTGAAACACATGCACAACATGGGTGTGGATGACATTGGTTTGGTTATTTGTAATACTGACCAACAGGCTTTGGAATCAGCCAATCCCGAAATAAAAAGACTACAAATAGGTGTCGAACTTACTAAAGGTTTAGGTGCTGGAACCGAGCCGACAATGGGTAAGAAAGCTGCCGAAGAAAGCGAAAAAGCGATTCGTGAACTACTCAAAGAGCCAACCGAAATGGTTTTCATTACGGCAGGTATGGGTGGTGGAACGGGTACTGGTGCTGCACCTGTAATTGCCAAAATCGCAAAAGAAATGAATCTTCTCACGATTGCTGTCGTAACTGACCCTTTTCCATTTGAAGGTGGTGACAAGATTCTACAAGCAAGACTTGGGATTGAAGAATTAAAGAAAAATTGCGATACTGTTCTGATTATCAAAAATGAGCGTTTAGAAGAGCAATTTGGCGATATGGACATTGAAGAAGCGTATGCTAAAGCCGATGATGTATTGGCCAATGGTGTGAAAAGTATCGCTGAGTTAATTACTCGTACTGGTATCATCAACCTTGACTTTGCTGATGTGAAGAAAGTGTTAGGTGGTGCTGGCCAAGCCGTAATGGGAACAGCTGAAGCCGAAGGAGATAAAAGAGTGGAAGAAGCCATCAAGTTGGCTTTATCTTCGCCACTGCTTGAAAGTAACGATATAAGCGGAGCTCAAAGAGTTTTATTGAGCATTGCCTATAGCCCAGAATATAAAATCAAACTTTCTGACCAAACTTTGGTGACGAAGTTTGTCGAAAGCCAAATCCAAAGCAAGGCAAGTTTATTCAAACACGGTTTTGCGACTGACCCGAATTTGGGCAAAAAAGTGCGTGTAACGATTGTAGCGGCTGGTTTTGATTTAGTTGTTGTAGAAGCAGAACCAATTCCAGAACCTATCGTTGAAAAAGTAAAAACACCTGTTGCTACAACGGTGATGGCATCTGTGCCACAGCCAACAGCTTCGGTTGGTGCAACTGTTATAAACACAAGTAGTACACAAAACCCTGTTGAAGAAACAGCTACTTATGCCGAAGTTAATGAGCCAAAAGTTGAGCAGAAAGATACAACGGAGCAAATCAAGGCAATGATTCAACGGTTCATGCGTGAAGGATACCGTAATCCAGCATTAAACACAACGCCAACTTATGTGCGTAATGGTGTAGAATTACAAGATATTAAGAAGCTCAAACAAAATGGCCGAGTATTGGAATATGAATTAGACCAATTGCTCGCCATGATGGAAACAGCACGATAATGTTTGCTCAATATTAATAAAATGCCCTCAAAAGTTATTTTGAAGGCATTTTTCATTAAAAATATTTTTCTAAAAGTTTATCGACACTTGTTTCTTTTTCGTTCAAGAAAATCGGGTTATGAAAATTATGTAATTTGTTGAGTAAATAAAAGAGTTGCAATCTTTCTGTATCACTCAGTTTTCCAGAGATAATCTTACTTACTTTCAACATTCCATCAAACGACTTGAAAAGCTCTGCTTGCCCCAGTGGCGTAATTTTCAGGCGTTTGCTTCTCTTATCAGTTTCATCGTCACGTTGTTCAAGTAATTGATTGTTTATCAGCCTTTTGATGATTTCCATGCCAGTGTTTTTCTCATGGATATTCTTTTCAATAACTTGGGTTTTGGTCAAATTGCCATATTGCCAAACGGCCGCTAAGTACCCAAAATCATCCAAAGTCAAAATTGTAGATTCTTCCAAAGCTTTTTTGATGTAGCTTTTGGCGTATCGGTACATAAAAGCTACTAATTGTCCGATGTTATTTTCTTCGTTTTCGGTAGGAGCTTCGACTGGTTTCGGAGCTAATATTCGCCCCAAATATTTCTGATTCAGAAATCCCACAAAATCTTCCATCGAAATATTCTTTGATGACTGCTCGGCCTCAAAACTTTCTAAATCGCCTATTATTTTCTGTAAAATGCTATAATTCATTTATTTTTTGAGTATTCGATCGAAACAAAAAGTGTTTTTTTATACCAATTTAAAAATTTTTAGTACAAAAACAAAACATTTTTTTGAGTGTTTTGTTTTACTGATTAAACACATATCAACTAAAAATGTTGCGAAGCATCTGGAAAGATACTCGAAACACAAATTCAAACCATTGTTTTATGCACAAAATCATTTATTTACTCAGCTTTTTTCTATGCCTACATGTAGCTCATGCTCAACGCACAGGCGAAATACAAGGAATCGTAAAAGACCGTAAAACCCAAGAATACCTCGTTGGTGTAACGATTGCTGTTGAAGGCACACAAAAAGGCGTTACGACTGATATTGAGGGCAATTTTAAGCTAACTTTACCCGTAGGTAGTTATAATTTAAAGGCTACGCTGGTTGGTTATAAACCCCTTACGAAATTCAATATTAACCTCACGACTGGAAACGCACAACAGGTTACGTTTGAACTTGAAGAAGAAACACAAACATTAGATGAAGTAAAAGTGGTGGTGAATCGCTCGGTTTCGGTGGCAAATGTTGAAACCCCTAATTCGATTCAGAAACTTACTGCCGAAGAAATTAAGAATAATCCAGGTGGAAACTTTGATATTTCACGGGTGATTGGCGTTTTGCCTGGCGTTGGCGGAACGGCTGGTTCGGTAGGTGGATTCAGAAACGATTTGGTAATTAGAGGTGGCGGCCCCAACGAAAACGTTTTTTATTTAGATGGAATCGAGATTCCCGTAATCAATCACTTTGCCACTCAGGGAAGTTCGGGCGGCCCAACGGGTATTCTCAATGTTTCGTTTATTGAAGATGCCACACTTTCGACGAGTAGTTTCAATGCTCGTTATGACAATGCACTTTCTTCAGTGCTACAATTTAAACAACGAGATGGAAATCCGAATAAGGTGGAGGGAAATGTCCGACTAAGTTCGACCGAAGTGGCGGCAACGCTCGAAGGGCCAATTTCGCAGAAAACAACCTTTTTGGCTTCGGCACGTAGGTCGTATCTGCAACTTTTGTTTTCGGCTCTCGACTTGCCAATCCGCCCAAGTTACTGGGATTTTCAGTACAAAATCACGCATAAATTCAATAAAAAAACAACCCTCAACTTAATCGGCGTGGGTGCGATTGATGATTTTTATTTTGGCGTACCAAAAGAAACCGATGCTTCGAAGGAATATATTTTGCGTTCAAACCCGCTTATCAAACAATGGAATTATACGGTTGGTGCTTCCTTAAAAAGACTTATCACGAATGGCTACGTAAATATTGCTTTGAGTAGAAATATGTTTGATAACGCCCTCGACCGTTATGAAGATGGAAAAAGCGAAGACCCAACACTCAGAGTTTTCAATTCGCAATCGCAAGAAATTGAAAATAAGTTCAGAATTGACGTAAATCAGTTTAAAGGGAAGTGGGAATACAGCTACGGTGCGGTTGTGCAATATGTGAAGTATAACAACGACTTTTTTAATATTTTCAGTCGAGAAATCAGAAATGCCGTTGGGCAACTTGTTCAACCTGAGCGAAAGGTTACGTTCAACACTGACATTAATTTCTTTAAATACGGTGCTTTCGGGCAAGTTTCAAGGAAATTTTTCAACGAAAAGCTAAGTCTTTCGGCAGGAATTAGAACTGATATGAATTCTTTTACCACTGATGGCAATAAACCGCTCGAAACGCTAAGCCCAAGAGCTTCTTTGAGTTATCAATTTGCTGATAAATGGCGAGTCAATGCTTCGGCTGGGCGTTATTTTAAAGTGCCGATTTATACAGTTTTGGGTTATCAGGAAGATGGTAGTTTTACGAATACTGGCAATAAATACATTCAGTCAGACCATTTGGTGGCAGGTCTGGAGTTTATTCCGACACCACAGACCAGAATTACGGTTGAAGCTTTTAATAAAAAATACAAAAACTATCCAGTTACGGTTACACGAGGAATTTCGTTGGCCAATGAAGGTGGCGATTTCGGAGCAATTGGAAACGAACGAGTTACGTCGATTGGAACGGGAAGAAGCTACGGAGTAGAGTTCTTTTTCCAGCAAAAATTAACCAAAAATATCTTTGGTGTATTGAGTTATACACTTTTCAGAAGTGAGTTTTCGGGAGCAGATGGCAAACTGATTTCCTCGGCTTGGGATACTCGAAATATTCTTTCGGCACAACTTGGTCGTAAATTCAAACGTGGTTGGGAGATGGGCTTGAAATGGCTTTCGCAAGGTGGAGCTCCATTTACTCCATTCGATTTGGCTGCATCGCAAGCAAATTACTCGTTGGTTGGCCGTGGAACACTTGATTATTCAAGATTGAATCAAGGCAGATTAGGTAATTTCAAAAGACTTGATTTTAGGGTTGATAAAAAGTGGAATTTTAAGAAAACTACTTTCGACCTTTATTTAGATGTGCAAAATGCTCTTTTGTTCAAAAGTCCAGCATTTCCTCAATATACTTTTGCCCGAAATGCCGACAATACTGGCTTCCAAACCACTGATGGCTTGCCACTTCGTAGAGATGGCTCAAATGCCGTTCCGCTCATTTTAGATAATAATGATGTTTCGGTAACACCATCTTTGGGTTTTGTTTGGGAATTTTGATTAATGCAGCATATTTAATAAAGCAACTTGCAGACTATGATGTATTATCAATCGTAAATTTAATTTATAACGCAAAAGAGCCTCATTTTCAATGAAAACGAGGCTCTTTTTACTGATAAGAACGTCCAAGTTGGACGTTCCTACGAAAAAATCGACAAACTATATCATTTCAAAACCACAATAAGGCACTAAAACTTTTGGTATTTTGATGCCTTCTGGTGTTTGGAAGTTTTCTAAAATTGATGCCAAAATACGTGGCAAAGCTAATGCCGAACCATTGAGGGTATGCAATAACTGCGTTTTGCCATCCACTTTGTATCTAAGTTTCAAACGATTGGCTTGGTATGACTCAAAGTTTGAAACAGAACTAACTTCTAACCAACGCTTTTGAGCAGCCGAATATACTTCAAAGTCATACGTAAGGGCCGATGTAAAGCCCATATCTCCTCCACAAAGGCGAAGAATACGATAAGGAAGTTCAAGTTTTTCGAGCAATGTTTTTACGTGTTCAACCATTTCGTCGAGAGCCTGATAAGATTCTTCTGGTTTACGCACCTGCACGATTTCTATTTTATCAAATTGGTGCAAACGATTCAATCCACGCACGTGTGCCCCCCAACTTCCTGCCTCACGACGGAAACATGGCGTATAGGCTACATTTTTGATGGGTAAATCATTGTCTGATAAAATTACGTCACGGTAAATATTCGTTACTGGTACTTCAGCAGTTGGAATCAAATATAAATCATCGGCAGTTGAGTGATACATTTGTCCTTCTTTGTCTGGCAATTGACCTGTACCAAAGCCAGAATCTTTATTGATTAGAATAGGTGGTTGGATTTCGAAATACCCAGCCGCCAATGCTTCATCTAAGAAGAAATTAATCATGGCACGCTGAATTCTTGCACCTTTTCCTTTGTAAACAGGAAAACCCGCACCCGTGATTTTATTTCCTAAATCAAAATCAATAATATCGTATTGTTTGATTAATTCCCAGTGTGGTAAAGCCGCTTCGTGAAGCTCTGGAATTTCACCCGCTTGAAAAACATTCACGTTTTCTTCGGGTGTACGTCCTTCGGGAACACTTACATGTGGAAGGTTTGGAATAGTAACCATTACATCGTAAAGCTCTGATTCAGAAACCTTTAAGTCTTCTTCCAAAGCCTTTGATTTTACCTTCAACTCAGCAGTTTCGGCTTTAGCGGCTTCGGCTTCTTCTTTTTTGCCTGCTTTCATCAAGCCGCCAATTTCTTTGGCCAAAGCATTGGCTCTTGCCAAAGTTGAATCCAATTCGGCTTGTGTTTCACGACGTTTTTGGTCGATTCCTAAAACCGTTTCAATCGTTTCTTCAGCATTCTTGAAATACTTACGCTTCAAGCTATCAATCGTAGCTTGTTTGTTTTCTTTTATATAATTGAGTTGTAGCATTTCTATTATATGTATTAGATTAGTGGCTTTCGCCACTAATCGTTATGAACTTAATTAGTGATGAAGTTGTAGCTGATTAAATCAATCAAACTTAAACAAACCTTCGTTCAAAGCATTTAAGGCTTCGTTTTTGTGTTTGGTATCAACCAACAGCGAAATATTATGCTCCGATGCACCATAAGCAATCATTCTGATTGGAATATCACGCATGGCTTCCATTACTTTTAGAGCAATACCTGCTTTATCAGCCATGAAATTTCCTACGATACAAATGATTGATTGATTACGGTCGTGTTCTTCCAAATCAGCAAATTGACCTAAAACTGCCGTGATTTTATCTAAATTTTCAGCATTATCAATTGTTACCGCAATCGAAACTTCCGATGTTGTTATCATATCCACTGGCGTTTTGAAGTTTTCAAAAACCTCAAATACCTTTCTCATAAATCCGTAGGCATTCAGCATACGAGTCGAGTGAATATAGATAGCCGTGATGCCATCTTTGGCAGCAATGGCTTTGATTTCCGAATCGGTTGTTTTGTCAGCGATGAGCGTTCCGTAAGCGTTTGGCTCCATGGTGTTTTTCAAACGCACTGGAACGCCACGCATTTTTGCTGGGGTAATTGTACTCGGATGAAGAATTTTTGCACCAAAATACGCCAGTTCTGCGGCTTCCTCGAAAGTAAGCTCACGCACAGGGAAGGTACGCTTCACGATTCTTGGGTCGTTGTTGTGCATGCCGTCGATGTCTGTCCAGATTTGGATTTCTTCGGCACGAATTGCTCCACCAACCAATGAAGCGGTATAATCAGAACCACCACGCTTTAAGTTGTCAACTTCGCCACGAGGATTACGACAAATAAAACCTTGTGTGATAAATATTTGCTTGTCTTCCAACTGCGAGAGCATAGCTGTGAGTTTTTCTTCTGTAAAACTCAAAACTGGCTCGTTGTCGGCATCAATTAACATGAAATCAAGAGCTGGCAAAAGAGCTGAGCTTACGCCTTCTTCTTGCAAATAAGCTTCAAACATTTGCGTAGAAAGTAGTTCGCCTTCGGCAACGATTTCTTTTTCTTGTTTGAGCGTAAAAGGCTTAATACTTACCAACGAGCGAATGAAATTAAATTCATTGTCGATGATAGTCTTGCCTTTTGTATATCCTTCTTCGGTTTTATATAATTCTTTGATAAAAGACTGATAATGAGCATAAAGCGACTCGATTTTTTCGTTTGCTTCGGCATCATTATTCGCTTTAAGTGACTCGCCAATAGAAATAAGAGAGTTGGTAGTGCCAGAAAGAGCCGACAAAACTACGATTTTACGACCGCCATCTTCAGTAATAAGATTACGGATTGAGTGCATACGCTCGGGCTTACCTACTGAAGTCCCGCCAAATTTCCAAACTTGCATTTTTTAATTTAATTTTGAATGAATACGTTTTAAATGAGTGTGTTATTTAGCTTGTTGATTATCAGTAATTTTTTCTTAAAATATCTCGCCATTTTCCAGATTCCGCAATTTGTTTTATTACTAAATTTCTTTCTTGCAAAAAACTGGTTAAATAACGCTCTAAAATGACTTTATTGGCAATTTTCCCTAAAAACCCGAGCGGAGATTCAAACATAAATACATCTTTCATGATGGTTGTTTGATTCTCCTGAAGAAAATAGTGTTCGTGTCTCAGAGATTTAAAAATGCCCTTTTGCATTTCATCTACTAAATAGTTTGGCGACTGTGCTTCCGTGATTTTACTGGTTAGCTCCTGCCAAACCCCAAAATGTTTTGCTCGCCAAGTTACACTTTCGCCTAATTTCATCACTCCTTCACTTACGCCACTCACAATACGTTCGCCTGTTTTAGCAGTTGAAAGTTGGTGTAAATCTACACTTAACGCCAAATCATAACAGATTTGAATTGGAGCATTAATTTGTGTTTCGAGTGTAATTTTGGGCATTATGACAAACGTCTATTTATAAAATCATCAACTGATTTTTGTACTTTTTTCTTGACATCTTCCCATGTTTCATTTTTTAAAGAAATTGGGTTCTCTTGCATTTCAGCATCTTCAAAATAATACATCGAATGAACTACAAAACCTATTTCCTCATTGCTGTACTTTGTTTTAAAGAACGACAACATTTCTTCAATAGAGTATAAATCAAGAAGATTTGCCAAATCATAAAAATCTTTCTTTGCCCCTCTTTTCGATATTGCGTTTAATTTCATTGCAACGACATCTGGAATCGAAACAAAACGAATACCTTCAATCTCTTCTATTTCATGTAAGTAAGGATATTGGTGTAAAACAATATCTATCTTTAAATTTCCGATTACCCCAGCAAAAGACCTTTTCGTTTTACGTAAGACCTCAAAATTATCAAATTTGGCTTTAATTTCAGGAATAATTAAATCACTTTCAAAATCTTCATTACTGAAAATATCTAAATCTACTGATATTCTATGGCCAAGTTTTAAAGATAGGTTTGTTCCACCAACGAGTGCAAAGTTTTCTAAAACAGGAAGTCTCATCAACTCTTTTAAAACTCCCAGTGTGTCTGGTTCGACTGTCTCCGTAAATAGCATTTGAATTCAGTGGGGTTTAATTGAAAATAACCACAAATAAAAGCAAAAACCTCTTTCCTAAAATAGGGTACTTGAACCATCATCTTTTTGATATTTTCGACCCCATAATATCGAATTAGCTCTAATTGGTCATTGAATTTTCCATAATTAAAGACTTTATCCACAACAAAGACATTATTCTTCTCGAAATCAATTTCTTCAAAATTGACATCCCAAAAAGCTGTTTTCGATATGTTTGGTCTTGTTTTTTGCATTTTCTTAGGCTAACCCTAACATTTTTATCGCTGTTATCGCTGCTTCATCGCCTTTATTGCCGTGAATACCGCCTGCACGGTCGAGGGCTTGCTGTTGGTTGTTTGGGGTTAATACGCCAAAAATAACGGGCTTATTATATTTCAACGAAACGTTGGTCAATCCTTGTGCTACTGCATGATTGATGTAGTCGTTGTGCTTGGTTTCGCCTTGAATCACGCAACCGATAGCAATGACAGCATCAATATCGGCTTTTTGAGCAAATACTTGCGAACCAAAACTCAATTCATAACTGCCTGGCACATTGGCTCTTACGATATTCTCTGCTTTTACACCATTTTCTATGAGGGTTTTATACGCACCTTCAAAAAGAGCTTCGGTTACTTCTTCGTTCCATTCAGCAACGATGATTGCAAAACGTTTTTGGCTCACATCAGGTAAGCCTGCAGTATTGAACTCACTTAAATTTTTATTAGCTGACGACATATTTTTTCGAGATAAATTAAAAAAAGGGATAAACCTACTTCGGCTTATCCCTTTGATTATATTTTTATTGCATAACCAAGTTCTTACTCGCCGACAGTGCCTTCGAGTTTGGATTTATATTTCTTGGCGTTACCAATTTCAATTGATTCTGGGTATTTTTCAATAATCTCGCTATATACACTAATTGCTTCTTTGTTATTCTTAGCAACTTCGTAAGCAGTAGCAAGTTTCATTAAATATACAGGTGTGAAGGTTTTATTTGGTTGGTAATCTGCCGCTTTTCGATAGTAAGTGATAGCATCTTCAACGCTTTTCTTTTCCATGTAGGCATCACCAATCAAAACATACGCTCTTGCTTGCACGAGTAGGTCGTTTGAGCTAAAGCCTTTCAATTGCTCAATACCTTCATCGTATTTGCCTTGTTTTACTAAAGCAACGCCTGAATAGAATTTTGCTAAGTTTCCAGCTTTCGATGCACCGTAGTTATCAGCAATAGCCAATAACCCTTCGTTTCCACCTGTTCCGTTTAGAGCTTGTTTTAATGAATCGGCTTCAAAAGCGTAAACAGCATTGAACATAGCTGCTTGTGCCTCTTCGTCTTGAGAATTTGTATAATAATTATACCCAACTACTCCTAACACAACTGCCAAAATACCACCACCAATGATAGTCAATAATTTTTGGTTGTTTTTCAAGAAGCCTTCTGCTTTGTTGAATTCTTGTTGTAAAGCTTCTGGACTTTCGATGATGTCAAGACCTGATTTTTCTTTTTTTGCCATTGTTTTGATAGTGCGACTACCGCTTTAATTTATCGGATTTACTTGATTAACTAATTGATAATCAAGTTTAATTTTCAAAAAATAATATTTTTACTTAACTCTAAACTTTTTCGGAGTGCAAAGTTATGAAATTGATTTTGAACTTCTATAAATACTTTGATAAAAATTATGCCAATAATCGTATTTTGCCGAAATTATGTTTCAAAAATTACATTTTAGGCACATTACAAACATAGATATTTGCTCAAATTATTATGATCGTAGTCATATATCATTAAGAAAACATTTAAGAGCAATAAGCAACTACACTACTTTTTATTATCTTGCGATAGTTTAGTCATCAATAAACCTTTTTTCTACATTCTATATGAAACAAACTCTACGATGTTGGGTCGTGGTTCTTTCTGTTTTTCTATATCAGCAAGCCTTAGCCCAAGAAAAATCAATCAGCGGAACGGTTACTTCTTCAGAAGATGGTTCGGCAATGCCCGGTGTCAGTATTTCAGTCAAAGGTACAAGCAAAGGTACTTCTACAGACGGAAATGGTAAATACAAAATAACTGTTCCTCAAAATGCTACTTTAGTATTTAGTTTTCTTGGCTTCGATACACAAAGTGTAAAAGTTGGCAATCAAACTACAATTGACTTAGTTTTGGCATCATCTGCCGCAATGCTTGAAGAAGTCGTGACAACCGCTCAAGGTATCAAACAAGACCGTCGCACGCTTGGTTACTCTATTCAAGAGGTAAAAGGTGATGATGTTGCTGAAACGCAACGTTCAAACTTTATGACCGCTTTACAAGGGCGTGCCGCAGGTTTGAGTATGACCTCAACCAGTGGGCAACCTGGAGCTTCGGTTCAAATTCAGTTGCGTGGAGTAACATCAATTGGAGGAAGCAACAGCCCGCTTTTTGTGGTTGATGGTTTACCTCTTGATAACCGTACTTTCGGTCAAGGTGCTTTGGTGAGTGATGGTCCTAACCGTGGTAATGACTATATGAACCGTGCAGGTGAAATTAACCCTCAAGATATTGAAACTATTACAGTTTTGAGGGGCCCAGAAGCGGCGGCTCTTTATGGTCAGGATGGAGCTTCGGGAGCAATTTTAATTACAACCAAAAAAGCAAAGAAAGGTCGTCCAAGGGTTGATTATAATAACTCGTTTGGTTTCTCTCAAGTGTATCGTACACTCGAAACACAGCAAGTATATGGTCGTGGTTTCAATGGTTCGCCTTCGGCTACTGCTTTATCATTCTTTGGGCCAAAATATGGTACGGAATCTACTATCTACAATAATTTAGATAATTTCTACCAAACAGGTAAAACTCAGATACATAATTTAGGTGTGCAAGGTGGAACAGATGCTGTTAGATACCGTTTTTCTACTACTTACACTAATCAAGGAGGTATTGTACCAACAACCAAATATGAGCGTTTATCAATCATGTTGAAGGGTGATGCTGATATTAGTCCAAAATTAGATATTTCGACCTCAATTCAGTTCTTAAAGTCGCTCAATGTGAAGCCTATTCGTAGTGATGGTGGTTTTTATATTGGTTTATTGGCTTGGCCTGCAAATGATGATATTACAAACTGGCAAAACCCTGATGGAACTCGTCGTCGTTTGATTTCTGACTCTGGCGAGCTTGATAATCCATTATTTAACCTAAACCGCAACAAAAACCAAGACCGTTCTACTCGTACGATTGGACGTTTTGAGTTGAATTATAAGCCAACTTCTTGGTTGAAATTTACAGGGCGTTTTGGGCCAGAGTTTTATTCAACATTGGGTAATTTCTTCGTAAATCCAGAATCTAACTTAGGTATTGGTCGTAAAGGTGCGATTGATAATTATGTAGAGAACGGTCAATTAATTACAAGTAACTTGATTGCTTCTGTAAATAAGCAATTTGGAAAATTTAGATTTTCAACCCAAGTCGGTGGCGATGTATATGATAGCAGATATGAAGTAAATGCTTCTTATGGTGAGAAATTATATATTTCTGACTTCAATAGTATCAATAATACTGACCCAACTACCCAACGTGCGAAATTGACACTTGTTCAACAACGCCGTATGGGTGTGTTTGCCCAAATGATGTGGAGCTATAATAATTTATTAAGCGTAACAGTAACGGGAAGAAACGACTGGTCTTCTACCCTACCAAAAGCAAACAATAGATATTTTTATCCTTCGATAAATACGGCTTTTGAGTTTACTCAGCTTCCCGCATTTAAAGATATTCAATGGCTTACTTCTGGTAAAATTAGAGCATCGTATGCCGAAGTTGGTAAAGATGCACCACCGTACAAAGTATTATCAAGCCTTACACCACAAACTACTACTGGTGGTGGTTTTGCTTACGGTTTCTTTGGTGGGAATGAAAACCTTACGCCTGAAAAAGGTAAAAGTTTTGAAGTTGGTACTGAATTATCATTTCTTCAAAATCGTTTTGGAATCAATGCTTCTTACTATCAACAAAACCGTTTTGCACAAATCGTTACGCAACGTTTGAGCTACGGAACGGGCTTTATTTTTGGTTTGTTGAATGGTGGTGATTTTTATAATAAAGGAACAGAAGTAGAACTTCGTGCCAATGTAATCAAAAAAACTGATTTCAATTGGGATATGCTATTAAACTTCACAAAACTAAAAACCGATGTAAAAAACCTTCCTGCGGGTGTTCCTGAATACTATAATTCGGATACTTGGTTGTTTGGTAATGCTCGTGCAAGTGCTTTCGTGGGTGATTTAGAAAATTATTTCCGCAACATGAATCTTGATTATAACCAACGTGGTGCTGGAAGTGCAATGGCGATTGGTGGATATAGCTATTTGAGAAATCCGAAAGGCGATATTTTGATAAATCCAAGTAGTGGTTTGCCAATCATCAATGCCAACTTCTTGCCAATTGGCGATAGAACACCAGATTTTACGATTGGTTTGACGAACAAATTTAGCTATAAAAACTTCAATCTCTCATTCTTGCTTGATATTCGTAAAGGCGGCGATGTATTTAATGGAAACGCTTTTTATATGTTTAGAACTGGTTTGAGCAATAAATTCTTAGACCGTGAAACCCCAGTTGTATTTAAAGGTGTGTTGAGAGATGGACTTGAAAACTCTGACAACCCAACAACAAATACGATTCAAGTTTCACCATTATATCGTTCGGATTTCTTTACCTCGCTTCCAGAGTCTGAATTTGTAGAAAAAGACATCAATTGGTTGAGAATGAGAGATATTACATTAGCTTATACATTTCCTGAAAGAATCTTAAAACCTTTGAAAGTTTTCCGTTCAGCAGGCGTATTCGTAACAGGAACTGACCTCTTTTTGCTAACCAACTACACAGGTGCTGACCCTAACGTAAACGGTACTACCGCTACTTCGGGAGGTGCTGGTGCCAGTGGTTTCGACTATGGTACTTTGGCTATGCCTCGTAATATTACTTTTGGTATTAGAGCAGGGTTTTAATTAAGGTTTATGTGAAAAATTTAAGTTTTAGACAAAATGAAAAAAATAAAAATACTCGCACTACTTTTTCTAAGCCTTTGCTTGGGTAGCTGCGAAAAATACCTCGACATCAATCAAGACCCAAGTAACCCACAGGTTGCTGAAGGGCATGTACTTTTACCTGCTTTACTTCAAAGTATGGTGCGTGGTGAAGCTTTCGATTCTCGTTATATTGGTCAATACATTCAAAACTGGCATGCTTCGGCAGCGGGTAACACTTGGGACAGACATGGATATGCCGCTGGTAGCGATGCCGCTGGTGAAAAATGGAGGCAACATTATTACGCTCTCGGCCAAAATTTGTTGTTGCAAATCAAAGACGGAGAAGAAAAAGGCAAATGGGACTACTCAGGTGTAGCAAAAGCGATTCAAGCATGGAGCTGGCAGTCAACAACCGATTATCACGGCGAAATGATTTTGAAAGAAATGTTTGAGCCAAACCGTTACGTTTTCGACTATGATACGCAAGAGGAAGTTTACGCAGAGGTTGTACGTGTAGCTAATAATGCTCTGACTGACCTTAACCGTACGGATGGTATTGTTTCAACAGCATCTTTATCTCGTGGCGATTTAGTTTACAAAGGCGACCGCACCAAATGGATAAAGTTTGTTTATGGTGTTTTGGCACGTAATGCTCACCATTTAAGCAATAAAAGCACATATAACCCTGATAAAGTAATTGAGTATGTAGATAAATCATTTGTAAGTAATGCCGATAACTTTAATATTCCGCACGCAGGAACAAGCTCGACCGATGCCAATTTCTTTGGTCCAACTCGTAATAATATGGGTAGTTATCGCCAAAGTGCTTACATAGTTGCTTTGCTCGACGGCACAATCCTTAAAGCGAAAGACCCTCGTTTGGCACTTACGCTTTCGCCTTCAGTTGATGGAACATACCGTGGAGTAAATACAACTTTCGGCGACCCGAATTCTGCCAATGTCAATACTCGTATCCCGACTCTTTGGAATACCGTACCTGGTGTAACAGCTCTCACAGGAAAATATATGTTCCAAGATAAAATTGATTATCCGATTATGACTTACTCGGAATTGCAATTCATCAAAGCTGAGGCCTTATTCAAAAAAGGAGATAAAGCAAAAGCTCTTGAAGCCTACAAAAATGGTATCACGGCACACATGAATTATGTTGGTGTGGCAGCCAAAGACCAAACAGATTATTTAGCAAGTGCTGCTGTAATAAATGTTGCTGCCGATTTGAAACTTAGCGATATTATGACCCAAAAGTATATTTCGCTTTGGGGAATTGGCTGTTTAGAGTCATGGGTTGATATGCGTCGTTATAATTATAGCAGCGATGTTTTCTTAGGCTTTACCTTGCCAGTAACTACGCAGCTATCGGCTGATAATAATGGCAAACCCGCTCAACGTGTGCGTCCAAGATACAATTCTGAATATGTATGGAATCGTAATTCGCTCGACCTCATCGGTGGTAATAACAATGATTATCATACGTACGAATTGTGGTTTTCTAAAAAATAAGTCTCTCATTTCTTTTTTATTTTTCGAGATAAAAATGTTTAATTATATTTAAAATGAAGAAATACCTTTTATCAATAAGTTTAATTTCGACGCTCTTTTTGGGAGGCTGCGGCGATGAAAATAGCTTTCTAACTAATCTCATAACGGCAGAGGGTGCGAAAGTTAAGTTTGTTCATGCTGCTCCAGATGCTCCGGGAGTTGCAATTTTTGTGAACGACAAGAAAGTTTCGGGTCTGTTGACAGTTGCCCCTACTACACCTGGGCTTATTAATTATGGTAGTGCATTTCCTGCACAAGATTATGCCAATTTATCGGCAGGTGCTGCTAAAGTTTCGGTTACTACCCCAACAGTCAATAATGCTGTAATTCTTTCGGGTGATGTTAATCTCGAATCTGGTAAACTCTATACTGTAATAGCTACGGGTTTAGCCCCAAGCTATTCTCCTATTGTCGTTCAAGACAATTTACCAGCGACTTCTGGCAATAAAGTATTTTTTAGAGTGATAAACCTTGTGGCAAATACCGCTGATGCCGAAGTAACAATTTTAGGTTCAAGTGCTGCTACGGGAATAAAACCAAAAGAAGGTGGAGATAAGTTTATTGCGGTTGAATTGCCAAATTATATCAGTGGTTCGGTAACAGTTCCTGTTGTGGTAAAACTTAACGGTACATCAACAACAACAACAGAGGGTAGTATTACCGCTTCTCAGACTTTGAGTTTCACAGGTGTTACTCCAGGAAGAGCATACACCATCATTACTCGTGGTTTATTGGCTACACAAGCAAAAGATGCTACTGGAAAATTAGTAACAACTGCATCAAAATATGCGGCAGGTTTAACATCTTATACTAATCGTTAAGCCTTACTTTATAACAAAAAGGCTGTCTTGAATAATTCGAGACAGCCTTTTTGTTATACATCTATTGCGGTTTTATTCAACCAAAACTGCTTTTCCTGCAATCACATCATCTTCTACGTTTTTGTATTTGATGTCACGTTTTACGGTACCATCTTTGTACTGTACGCTCACACGTTGATTACGGTCAGCTATTTTTACATTACGCAAAGGATTCAATTTTGCTGGAGCATCTCCACCCTCTTCATCACTCGATTTATTGGTTTGAAGTTTTGGTGTTTCGACTTTTGGCGGAGCCATTTGTTGGAAACGAAGCTCTACAATACCTGCTTTCATCAAGAAACTTACGGTATCGGCGTTTACTTTATTCAAGAAGTTTTTGAATAACTCAACGGCTTCAAATTTATAAATCAACAATGGGTCTTTTTGTTCGTAAGAAGCATTCTGAACCGATTGTTTCAAATCATCCATATCACGGAGGTGTTCTTTCCATTCTTGGTCAATCACGCTCAACGAAATGTGTTTTTCGATTTCTTTAATCAATTCACGGCCTTCGCTATCAACGGCTGCTTTCAAGTTACAGTACAGACCAATATTTTGATTTCCATCGCCCACAATCGCAATAAATGGCTCATCTACCAAAGCACGACGGTCTTTCAAAACATTTTCCAAAACTGGCAACATATTCTTACGAATCTCGTCGTTTTTGGCTTTATAGGCTCTTTCAGCTTGTAAATAAAGTCTATCTACGAGTTTCGGATTTCCTTTTGAGAATTCGCCACGAGCAATTTCTGGCTGAATCGCCAATTTTTGCATACAACGTAGTTCAAACTCATCGTAGTTGCCTTCGGCATTCATCACGATGTCGCTACAAGTATCATACAAAATGTTGGCAATATCCAACGAAAGACGGTCGCCAAAAAGGGCATTTCTACGACGTTTGTAGATGGTATCACGCTGAACGTTCATTA
This sequence comes from Emticicia sp. W12TSBA100-4, assembly GCF_040253585.1. Lineage (NCBI taxonomy): Bacteria > Pseudomonadati > Bacteroidota > Cytophagia > Cytophagales > Leadbetterellaceae > Emticicia > Emticicia sp. W12TSBA100-4. The sequence goes on from NZ_JBELAU010000009.1 coordinate 207,872, forward strand.
CATCATCGTACTCAATCAAACGCTTACGAGTGCCGAAGTTATTTTCTTCCACTTTCTTTTGGGCTCTTTCAATCGAACTCGTAATCATTGAGTGCTGAATCACTTCGCCCTCTTCCATACCCATTTTATCCATGACGGAAGCGATACGGTCAGAACCAAACAAACGCATCAATTGGTCTTCGAGAGAAACAAAGAATTGCGAAGTTCCTGGGTCTCCCTGACGACCCGCACGACCACGTAATTGGCGGTCAACACGACGAGAATCGTGGCGTTCGGTACCGATAATTGCCAAACCACCAGCCGCTTTACTTTCGGCCGTTAGTTTAATGTCAGTACCACGACCAGCCATGTTGGTTGCAATCGTCACAGTACCAGGTTTTCCTGCTTCCGCTACGATGTCGGCCTCACGGGCGTGTTGTTTAGCGTTCAATACTTGGTGTGGAACTTTGCGAAGTGTGAGCATTCGGCTCAAAATCTCAGAATTTTCAACCGAAGTTGTACCCACCAAAACTGGACGACCAATGCTAACTAATTCCGTGATTTCATCAACAACGGCATTATATTTTTCACGAACGGTTTTGTAAACTTTATCTTCTTGATCTTTTCTAACAACACTTCTATTGGTCGGAATCGAAACTACATCTAATTTATAGATTTTCCAGAACTCGCCCGCTTCGGTTTCGGCCGTACCCGTCATACCCGCTAATTTGTGGTACATACGGAAATAGTTTTGAAGCGTAATCGTAGCGTAAGTTTGAGTCGAGTCTTCAACTTTTACGTTTTCTTTTGCTTCAACGGCTTGGTGCAAACCATCTGACCAACGGCGGCCATCCATAATACGACCTGTCTGCTCATCAACAATCATTACTTTATTATCAATTACCACATATTCTACGTCTTTCTCGAATAAAGTATAGGCTTTTAATAATTGGTTAACGGCGTGAATACGCTCGGCTTTAGTAGAATAATCACGAATGACTTCATCTTTTTTCAAGATTTTTTCTTGCTCATTTAAGTCAGATTTTGCGATGGCTGCCAAATCAACACCTAAATCTGGCATTACGAAGAAGCTATGGTCTTCGCTTTCGCCTGTCAAGAAATCAATACCTTTATCCGTCAACTCGATTGAGTTGTTTTTTTCGTCGATAGTAAAATATAACGGAGCATCGGCTTCTGGCATTAATTTTTGGTTTTCTGCCAAGTAGATTGCTTCGGTTTCTTGCAACATGGCTTTCATTCCGAACTCCGAAAGGTATTTAATCAATGGTTTGTTTTTCGGTAAACCACGGAATGCACGGAATAAAGCCAAACCACCATCTTTTTTATTTCCAGCAGCAATTAACTTTTTGGCTTCATTCAAATAACCATTGGTCAATGCTTTTTGTGCTTCTACAATTCTCTGAATACGTGGTTTTAGAGAAATAAACAATTCTTCGTCACCCGTGCGAGCCATTGGGCCACTGATAATCAATGGCGTACGAGCGTCATCAATCAAAACTGAGTCAACCTCATCGACCATTGCATAATGGTGTTCACGCTGTACGAGTTCTTCAGGGTCGTTTACCATGTTGTCACGTAGGTAATCGAAACCAAATTCGTTGTTTGTTCCGTAGCAAATTCCCGCACGATAGGCAGCACGACGAGCGGCTGAGTTGGCAGGATATTTATCTATACACTCACAAGTGATGCCATTAAATTCAAAAATTGGCCCCATCCACTCGGAGTCACGACGAGCCAAGTAATCATTGACCGTTACGATATGTACGCCTTTTCCTGCCAAAGCATTCAAAAACGCTGGAAAAGTAGCCACCAATGTTTTACCTTCACCAGTAGCCATTTCCGAAATCTTACCTTTGTGAAGTGCCGCACCACCGATAATCTGAACATCGTAATGCACCATGTTCCAAGTCATTAGGTTTCCTGCTGCTACCCATTGGTTTTTCCAAATAGCTTTGTCGCCTTCAATCGTGATGTGCGATTTTCTCATGGCCAACTCACGGTCGAGGTGTGTTGCCGTAACTGCAATTTCAGAGTTTTCGGAGAAACGACGAGCGGTTTCTTTAACGATTGCAAAGGCTTTCGGAAGAATTTCTAACAAAACAACTTCCAACTCTTTGTTTCGCTCCAATTTCAAGGTATCAATTTTCTTGAAACTAACCTCTTTTTCGTCAACCTGCATATCGGGATTGTTGTCGATTCCTTCTTTGAGGGCGTCGATTTGGTCGTCAATGTGCGAAAGTTTCTGAGCAATATAGTCTTGTAGTTCTTTAGTCTTAGCTCTAAATTCATCGTGCGAAAGGCTCGCAAGTTTCACGAATTCTTCGTTGGTGAGTTTTACGTAGGGTTGTAACTCTTTGTTATCTTTATCAGACTTCGTACCGAAAATCTGGCTGATACCTTTTGTTAAAAAATTAAGCATTTTATATTTCTTGTTCGTTAATTCTCTTTTTATAAAGTTTTACTGGTAACAAATACCTAACCAAAACCAAAAATCGGACAATATGTCAAGATTTTAGTGTCTGATTATCAGCATTTTATTTTTTAGACCTACAAATTTAACCTTTTATGGCAGTTTTATAACAAAAAATATGGCGGAATATTGCAGAAAGGAAATTTTATGAAGGAGAAAGATTCTTTTTTCGCTGCCTTCGACTCCGCTCAGGCAGCGAAAAAAGAAAATCAAAGGCAACGAAAAGGAAAAAACTTATCAAAAACCAACCGACTTCAATTTCAATCCAGTTGTTTCTTCTAATCCAAAAACAAGGTTTAAGTTTTGTACGGCTTGACCAGAAGCTCCTTTGGTTAGATTATCAATGATGCTTGTAATCAATAAGTTATCATCGTGTTTTTCGAGATGCAGAATACACTTATTGGTATTTACGACCTGCTTTAAGTCTATTTCGGCCGCTTCGCTCAAATTCGTAAATGGATGCGAAGCATAATAATTCTTATACAATTCTTTTGCTTCTTCAATCGTTCCTGCAAATTTGGTATAAACATTCGCCATGATACCTCGACTAAAATTCCCACGATAAGGAATAAAGTTTACGGCTTTCCCAAAAGCAGGTTGCAAAGTTTTAAGACTTTGGTTGATTTCTTTTAGGTGCTGATGCGTAAAAGCCTTATAGATAGAGATATTGTTGTTTCTCCAACTAAAATGCGTAGTTGCCGAAAGCGATTGTCCTGCTCCCGTGCTACCCGTTACGGCACTCACATGTACATCTTCATTCAATAATCCTGCATTGGCCAAAGGCAACAAAGCCAGCTCAATACTCGTGGCAAAACAACCAGGGTTGGCTATTTTGTTTGCTGTTTTTATCAAATCACGTTGTAATTCGGGCAAACCATAGACAAAACCATTACTTTGGTCACGGAAATCGGTGCTTAAGTCAATGATTTTGAGGCTTTCAGGAATCGTATTTTCTGCCAAAAACTTTTTCGATTCGTTGTGGCCCGAGCAAAGAAAAATTGCTTGAACTTCGTCGAAAGGCATTTGGTCGGTAAAAAGCAAGTCGGTTTCGCCTATCAAATCTGTATGCGTTGAATAAACAGGTTTTCCTGCTTGGCTTTTCGAATTAACGAAACTAATATTTACCTGTGGGTGATTGAGCAAAATACGGAGCAATTCGCCACCTGTGTAGCCAGCCCCACCAATGATACCGATGTTTATTTTCATAAGCCCCCTGCCCCCCGATGGGGGAATAATATGGATAGAAGATGAGTAATACTTGTTTGTTTTTTAGATTTATCACTAAATCTACGATTTATAAAAGAGATAAAAGTTACAGTGTCAATTGTATAATTTGCTAATAATCAACACTATACATTCTACATTATACATTCTTAATTCTACATTAATACTTACCACTAACAACATTTTTAAACAATCTGTCACAAAATTACGCAACCTCTCAGAGAAAACTCATATTTTTGAGGAAATTTCAAAACCAATTATAGATGACTCTTTTAGAAATTCCGTGGAATGTCAATCCGATTATAGCAAAACTTGGTAGTTTTGAATTACGCTGGTACGGGCTTTTGTTTGCTTCGGGCTTTTTGTTGGGCTACCAAATTATGCTCAATATTTTCAGAAAAGAAGGCAAATCCGAAAAAGACCTTGATACACTTCTATTCGTCATGATAGTAGCCACTGTTATTGGTGCACGGTTTGGACATTATTTTTTCTATGAATTTGATAGTTTTCTAAAAAATCCAGGCACTTTTCTGCTCGATATGATTACCCCACCCTACCAAGGCTTAGCAAGCCACGGTGCTTTGGTCGGAATCGTAACAGCTTTGATTATCTACGCTCGCAGTCACAAAGACCAACCATTCTTGTGGGTGGCTGACCGCATAGTAATTACGGTAGCCTTAGCAGGTTTCTTCATTCGTATGGGAAATCTAATGAACCACGAGATTGTGGGCAAAGAAAGTAATCTGCCGTGGGCGTTTCGATTTAATCTTTTCAGTATGTCGCCTGACGGCAATCTTGTGATGACACCCGAAGGTTTTGCTCGCCACCCAGCACAATTATACGAAGCTCTTTCATGTTTAGTGCTTTTTGGAGTATTGTATTTCCTTTGGAATAAGTATAAGGCACAAACGCCTCGTGGTTTGCTTCTCGGAATTTTCTTGATTTGGTGTTTTGGTCTTCGTTTCTGTTATGAATTCTTGAAAGAAAACCAAGAAGCTTTTGAAGATAAAATGGCATTGAATATGGGACAAATCTTGAGTATTCCTGCCGTATTGCTCGGAATTGGTGTTTTGATTTATACTTTCACGAAAGGGAAAAATAAGGAGATTATATAAAACATTTGTTCCACATCTTAAAGATGTGGAACAAATTACATCTCAGTAAATAAAAAAAGTGGCTTGATTTTTAGAAAATCAAGCCACTTTTTTTATTGCGTTGTTTTGGATTATCGACTGCCGACTATTATTATCAACCTTCGGCAAATTCCATTAGTTGTCTTACGTTATTTACTACTTCAACGTTTTTTGGTAAATCAAGACCTTGTGCAATTACTTGATATCCCGTTAGTAAAATCTTCACATCAGGAAAAGTATCACCAAGTTTATCGACATACTGCTGTATTTCATCTTGCCCAGGAGTTGACGTAATAACAGTAAACAAACAATCAGGCTTATGGTGTTGACAAATAAATTCCAACTCCGAAAATGGCATACTTTGCCCTAAATAAATCACCTTGTTGTGTCTTGCTCGCAAGATAAAATTAGCAAATAAAAGCGGAATTTCGTGAAATTCGCCTTCGGGTGTATATAAAATGTATTTCTTAGAATCGGCGTTAGGTTTGATGATTTGTCCATCAATCGCAACAATAATTTTTTGTCGAATTAAATTTGTAATAAAATGCTCCTGTGCTGGGCCAATTGAGCCAGTAACCCAGAGTGTACCGATTCTGCTTAAGAATGGATAGATAATATTTATCATCGTATTCTCGAAGCCAAACTGGAGAATATTGGTTGACATAATCTTCTCGAAGCGTTCTTCGTCAATGTCAATCATCGCAATCGTGAGGGCATGAATTTGGTCGGGATAATTGAGTTGTTTATCAGAAATGGCCAAAACCTCTTTTGATAACTCCTCTAAACTCAGCTTCGCAATCTCGGAGATTTTATAATCATGGTCTTTGAGTAATGCGATATTCAGAACGAGTTTTAAATCATTATCATCATAAGTACGGATATTGGTATCTGTTCTTTTGGGGTTGATAATGTTGTATCGTTGCTCCCAAATCCGTAGCGTATGGGCTTTGATACCAGATAGTTGTTCTAAATCTTTAATCGAATAATTACTCATTTCTTTACTTTATTGAAAAGTTAGTTTAGCTCCACAGTCAGATTTCTGTGCGATGTTTTTCTCAGATTCGAGATATACAAAGCACTTTCGGGCTTTTCAGATATAAATCAAAGTATAAGGATAACTGAATGTTTGTGTTTATGTTTTAGAAAAAGTGTTTTTTTTTCAAATTTATGATAAATATCTTATTTTCAGACAATTATAAATAAAAACTCGATGTATATTTATAGAAAAAGCCAGTTTTGAATGTCAAAACTGGCTTCAAAATATTATTTCAGTGTATCGTTACTCTCTCAAGAAAGGGTAATCTGTATCAACATAAACATCTTCAAATGCTGCTTCTGGCTCTGGATATGAAGATTCTTCCGCAAATTTTACAGAGGCTTCAACGATGTCTTTTACTTTCGCATCAATCGCATCAAGTTCTGCTTCTGTTGCAACGCCGTTTGTCAAGATTCGGTCACGAACCATCTCCAAAGGGTCACGGCTTTTCCATTGCTCAACTTCTTCTTTTGTACGATATTTTTGTGGGTCAGACATTGAGTGTCCACGGAAACGATAAGTCTTGAACTCCAAGAAAGTTGGGCCTTCACCTGCTCTTGCACGGTCAGCCGCACGTTTTACAGCTTCGTGTACCATCTCCACGTCCATTGCATCAACTGGTTCAGATGGCATATCATAAGCTTCTCCGATTGTATAAAGCTCACGCACATTTGAAGTACGCTCTACCGATGTACCCATTGCATAACCATTGTTTTCTACCACAAAGATTACTGGCAATTTCCATGTCATGGCCATATTGAATGCTTCGTGTAATGCACCTTGACGCACTGCACCATCACCAAAATAACACATACATAGGTTTTGAGTTCCTTTATATTTTTCGGCGAAAGCAATACCTGCACCCAAAGGAATTTGAGCACCAACGATACCATGTCCACCGATAAAATTAACGTCTTTATCAAAAATGTGCATCGAACCACCTTTTCCTTTGGTTGTTCCTGTCACTTTTCCGAAAAGTTCAGCCATGATTCTGTTTGGGTCAGTGCCAAGTGCCAACGGGTGTCCGTGGTCACGGTAAGCAGTAATCCATTTATCGTCTTTTGTTAAAGCCGAAACCGCTCCTGATGAACAAGCTTCTTGTCCAATATATAAGTGACAAAAACCACGAATCTTTTGCTGACCATATAATTGCCCTGCTTTTTCCTCAAATTTTCTTTGGAGGTACATTGATTCGTACCAATACATATAAGTTTCTTTACTGTATTTAACCTTTGGGGCTTTTTCTTTAGTAGATGCCATTTTGACTTCTTGAATCTTTTATGGTGAATGTAAATCGCTTAGAATTAGTGCAAATTTAGGAATAAAAACAATAGACTCAAAGAGTTCTGAGTGCTGAGTGCTGAATTCTGAGCATTTTAGTCATAATGTGTTTATTATAAATCATTTAGATATTATAAATGTCTTAATAATAGTTGATTTTTGTGTACTCAAATCCCGTAGGGATTAAATATTGGTAGAAGAAAAATATACTAAAATCACTTAGCATGCCGTAGGTATGCAACAAAAAAGCCTATTTGCTTTTCAACAAATAGGCTTTTTATAGTACGTTTTATCAAAACTACACTTTGATTTCAACATCAACACCACTTGGAAGCTCCAATTTCATCAAGGCATCTACTGTTTTCGGGCTTGCCGAATAGATGTCAATAAGACGCTTGTAAGTACACAATTGGAATTGTTCACGTGCTTTTTTGTTAACGTGAGGTGATTTCAAAACTGTGAAGATTTCTTTACGAGTTGGCAACGGAATTGGACCGCTAACAACTGCACCTGTAGATTTTACAGCTTTCACAATTCTTTCAGCCGATTTGTCCACTAAATTGTGGTCAAATGACTTCAATTTGATTCTGATTTTTTGTGACATTGGTTCGATTTTTTTTTTAGAGTGTAAAAAAACTCTGCCGAAAGAACCATTCGCTTCGACAAAGCAACTTGATACTTTTTAGTATCGGGGTGCAAAAATAGATAAAATATTTTAGAAATACAATTTTATAGCTTTTCAGCATTTTCTTTACATAACTCGAAGAATGTAGAGAGTGTTGAAAAAAGTGTATCCAAAGGAAATAGGCTATAAATTAGTGCATTTTCAGTAAAAAGATTCCCTTCTAATTTTCCAAATTCCCAATTATCGCCATTACTTACAATACCCAAAACTGGTATTTCTGGCTTGCCATTTATCTTTTGAATGGTGTACATTTCGAGTAAGCATTGAGCCCAGCCGCCTTCAAAATCATCTTTTTTGGCCTCTACCACTGCTAAAAGTGGTTTACCAAAAATAATTTTACCTCGTTCAGATTGTTTGGCCAATATATAATCAGGCATTCCACTTAATTCTTTACTGAAACTTATACTTTTATTTGCCCAAAGCATCAGTTTGTCATCATATTTCTTGAAAACTTCTTTTAAGATGGGGTATAAAATGTTCTCTCTGATTGCTGCCTCCGAAACTTTGTAAGGAATATTTTTCATTACATAGTCTAACTCTGACTTCAGAAATTCTGGCATTTTTTCTTGCTTTGTATCAAATAGAAAGTTCTCTTTCTGAAAGGAAAGTTGGAAATGATTAACGACATCATCTATTATTTTGAACTTTTTAAATCCCATAGTTTTAAGCTTTTTATGCTACAAAGATATTATGTATCACGCACAAGTTTTCAACTTGTGCTACTACAAAACCGAGTTTTCTGGCTTTCCGCCCAGCTTGTATGGATAATCAGTTGTATAATGAAGTCCACGACTTTCTTTACGCTTCATGGCACATTTGATTACGAGTTCGGCACATTGCACCAAATTACGCAATTCGCAGAGTTTCATCGAAAGCTTTGTTTTCTTGTAAAACTCTTCGGTTTCGTCTTTGATAAGTTTTAGGCGTCGCATGGCACGCTCCAAACGAAAATCTGAACGGACGATTCCAACGTAATCGGCCATCATTCTTTGTAATTCTCGGAGGTTGTGCGTCACCAAAATTTCTTCGTTCGATTGTTCTGTTCCAAATTCATTCCAGTCTGGTACGTTCTCTTGGAAAGTCAGATTATCAAAGTCATCGAGGGCATCTTGGGCAATTCTGTGGCCAAAAACCGCTGCTTCGAGCAGTGAATTGGATGCTAAACGATTTGCTCCGTGTAAACCCGTTGAAGAACATTCGCCACAGGCAAACAAACGATTGATGGTTGAACGACCCATTTCATCGACCAAAATTCCGCCGCACAAATAATGGGCGGCAGGAACAACTGGAATCTGGTCTTTAGTAATATCAAGCCCGATACTCAGACATTTTTCATAAATATTAGGAAAGTGTTGAAGTATCAACTCTTTTGGTTTGAACGAAATATCAAGATAAACGTGGTCTTCACCCGTTTTTTTCATTTCGGCATCTATCGAACGAGCAACAATATCACGTGGAGCAAGCGAACCACGAGGGTCGTAGCCGTGCATAAACTCTTCGCCTTTTTTATTTTTCAAGACACCACCTTCGCCACGAACGGCTTCTGTAATCAAAAAGCTTGGGTATTCGCCAGGATTGTAGAGTGATGTTGGGTGAAACTGAATCATTTCCATGTCACGCACACGTCCTTTGGCACGATAAACCATTGCGATGCCATCGCCCGTGGCAATAACAGGGTTGGTGGTTGCCGAATAGATATGCCCCGCACCACCTGTTGCCATCACGGTCATTTTCGATAAAATCGTTTCGACTTCTCCTGATTGTAAATTTAAGGCGTAAACGCCATAACAAGTTACATCATTGGTTTCACGGTTTACTTCGATGCCCAAATGGTGTTGCGTGATTAGCTCAACGGCATAGTAATGCGTCAGGATTTCGATATTTGGGTTTTTGCTGACTTCTTCGAGCAATGCACGTTCGATTTCTTTGCCTGTGATATCTTTATAGTGGAGAATTCGATTTTCTGAATGTCCGCCCTCACGAGTAAGGTCATATTCTCCATCGTGTTTATCGAAGTTTGTACCGTACTCAATTAATTCTTGAATACGGTCTGGGCCTTCTTTAACCACAATTTCAACAACTTTTCGGTCGCAAAGCCCATCGCCAGCAATGAGTGTATCGCTAATATGTTTTTCAAAAGAATCGGTGTCAGGGTCGAAAACGGCCGCAATTCCACCTTGTGCATATTTGGTGTTGGTTTCGTCGGCATTTACTTTGGTCAGAACCAATACTTTACCTTTTGCCGAGGCTTTCAGTGCGAAGCTCAAACCCGCAATGCCAGAGCCTATAACTAAAAAATCTACTTTTGTCATTTTCAATGAGTGATTGAGTGAAGCGGAACGCCGCCCGTTCCGAATGAGTGAATAAAAAAATACTCATTATTGGCTCAAAGGTAAACTCAAAATTTGTAATTCTACATTCGTAATTCTACATTTTCTTACTTCTCCCAATCAAACGAACGCTTGATTGCTTTCTTCCAACCTAAATATAATTTCTTGCGTTCGGCGGCTTTCATTTTTGGTTTCCATGTTTTGTCTTTGCCCCAATTTTGTAGCAAATCATCTAAGTTTGTCCAAAAACCAACGGCCAAACCTGCGGCATAAGCAGCACCCAATGCGGTAGTTTCAATCATTTTTGGGCGAATTACTGGCACTTTGAGCATATCCGACTGGAATTGCATCAATAATTCATTCACAACCATTCCACCATCAACTCTGAGCGACGAAACTTCTATTCCCGAATCTTTTTCCATGGCTTCCAATACATCACGGGTTTGGTAAGCTGTTGCTTCCAAAACCGCACGAGCAATGTGGCCTTTGTTTACGTAGCGAGTAAGACCTGCAATTACGCCACGAGCCGATGATTTCCAATAAGGTGCATAAAGCCCCGAAAAGGCTGGAACAAAATACGCTCCGCCATTATCTTCAACTGTTTTGGCGAGAGCCTCCACATCGGTACTTTTCTGAATGATTCCCATGTTGTCACGTAGCCATTGCACCAATGCACCAGCAATCGCAACCGAGCCTTCGAGTGCATAATGAACTGGCTGATTTTCGAACTGATAAGCAACGGTTGTGAGCAAACCCGCTTTCGACGGAACGATTTCTGTGCCTGTATTCATCAACATAAAACAACCCGTTCCGTAAGTATTTTTGGCTTCGCCAGGTTGGTAACAAGTTTGTCCGACGAGGGCCGCTTGTTGGTCGCCCAAGATTCCTGCTAATGGCACACCATTCATGGCATCGGATACTATTTTGCCATACACTTTGCTACTTGGCTCGATTTTGGGCAACATTTGTAGTGGGATATTCATGATTGCGGCCAACTCGGCATCCCACTGAACGGTTTCGAGGTTCATTAGTTGCGTTCGACTGGCGTTCGTAACGTCGGTAATGTGTAAGCCACCTTTAACGCCACCCGTCAAATTCCACATCAAGAACGTATCCATATTTCCGAAAATTGCTTCGCCTTTTTCGGCATCTTCACGCACACCTGCTACGTTATCGAGAATCCACTTGATTTTCAAACCGCTGAAATATGTCGCCAAAGGCAGACCCGTGCGGTCTTGAAAGAATTGTGAACCATGACTTTTCGTAAGGGCGTTTACAGTTTCACCCACACGAGTATCTTGCCACACGATGGCATTGTAGTAGGCTTTTCCTGTGCGTTTGTTCCAAACTACGGCGGTTTCTCGTTGATTGGTTATGCCGCAAGCGGCAATATCTTCGACCTTGATATTTTTATTGATTCGGGCTTTGGCAATTACTTCGAGCGTATTTTTCCAGATTTCTTCTGAATTATGTTCTACCCAACCTGGTTTTGGGTAAATCTGCTCGTGTTCTTTTTGTCCGACCGAAACAATGTTTCCTTTTTTATCAAAAATTATGCAGCGAGTGCTGGTTGTGCCTTGGTCAATAGATGCTATGTATTTCATAGTTTGGTTTTGTTGAATAGGTATGTTTTATAGCGTTGAATTTGTTGGTCAAATATAGGAAAAATTGATACACAAAAAGGGTGGATAATAGGAAATCCAGCCAAAGAATAATATTTATTTATCCTTTTTCAAGTCCAACGGACTTAAACTTGAATAGCCCTGAGTAAAACTCTGGGAAGATATAAATTTTGAACAAGCAATCCTGCAAAGGGTTGAACTCTTATTGTTCAACCCTTTGCAGGATTGCCTTTATCTGGTTCAATTTTTGTCCGTAGGTTTTACCTACGGCTATTTGAGTTTAGGCCAGTTGGGCTTTTTGCATTTACTTTCGTTCAATCAAAGCCATGTAAAACCCATCGAAGCCATCTTTGGCTGGCGAGGTGCGTTTTTCTTCAATTAATTGATATTCAGGGTTTTGAGTGATGAATTTTTGTACTTGTTCTTCGCTTTCCGAAGGCAAAATGCTACATGTGGCGTAAACCATTTTACCACCGTGTTTGAGCATTTTTGAGTAATTTGTAATGATTTCGGCTTGGGTTTGCTTGATTTTCTCCAAGAAATCTTTCTTCAACTTCCATTTTGCGTCCGGATTTCGACGTAAAACACCTAAACCCGAACATGGCACATCAAGCAAAAGGCGGTCGGCACTTTCTTTTAATCTCTTGATAGTTTTTGCTTCAATCAATTTGGTTTCTATATTACCAATTCCATTGCGTTTGGCTCGGCGTTGGAGTTCTTGGAGTTTATAATCCTCCACGTCCATCGCTATTACTCGGCCTTTGTTTTCCATCAGCGTTGCCAAATGAAGCGTTTTTCCGCCCGCACCTGCACAGGCATCAATTACTCGCATTCCTGCTTTTACATCCAAAAACGAGGCAATTAGCTGACTACCAGCATCTTGTACTTCAAACATTCCTTTCTTGAAAAGTTCGGTGGCGAAAACATTGGCACGTTTCGGCAAAACCAAAGCATCGACTACATTGGGCAGAGTTTCAGTTTCAATACCTATTTCTCGGAATGCCTTTTTCAAATCTAACTTGTTGACTTTCAACGTATTTGTTCTTAAAACGACACTTGCTTGATGGTTCATGGCATGCAGTTCAGCTTCCCAATTTTCGCCCAATTCTTGATCACCGATGGCATCCATCCAATCAGGAATTGATTCTCTGACTTTTCTGGTATTTTTTGCTTCTTCGTTTCGTGCCAGAACCTCTTTTGGATTAAGTTTTGAAAACTCCGTCCATTCGGGTAATTTATCGCCTTGAAGTATTCGCCAAGAGCCAAAAATCTGCCAAAAAAGTGCTTCCTCCTCAACTTTTACACAGTTAATATTTGAGACGAATTTCAGCAAACGCCACCAACGCACAATTTCGTAGGTATTTTCGGCAATAAAGGCTCTATCTCTACTCCCCCACTTTTTATTTGATTTCAAAACTTGCTCAATAACTTTATCGGCTTGGCGATTTTCGTTGAAAATCTGTTGCAAAGCAAAAACGATGGCTTCGACTAAAACTCGGTGATATTTCATATTAAAACTCTTAAAGTTAAAAGCAAAATATTGTCAGAACAATCCTTTTTCTTCGGAGAATTTCTCGGTTTTGCTTTCTATATTTGTAAACATTTCATCAAAATTAACCTTCTTTCTCCAAGCAATGAAAAAAATCTTTTTTGCCAGCCTTTTTATTTGTTCGTTTTTCAGTATTTCTGCCCAAGAATTGGTCGATTTTAGCCAATATTTCAAAGAAGCCGACCTTGAAGGCGGTTTTTATCTGTACGATTTCAAAAAGAAAACCTATAAAATAAGCGATAAAGCAGATTTTGTACGAGCAACCTCGCCCGCTTCGACTTTCAAGATTCCGAATTCATTGATTGCATTAGAAGTTGGGGCAATTAAAGATGAAAATGACATAATTAAATGGGATGGGCAAAAACGCTGGCTGCCTGTTTGGGACAAAGACCATAACCTAACCGAAGCTTACAAAAACTCAACAGTGTGGTTTTATCAGGAATTGGCTCGCCGAATTGGAGAGAAGAATTACAATAAATATTTGAAGGCTTGTAAGTATGGCAACCACAATATCGGGAAAGATTTGACTACTTTTTGGTTGGGAGAAAGTTCAGCTTTGCAGATTTCACCCAAAAATCAACTGGAATTTTTGGTGAAATTACACGAAGAAAAATTGCCTTTCTCGAAACGCACTTTTGAAATTGTGAAGCGTGTAATGATTCGAGAACAAACCACCGATTATACTTTACGAGCCAAAACGGGCTGGGCTCAAGCTGGTGGAAAAGATATTGGTTGGTTTGTGGGGTATGTAGAAAAGAAAGATAATCTTTACTTTTTTGCTCTGAGAGTAAATAAGCCTTTAGAAAAAGAAATGCCCGAATTTGTTGCAAAACGTATCGAAATTACGAATAAAATTTTGAAGCAAATGAGGATTTTATAAATCTAAAAATTTGATAATCAATAATAAGGAAGGCTTCGCTTTGAGCGAAGCCTTCCTTGTAAAATATCAATCAATCGTAACATAACCCCAGTTTTCGCCTGAACGAATGCGGTTGAGTTGCGTATGCGTAATTCCGAACTGCTTAGCAATCATTTTTAGGCGAGTGCTGTCATGCAGAAGCATCTTTTTTATCATCTTGACCTTACTTTCAGTCAATTTATAGTTTTTTGTTCGTCTTGGAATTGGCTTATTGATAACCGCAGGGTTTAGCTTATTATGAGCCACCATTTCATCTTTTGTAACCCATTTGAGGTTTTCAAAATGATTACTTTGTTTATCAAAATCGAGGTGTATCACAAATTTGTGGTCGGGACTTAGCTTTTCAACAAAAGTCTCGGCCACCAATTTATGAACGTATCGGTTAAAAGATTTGCCTTTCGGCAATCGGATATTCAACGAACGATAACCCTGAATCACAGAACCTTTTATAATTTCGCCTTTTTCATTATTCTGAAAACTTCTCAACCTCCCAAAATTTGAAACCTCATAACGAGGTGGATGCTCTACACCTTCAACATCAATTACAATCGGAGTCCATTTTTCTGCCCAAAGAATTGCTTTCTCACTATTCATACCATTGCTCATAACGGTTCATGATTAAATTGAAAAAAACGATATTGTCTTTATCTATAATCAGCATAACTCTTTGTTCAGAAAAAATGTTTATTGGTTGATAAATATTTGTAAGTCAGGCCATTATCGTTTTTTATACTCCGCCCAACTCCTCGTAGGCGGCTTGTAAACTACGTACAATGCCATCTCCTTTCATTTCTGTAACTCCAGGTACTGCTGTTGTTTTCAAAAACTCTTCCTTCGTTTTTCCTGCTTTTATTTCTTTTTCGGTATATACGAGAAGTTTGGAAAGATAGTCTTGAAAAACTTTGATGTCTTCTTTTGTACCTGTGATTTTCTCAGGGTCGAAGGCATGACCAAATACAAAAAGGGTTTCGCTATCGAAAGTCGAAAGGGCTTTATCAAGTACTGAAATCCAACTTTTTACCGAAGCACCTGCCGCTCTATCAACAAACGGATAACGACGATTAAAAACTAAATCGCCCGTATGCACGATGTTAGCATGTTCGAAATGAATAAAACTATCGCCATTTGTGTGCCCCGCTCCGAAATAATGAGCTTTGATACTTTCTTTGCCTACTTTTTGCTTCCAAGTGTCCGAAAACGTAACATCTGGATACAATTGTTTATCTTCCGATTTTTGCTTTTGAGCGGTTTCCTTTTGGTTTTTCAACGAATTTTCGTGAGCAACTACGTGTTCGACCAAACCTTTGAAAGAAATATTTCCGCCCGAGTGGTCGCCGTGATGGTGAGTGTTGATTAATAGTTGAATAGGTTTTTCGGAAAGCTTTTTCAATTCATCAATCAAATGCTTCGATTGGTCGGGAAATTGCGAATCGACAACCGCAAAGCCCTTTTTAGTATTTAGGTAAGCAATCGTACCTCCACGTTCGGTGAAAACGCCCACTCCGCCACGTAATTCACGCATTTTGTACGGGTTTTCGGCCAACATATTAGCCAATAAACTTTTTCCAGAAAGAGCCAATGTTCCGAGTGTAAAACCCGAAGTCTGAATAAAATTTCTGCGATTCATAGTTTTGTTTTTTTAGTTTAGAGAATAAATGAGTGCTGACGCATAATGGATAATGTATAATTGAGAATGTATAATGCTAATATCCAGCAAGTTACAATGAATTGTTTGTATGATTAACTCAGGCGAAACACTTTGTTAGTGTTTTAGAAAAAATATTTTCAACATTTATTTAGTGCCGCTTCAATCATATATTCTACTGAAACATCATTCGAGAGTAAAAGTTTTAACAGGCTGTTTTCTCGAAACCTCATGGCTTTCATAATTTCTTTGGTAGTAAAGCCTTTTTGATGAAAATGGTGTGCTTTTCCTGCAAAGTCCTCAAAATATTGGAGTTTCTGAGCCAACATTTTCTTACCATCTTTCAGCCGAGGGTGATGCCCGCAAAACAACACATCAAAATCATAGGTCAATATTTTACGAAAAGCCTCAACTTGCGGCCAAAACTGTTCGCCTTTACGGAAAACCCTGATTTTTACACCCACATACAAATCGCCCGAAAAAAGCCAACCGTTTTCTTTTTCCAGAAAAACCGTGTGGTCTTCGGCATGGCCTGGCGTAAAAATGGGTACAAGTTTATGATTCGGAGTTTCGATAAATACTTCAAAATCAGACACTTTTCCTCGAAATGGCTTTATTTTTCCGAAAAGGAATTTTTCGTAGGGCAGAATCTCAAAACCTTGTCGGAGTTTTTCTTGTGTGAACGGATGTGCGTAAACTTGAGCATTGTGAAATTTAGCGAGCTTGGCAGTATTGCCCGAATGGTCTTCGTGCCAGTGCGTGAGTAAAATCTTATCAATTTGCTTATTTTGAAAAGTTTCCAGTACTTTTTCTTGGCAATTTGTCTGGGCGGTGTCAATCAATACATTATCAATAAGATAGCAATAAACACTCAACCACGGCTTACCAATGGGTGAATATCCAAAGCGAAACATTTCGACATCGGCAAATTTTTGGTGTTTTAGGTATTGCATGGGTTGGTTGATGAAAGATAAATTTGAATGAGGTTTTTGGTTTCAGTGTCTTCGACTCCGATCAGACACCGAAACCAAAAATACTCCGCAGCAATCAACTAATCCGACTCCAGTTAGTTTCATTACTTCTCAAAGCATTTACGTGCTGTTTAATTGGCTGATTTTCAGTCGATTCCAATTCGGGGTCGTTGTCCAGAATTTCCATAACAGCTTCACGAGCGTATTTCAAAATCTCGCCATCTTTAGCCAAATCCGCCACTTTTAGGTCAAGCATTCCGCTTTGTTGTGTACCTGCCATATCGCCTGGCCCACGCAACGATAAATCTACTTCCGAAATTTCAAAACCATTGTTGGTTCTGACCATCGTATCAATTCTGAGGCGGGTATCTTTACTCAATTTATGATCAGTCATCAAAATACAATAAGATTGCTCTGCTCCACGTCCCACACGCCCACGCAATTGGTGCAACTGCGAAAGCCCGAAACGATTGGCACTTTCAATCAGCATCACCGAAGCATTTGGCACGTCAACACCTACTTCAATTACGGTCGTTGCCACCAAAATCTCGGTTTCTTTATTCTTGAAACGCTGCATTTCGTAGTCTTTTTCTTTCCAACCCATTTTTCCATGCACAATACTCAACGCATATTCTGGGAAAGCCCTCGCAATGCTCTCATAGCCATCCATTAAGTTTTTGAATGACAACGTTTCCGACTCCTCAATCAGTGGATAAACAATATAAACTTGGCGGCCTTTCTGAATTTCGCTTCTCAAAAACTCAAACACTCGCAGTCGGTCTGCATCATATTTATGGAGTGTTTTGATGGGTTTTCGTCCTTTTGGAAGTTCATCAATGATAGAAATATCCAAATCTCCGTAAAGCGTCATAGCCAACGTTCGAGGAATCGGCGTGGCAGTCATTACCAAAATATGCGGTCTGAAATTTTGATTTTTATCCCAAAGTTTGGCTCGTTGTGCTACACCAAAACGATGCTGCTCGTCAATCACACAAAGACCGAGATTTTTGAACTGCACGTGGTCTTCGAGCAAAGCGTGTGTGCCGACAATAATATTAATACTGCCATCGAGCAAGCCCGCATCAATGATTCGGCGTTGTTTCTTTCCGACCGAACCCGTGAGCTCAACAATTTTAATACCCATCAAATCAGCAAATTTTTTCAGACCAGTATAATGTTGGTCGGAAAGAATTTCGGTCGGGGCCATCAAACACGCTTGGGCGTCATTGTCAAGAGCCAACAACATCGTAATAAATGCCACGATTGTTTTTCCACTACCTACATCGCCTTGCAATAGTCGGTTCATTTGCTTTCCCGAACGCATATCATGGAAAATCTCCCGAATCACTTTCTTTTGGGCGTTGGTTAAATCAAAGGGTAAATGATTTTGGTAAAAATCAGTCAATAGCTTCGTTTTATCAAAAACCTGCCCAGCATAATCATGCTTACGAATGAGTTTTTGCTTAATCAACCGAAACTGATTATAAAACAACTCTTCAAACTTTAAGCGTCGTGTAGCTTGCCGAAGTGCTTCTTGATTGATGGGTAAATGAATATGATAGATTGCTTCCTGCTTAGAAATCAGTCGAAACTTCTGCACCAACGGAGCTGGCAGAGTTTCTCTGATATTCGTAACGGCAGATTCGAGCAAAGTCCGCATCCAACGGCTAATTTGCTTACTATCAATGTATTTCTTACGAAGTTTATCAGTTAATGGATAGACTGGCTGAAAATATCCCCCTCGTTCGTTCTCAGGCGTAAGCACATCCATATCGGGATGCGTAATTTGCCATTTACTACCAAATGCACTTGGTTTTCCATAAACAACATAATCGCCTTGAAGTCGAAGGTTTTTCTCGACCCATGTGATACCTTGAAACCAAGTGAGTTCTAAAATACCAGTGCCGTCGGTAAACTGCCCCACTAATCGAGCCTTTGCTCCCTCTCCTACTTTTTCCCAAGAACGCAACCGTCCTTTTATTTGTGCGGCAGCCATCGTATCGTTCAAGTCACAAATTCGGTGAAATTGTGTGCGGTCTTCGTGGCGAAAAGGATAATATTCTATCAAGTCACCAAAAGTAAAGATATTCAACTCTTTGTTGAGAATCTCGGCTTTTGATGGCCCTACACCTTTTAAATACTCTATTTTGGTGTCAAAAAAAGATGTTCTACGCTCGCTCATAATGCCGAAGTTAGCAGGTTGAATAAATTTGAGCAAATTTTTTTTGAGAAATAAAAAAATACCTCTACCTTTGCAGTCTCAAATACGAGACGGAGGTTGTAGCTCACAAAACGTTTGCCGGTCAGTTAGAGCATCGGTTTGTGAATTAGAACAAGCAACATGGAGGTTGTAGCTCAGTCGGTTAGAGCATCGGTTTGTGGTACCGAGGGTCGTGGGTTCGAGCCCCATCTACCTCCCTTCTAAAAGGTTTACTTGAAAAAGTAAGCCTTTTTTCGTTTTTACACATTTTGTGATTAATCCTCGGCGAAGATTTGGAGTGTTTTTAGAAAGTTATCAAATCTTCTCTTTTTTTTGTTTTACATTTTTCACTAAATTGTCCCCCCATAACTATCTATGCAATGTACAAAACACTAACCTTTCTATTCATCTCTACACAAATCTTTGCTCAAACATTTAAACAAAAAATTGTTGATGAGTGGGTAAAAGATAATATTTCTCTCTATGATGGTAGTCCTATTCTGAAAGATGACATTCGGAATATGCAATTACGCTATACATTCATGCCAAATGACTCGTTTCAAGTAACAATTAACGGCAAAACTGGGCGAGGAACCTACCAAGTAAAAAATGATACTTTGTATTTCGGTAAAAACATAACTTTCAAAATTGAACGCTTAGATGATATAAAACTTATTATTAGAGCTGTAAATTTAGATTCAACGAGTTTGTCAAAGGCTCTGAGATTATCTTTTATTCCTGCTCGTTTTCATAATTTAGGTTTTAGCCCACAGACATTTCGCACCAAAGGTCAGGATACAATTTTTGTCTCTAAATTTAATTATCTTGAACCACTCTTTATGGATGCTGACAGGTCGGCTTCTCAGTTTATTTCTGAAAACTTTTTCTTCCCAGAATATAAGGCTGGGGATTTTTATGCTCGATTCATCATCACAAGACAAGGTGAGATTAAAGGAATTGATATTCTGGAAAGCACACACTCAAACTATAACAAGTATTTGATAAAAGCCATCAAATCAACCGCAGGAAAGTGGAGACCGGCCACTTGGGAAGGAAAACCAGTGAATAGTGAGGTAAAAATGAGCTTTGATATGGGTTGGTCTGAAAAAATGGAGCGTAAAAGCGGAGGGGATGAAGCAAAAAAAGATACAATTGATTCCAATGAATCGAATTATTATTTGATGCAAGCAAATATCAATGTCGAAGCGAAACGTTACTCATTGGCAATCAAAGACTTAGCAAAAAGTATAGCCTTAGATCCGCTTAATATTGATGCCTATTATGCTCGTGCGGCGGTTTATGCTCTCACAAAAGATGTGCAGAAAATGTGTGTAGATTTACTTCAACTTAAAAATATGCAACAAGCCAAAGGAACAGAACTTTGGAATAAGTTTTGTCAAGACAAAAAGAAAACCCCTTCACAGAACTAACCTAACGAAGGGGTTTGAGTAATCCATTTTGTCAAGGGTGACTCATTATTAATACTTATAATCTATCTCCAAAACTTACGAAATCCAACTAAACTGATATTCGATATTTGGTATTTTCGTACGTTCGGCTACTCTTCTCAATCTGCTTGGGAGAGCCATCAAATAATCACGAGCTTTTTCTCCTGCATCATTCAAATTCTGAATACTATCAATTTTCCAGTCTTTCAACAACGACTCCATGATTTCGATGTAATCATAGGTTGTATAAACACCCAAACGTTGAGCTGCATCTGAAAAATGAGAGAATGTTTGTCCCATATTTATTCCTGTCTCTCGCAAGAAGTGAGCAGGCATCACAATTTTCTTCTTCATCATATCTTCAAAAGCCAACATCATTTCTGATGGGTCAACTTCAAAAATATGACTGATAAAAGTTTTGTATGCTCTTGCATGACGCATTTCGTCGGCGGCAATTACACCACAAATTTTTGCCAAAGGCGTATTTCCATACTCTTTTGCCAATTTTGCAGTATTTCGGTGCGAAATATTAGTTGCTAATTCTTGGAACGATGTGTAAACAAAGTTTTTGTATGGGTCACGACCAGTACCAATATCAAAGCCATCGGCAATCAAATACTGTGTTGATGTTTCCATAGCACGCATATTCACACGACCAGATAAATACAAAAATTTATTCAATAAATCTCCGTGACGGTTCTCTTCGGCAGTCCAAGCACGCACCCATTTGGCCCAGCCATTTGGCTCATCAACTTGGTCAACTCCCACAACATCAATCAGCCATGACTCGTAAGTTGGAAGAGCTTCTTCTGTAATTGTATCGCCAATTAAAACCGCAATATAGTCGTAGGGCAAATCTTTGGCTGTTTCACGCAATTCTTTTACTTGAACCAAAAAGTCTTCACTTCTTGAGTCAGGCAAAAAATCAGTTGGCTGCCAGTTTGTGTCAATCGGTTTTAGAAATTCGTCAACAAAGTAGTCAATCTTTTGACCAACGAACTTCATCACCTCTAATCTCATATTGGATAATTCCATATTAGTATCTGAAATGTAAAGTTTAGTTTCAACAACGGTGCAAGGTACTTCTTATTTTAGAAAAAAACGCAGATTATTACACTTTTTCTGCAAACTATGTGCTTTTTACGTATTTTTGTGACATGAAAAAGATTATTGATTACATTCTCAGTTCGGTGTATTTGGTCTATTTTGGCCTATTGTTGGTTATATTTCACGTACTTCAAGTGATAGCTTTTACTATTTTCGGCCGAAATGCCCAACAGAAAGTTGTCTATGTACTGAATTTTTTCATTACCTATGGTTGGTACCTGACGGGAACAACTGTAAAATTTACACAATTGTATCAACTACCAACTGACCGACCAATTGTTTTTATTGCCAATCATCAAAGTACTTTTGATATTCCTGCCATGTATTGGTTTTTGCGTAAATATAAATTGATTTTTGTATCGAAAATAGAGTTGGCGAAAGGAATCCCAAGTATTTCTTACAATCTGCATAAAAGTAATGCGGCTCTAATTGACCGTAAAGATGGCAAACAAGCTGTAAGCGAAATCTTACGTTTGAGTAAATATATTGGAGAAAATAATTATTCCGCTGTAATTTTTCCAGAAGGGACTCGCTCTCGTTCGGGTGTGATGAAACCATTTGCCGCAGGTGGAATCAATGCTTTGCTGAAAAAGGCACCTAATGCGTTAGTTGTTCCGATTGCTATTAAAGGCAACAATAAATTTGACCCAAACAGTGGTCTTTTCCCGTTGGTTTCTTTCTCAAAACTCTCTTGGACAGTGCTTGAGCCAATTGAGCCAAAAGGTAAAACTGGTGAGGAAATTGCTAATTTATCGCAAGAAGCTATTCGTGTGGTTTTGGAAGCTCATTCATAATCTAACTCGCTCTGGGGCTAAGATAAGGGAACAACGGATTTTCAATTAGGGTGATAAAAACGATTTAAATCGTTTTATAAAAAACATTCCTTTGTTCCCATAGTTGGCGATTTTAATCGCTTTTCTTAAAATTAAAGAAGCCCAACCTGAAAAATCAAGTTGGGCTTCTCTTTTACAGAAATGAACAAATTATTAGCTCACTCTATCATTGTATCATTTAATCCCTGAATTTAAACACCTGCTGTTTCGGCTTCTGGAGCGATTTTCTTCACAAGACCTTGTAAAACCTTCCCTGGTCCGCACTCTACAAATTTTGTCGCACCATCGGCCACCATGCTTTGTACTGATTGTGTCCAACGAACTGGACCTGTGAGTTGTGCTATTAAATTAGATTTAATTGTTGCTACATCCGTTGATGGTTGTGCATTTACGTTTTGATAAATCGGACAACTTGGTGTTGAGAATGTTGTGTTTTCTATCGCTGCGGCCAGTTCTTCACGAGCTGGTTCCATCAATGGAGAGTGAAATGCTCCACCAACTGGCAAAATTAAAGCTCTTTTTGCACCTGCGGCTTTCATTGCTTCACAAGCTTCTGTCACGGCCTCAACAGTCCCAGAAATTACTAATTGACCAGGGCAATTATAGTTAGCAGCAACTACTACGCCATCGATTCCTGCACAAATATCTTCTACTACATTATCGGCTAAATTTAAAATTGCCGCCATTGTTGATGGGTTTATCTCGCATGCACGTTGCATAGCGTTCGCACGTTGCGAAACAAGTTTCAAACCATCTTCAAATGATAATGCACCTGCTGTCACTAATGCCGAGAATTCGCCTAAAGAGTGACCAGCAACCATATCAGGTTTAAAATCTTCGATGGTTGAAGCTAAAATTACTGAATGTAAGAATATTGCTGGTTGGGTTACATTGGTTTGTTTGAGTTCTTCGTCTGTTCCTTCAAACATTACTTTTGTAATCTCAAAGCCCAAGATTTCGTTGGCCTTTTCAAACATTTGGCGGGCAGATTCTGAACTTTCGTAAAGATTTTTACCCATTCCACTAAACTGAGCTCCTTGCCCAGGAAAAACATAAGCTGTCATATTTTGTTACTGATTTACTGGAAAATTTCGGGGTCGCCCGTGCGGTTATTGGTTTTGAGCTTTTCCTCCTCATTCTCTCACTCAAAACACAAGATTTATTTTGTCTGCATACTTTTTTTAATATCAATTCTTTCTGAAACCATCATGGCCATTGAGTAGCGTTGTTTAATAAAAGAATAATAACGCTCCGCATCTAATCTGGAAGTAAAATCGCCTGCTTTTAGTTTGTAGGTTGGTTGGCTGAAAGTGAGGTAAGTACTCAGTTCGGGAAAGTTTTGGTAAATAAATACTTTTGCTTCATCTACTTCTCGGCGATCGTTGCCCACATAAACTTGGATTCGATAACCAGATGAATATCG
Organism: Emticicia sp. W12TSBA100-4; assembly: GCF_040253585.1. Taxonomy (NCBI): domain Bacteria; kingdom Pseudomonadati; phylum Bacteroidota; class Cytophagia; order Cytophagales; family Leadbetterellaceae; genus Emticicia; species Emticicia sp. W12TSBA100-4. The sequence continues at coordinate 231,748 of NZ_JBELAU010000009.1, forward strand.
AACGTTTTTATTTCTGACAGCTAACGAGTCAAGAGCTATATCAACTTGTGCATTTACTTGCTGAGGAAGTTGAGCAATTGCTCCGCTTGATTTTTCTTTAATGGGTACTTTCTCAGCGGGTGATGTCGTTACTGGTTTGGCATCATATTTTACACGAACATCCGAGAGGTCTTCTTCATAATTGCCAATACCTGTATTCGTATTTTTGGTTGGCGTTGCCAACCTGCTACAAGCACCACTGATTACAGATAGACAAACACAAAGCACTACTTTTGAAAAAATATTCATTGTATATTTTTTAGATTTTGGGCAGAACTCACTTTTATCATGAAAAGACTGTCAAAATTATAAAAATATTCTTTCTTAATGATAAAAATACTAAAAAGATATGATTTAGGTTTACAGAATCCATTGGGGTTTAAACAAAAATCCACTTTTATTATTTGATAAAAGTGGATTTTAGTACTATATACATTTATTCTCTTAAATCTTCATCTAAAATCTATTTCTTCGCCATTTCTTCTTCTTTTAGACTTCTTCGTAAAATTTTACCAACGTTTGTCTTAGGCAGTTCTGTACGAAACTCTATGTGCTTTGGACATTTATACGCAGTTAAGTTTTCTTTACAATAAGCCTTTACTTGCTCGGCTGTAAGGTTTTCGTCTTTTTTCACCACAAAAACCTTTACGGCTTCAGTAGATTTTTCGTCGGCCACACCAATACAAGCAACTTCCAAAACTCCTGGGCAAGTTGCCACAACATCTTCGATTTCATTTGGATAAACATTAAAGCCCGAAACCAAAATCATGTCTTTCTTTCTATCCACAATCTTGAAGAAACCATCGGCACTCATTACGCCAACGTCACCCGTTTTGAACCAAGACTTTCCTTCGCTGTCAATGAAAGTAACTTTTGCTGTTTCGTCGGCTCTATTATAATAACCTGCCATTACTTGTGGACCATGAGCCACGATTTCGCCAGCTTCGCCAACTTCTGCCCAAGTTTCATCATCTTTTAAGATTTTGATTTCAGTACTTGGCCACGGAATTCCGATTGTGCCAACACGGTTTTCTCCAATAAGTGGGTTTGATGTAAGCACAGGCGAGGTTTCTGACAAACCATAGCCTTCGGCTGGTAGGTTTCCAGTTAAATCTTTCCAACGATTAGCCACAACTCCCTGAAGTGCCATTCCACCTGCTGATGTGATAACTAACTTGCTAAAATCAACTTCTCCAATTTTCGGATGATTGAGCAAGCCGTTGTAAAGAGTATTCACGCCTGTAAATACGTGCGGAGGATATTTTTTCAAATCTTTGATGAAGGCCTCCAAATCACGAGGATTTGTGATAAGCAAATTCATCGTACCTGTTTTTAGAGCAGTAAGAGCATTTACCGTTAGAGCATAAATATGATAAAGTGGCAAAGCAGCTACGACAACAGGTTTTTCATCGGTAATTTTATCGGTCAAAACACCTTGCCAAACATTATTTGCCTCGAGGTTTGCCACGATATTTCGGTGGGTAAGCATAGCTCCTTTCGATACACCAGTTGTTCCGCCTGTGTATTGAATAAATGCTAAATCAGTGTTTTGCATCGTTGGCTTTGTCCAAGTTTGGCTTGCACCTTTGCTTACGGCACCCATAAAAGACTGTGAAGTAGGCAAACTGAAGGCAGGAACCATTTTCTTGACACTCTTCACAACAAAATTTACAATCTGCTTTTTCGGGAAACCCAGCATATCGCCCAACTCTGTCACAAAAACGTGCTTGATTGAAGTATTACCCAGAATTTTTTCAAGACTCGATGCAAAATTTGCTACAATAACAATCGCTTTTGCTCCCGAATCTTTAAACTGATGCTCCATTTCACGTGGCGTGTAAAGCGGATTGGTATTCACAACCGTCAGCCCAGCACGTAAAGCACCAAACATAGCAACAGGGTATTGCAGAACATTTGGCATTTGAATGGCAATTCGGTCACCTTTTTGCATTCCGATACTTTGAAGATAAGCAGCAAAATTGCGTGAAAGCGTATCGAGTTGCCCGTAAGTGATTTCTTTTCCCATGCAGGCATAGGCCGATTTATGAGCAAATTTTTTGAAACCATCTTCCATCAATTCTAAAATTGACGGATAGGCTTCTGGATTTATTTCGTAGGGAACACCCTTTGGATAATATTTTAGCCAAGGGTAAGTTTCAGTGGTAACAGGCATGGTTTTATAGTTTGTTTGTATTTTTCGATGTAAAAATAAGACGATTTATTGATTAGACGAGTTTAGAAAGCAAAAAAAAGTCTGATTATCAGAAATATTTAACGTGTTTCTAATATTTGGGAGTACTTTTTGGTTTAATTTTGTCACCTCTTCTATAAAAATTTGTAAGCAGAAGGGTTTTTATTTTAATAAGTTAATTGTAGAAATTCCTTGAATACTTTTCCCAACGAAAAATCGGATATAAAAGTTAGTGTGATAGTTTTGACTTATAATCACGAAAAATTTATTCGTAAAACCCTCGATTCGATACTTTCGCAACAAGTCAACTTTAAATTTGAGGTAATTGTGGGCGATGATGCTTCTCCTGATTCGACCGCTGACATCATTAGAGAGTACTACGCCAAATATCCTGATATTATTGTACCGATGCTTCACGAGAAAAATCTCGGTGGATTTGGTAAAGCGAATACATTGGCCGCTCTGGCAATTACCAAAGGAAAATACATCGCCCCGATGGATGGCGATGACTATTGGACTTCCGACCAAAAACTTCAAAAACTGGCCGATTTTTTAGACCAAAATTCTGACTTTGTGGCGTGTTTTCATAATGCCGAAATCATCTTTGATGATGATTCTCACCCAAATCAGTTTGTGAATGCTCCCGACCAAAAAGAAATCGTTACGGTAGAAGATTTTATTGGCGAAGACGAAGTTTGGTTTATTGCTACTTCGGCGATTTTATTCCGCAATGGCGTAATTACACATTATCCACAGTGGTTTCATGAGTCAAAAAGTGGAGATATTCCTCGCTATATTTTGTTGGGAAAAGGAGGAACAAAATTTAAGTATATTAACGAAACGATGTCGGTTTACCGAAAAAATCGTAATAGCGGCATGAGTTTTACAGATGGCTATAAAGATGCTGATTTCTTACAAAACCGCATCGGAATGTACCGAGGAATCGACCAAGAATTAGGATATAAATTTCACGAAACGCTCAATAAAAACATTGCTCGTTATTATCGTATGATGCTTGATAGTAAGCAATTTGTAGGCAAATATTTCAAACAAATGCCAACGGCTATAACTTATTTGAGGCTGGCCAAACCAAGTCGTGAAATAAAAAAAGAGATTATCAGAGAATACATTTTCCCGAAATGGCTGAGTAATCTTTATAGTTTTTTTGCACTTTTGCCTCATAAAATTAAGAAAAGCTTTTAGTGTTGTATTTGTTGCAAATTGTTTTTTTAACAACTATGTAACAAAAATCACAACCTGCAACAATGAATAACATTACAAATATATTATGCCGCCAAAAGTAAGTGTTTGTGTTCCGACATATAATCACGAGAAATATATTCGTCAGACTCTTGATGGAGCTTTGATGCAACAAACCGATTTTGAGATTGAAATCGTAATCGGCGATGATGCTTCGACAGATAATAATCAACAAGTTATTCAGGAATATGTTGATAAGTACCCGAATATCTTTCAAGCGTTTTTGCATAAAGAAAACCAAGGGCCAAGAGAACCAAAAGAGTTTGGTGGTAGAAATAACGTTTTGGGACTACTGAAGGCTTGCAAAGGTGATTACGTGGCACTTTGCGAAGGTGATGATTATTGGACTGACCCACTGAAACTACAAAAACAAGTAGATTTCATGGAAGCAAATCCAGATTACGCCATTTGTCACCATAATATGCGAGTGATTTATGAAGATAATTCGCCCGAACATTTTTTCAACGAAGAAAATCAAACGATAGAATCAAGCATTGTGGATATTTTAGAAGACCGTTGGTTTATTGCCACAGCAGCCACACTTTACAGAAATATTTTCAGAGAACGAGACTTTGTAGAATGGCATAGCCGAGCCGCTGCTGGCGATTGGGCTTTGGTTATACAATTAGCAGCAACAGGTAAGATTCATTATATCAATGAGCTAATGGGGGTTTATCGCAAACACCGTGGAGGTTTGAGCAATGTGCAATCCTCAACCAATCTGTATTTTCTACGAAACCGCCAACAAATGTTTACTGATATTAACGAATGGCTGGATTTTAAGTACGATGCTACAATTCGGCAAACGTTGGCGTCTTACGAAAAACAAATTCAAGCACTTGAAGCTAATTTTTAGTAATTTTGCAAAAATTTGATTTCTTACACTCCCTTCAGGGGGCTTAGGGGCTTTATGAAAATAGCAATAGTTACACCACTTTTTAATGATTGGGATTGTCTTTACAAACTCGTCGCAGAGGTTCGTAAAGTGCTTTTGCCTACCCAATTTGCTGATTATCGAATTGTGGTTGTTAACGATTGTTCAAGTTTAGAAGTTGATGCTACAAAATTGGCTGGACATCCAGTTGAGATTATTCACCTCAATAAAAACCTTGGGCATCAAAAATCTATTGCTATTGGAATATCTTATCTGAATAAAATTTCGGAGCAAGATTTGGTTGTTGTCATGGATGTAGACGGTGAAGACAAGCCTGAACATTTACCAATTTTATTGGAAGAAGCCATCAAAGGTAAAGCAAACGAGATTGTTTTTGCCCGTCGAACTAAGCGAAAAGAGAGTTTTTTCTTCAAAATTTTCTATAAAATCTACAAGTACATATTTGTTTTCTTGACAGGAAAAGTTATCAATTTTGGCAATTATTCGGTCATTCCAAAGGTTTTACTCGATAAAGTTGCTCATATTTCTGATATTTGGAATCATTATCCAGGTGGTGTTATTCGTTCACGTTTGTTATACAAATCAGTAGGTTTGGAGCGTGGCGAAAGATACATGGGCAAATCAAAAATGAATTATACATCATTGGTGATTCACGGTCTAAGTGCCGTAGCTGTTTATGTTGATACCGTTTCAGTACGATTACTCATTGCCGTTTCTTTGCTTATTCTAACTGCCATTTTTGGAATTTCTTTAGTTTATATTTTTAATTACCAAATTCCGATTTGGGGCTTGCTTCTATTCTTTGGAATTTTGAGCCAAGCCTTTCTCAGCACCTTGATATTAGTTTTTACGGTGCTTTCTTACCGAGTAAACTTCAATTTTCTTCCTGCAGTACACTTTCAGGACTATATCCAAACCGTTGAAAAAATATAAATCCCGTTTCATAGAGCATGAATAAAAAACTCGTCACATATCTGTTGATTCTACTGCCAATTATTGGCTTTTATCTATTCGTTTTTCATAATGCTTTCAACATCGGTTGGAACGACGACTGGCACGGAATCGAAGGTTTTTTGGCGAGTTGGATGCAACAAGAGACTTTTTCTGAGAAAATTGCTTTATTGTTTTCGCAAATGTGCGAACATCGAATTTTGTACGTCCGCCTCAGCACGCTCCTTTGCTACAATCTTTTCGGTGAAGTAAACTACAAGATTTTGATGCTCATGGGGGTTTCGTATCTACTAATTTTACCTTTTGTTTTCTACCGAGTTTTGAGAGAAATAAACCTAAAATTAGCTTACCTTATTCCGATTATTTTTATTGTTTTCAACACACAACCCATCGAAAATATCTTTTGGGCGATTACTTCTCTTCAACCTAATACTGTTATCATTTTTGGGCTTTGGGGCTTTTCTCTTTTGTTATTTTACAAGCAAAAATGGGCTTTTTATTTAGCCAATATCCTGTTTTTTGTGGCAATGTTTACGAACGGAAACGGAATGTTTTCTTTTATTGCGGCCATTCCTTTAGTTTTGTATGCCCGCACTCGTAGTGAGAAACTTCAATTTTTAGGAATTGTTCTTTTCTCGTTTGTTCTCTATTTCTTTGATTTCAAAAAGCCAGGCATTCGTCCCGATGTAAAGATAAATTTCACCCAATATCCACATATTATTGTGGGAGATATTTTTGCGTTTTTCGGCTCACCGATTGACAGTACGGTTCAGTTTTACAGCACAAATCTAAAATTTACCATTGCCATTTTGGCAGGAGTTTTGATGCTTGGTTGGGTTTTGTATATACTTTTTAGCTTTGTCTATTTTTGGTATCTAACTAATTATAAAGGACTTACCGCCGAAAAAACGAGTACTTTGTATCAAAATATTTTAAAATACCCAAAATTCAACCTTTACTTATTATCTGCACTCATTTTTGTGGGTTTGAGCGGAGCAGCTTTTGCGGCTTCTCGTGCCAGCCAAGGACTCGAACAGGCTTTTGCAAGCAGATATAAAACAGTTTCACTGATTTTGTTCGTGGTGGTTTATTTGAGTTTTTATAATGTCATTCAAGCTAAAAACTGGAAAAAATATTTACAGATTTCTATAATTGTCACGATTCTATTTAGTGCCTTTTCCTATTACGAAAGTTGGGATGATGTAGAAAACCGTCGAAAATTCTTCGGAACAACGATTCTGAACTGGAAAAACAACGGACGCTATTACTATTACGCTTTCGATAACTCCAGAAATCCCGACGACCACGCTCCTATCAACACTTATCAACGCCTGCCGATACCTCCGTATAACTATGCGGGTTTTGTGCCTGGAATTATGAAGTACGTTAACGACATTTTGTGGATAAGTCGTGTACATTTCAAAAACTACACGCCTCCTGCCGAAATAGATGAGTTGAATCAAGCATTATATAAAAATCAAATCGCTGCAAATGCGGGCGAGCAAGTAAGTATAATCAATGGCTCGAATACTTTCAAGATTGAAATAAACAATGCTTTCGTTCCAGCAAATAAACGATACGATGGTTATTATGCTGTTTTCAGTAATAATACAAATCGTTTGGCTTTTCATCTTGAAACAATGGCCAATAAGTTTACGACATTTTTAAGTACGCAACGTTACTACAATAATCGCATCAATATGATTGTTGCCAAACCTGATTTACCAATCGGGATTTTTAATATGCAAATCGGGAAACTCGAAAATGGACAATTTAAAGTCTTAAAAGAAGAAGTTATCGAAATAAAGTAAGTCGATAGTGTAAAAATAAATTATAAAAAACAATTTTATTCCCCCATTGGGGGTCAGGGGGCTGGAATTATGGAGAATTTAACAATCATCGGCGGCGGAATGACGGGTCTTGCAGCGGCCTACATAGCAGCCAAACAAGGCGTAAAAGTAACAGTAATAGAAGGAAGCGATAAATTCGGTGGACTTCTCAATACTTTTGAAATAGGCGGAAATCAACTCGAACACTATTATCACCACTTTTTCACGCAAGATGCCGAGCTTCGTTGGTTACTCGAAGACTTAAAAATATCAAATAAGGCTTTCTATAAAAAAACCACAATGGGAGTTTTCCGCAATGGAAAAATCTACGATTTTAATTCTCCAATTGATTTATTGAAATTCAAACCTGTAGGTCTAATAGGTAAAGTTCGTTTTGGTCTGACAAGCCTTTTCTTAGGAAAAATGGCTAAATGGCGTGAAAATGAAGGAATACCAACGCTTGATTGGTTCTATCGTTGGGCTGGCCGTGATATTACTGATGCCCTTTGGAAGCCAATGCTCAATATTAAGTTTGGGCCGTATGCCAATAAAGTTCCGCTGGCTTGGATGATCGGCCGAATGGCACAACGACTAAACTCTCGCAAGGGTGGTGACGAACGCCTCGGCTACATCAATGGTAGCTGGAAAACCTTGATGGATACGCTAATTTCTCGTTTAGAACAAATGGGTGTAGAATTAATCAAGAACGAGCCAATTGAAGAGTTTAAGATAGCAAATGGCAAGGTAGAAGGCATTATTACCAAAAATATGACTATTGATGGTGGAAAGTTTCTTTTAACGATTCCATCGCTTTATTTCGATAAAATCAAAAATTGTCCACTCGATGCCAATGGCGTTGAGTATTTCGGAGCAGTTTGTACGATTTTAGAATTGAAAAAATCTTTCAGCCATATTTATTGGATGAACGTTGCCGACGAAGGTTATCCTTTCGGTGGTGTTATCGAACATACAAACTTTATCCCGAAAGAAGAATACAACGGCTCGCACATAGTTTATCTTTCTCGTTATTTTGCCATGAGCGAATCTTTGGCAACCATGACCGAAGACGAAATAAAAGCCGTGATGATTCCTCCTTTAAAGAAAATAAATCCTGAATTTTCGGAAGACTGGATAAAAAATGTATTTGTTTTCAAAACTAATACTGCCGCAACGGTCTGCGATTTGAATTTTTCGGGAAAAGTAACCAATTGCAAAACTGCTACTGAAAATCTCTATTTAGCAAACATGGTTCATATTTATCCAGATGAACGTAGCACCAACAACTCAATCAGGGTTGCTGCCGAAGCCTGTAAAGCAATGGGAATAAATACCGACTCGGTGCCTTATGGAGCTTCGCTTTCGGGGCAAATTGGATTTTGATGATTTTTTTTGAAAAATAGTTAAATAGTTTTTCAACTGTAAAACTATTCACATTACATTGGCGTTTATATATCATACGCATCCAAAAACGGAAAGTCTTGTCTGATACTCAGGCGAGACTTTTTTGTTTTCTTATCTTCTATTTTTCCGTTTTCTGCTTCAAAAGACCTATCTTTGCATCTTGTTGTTTTTTTACTCATCAAATGAAAAATAATTGCATTTAGGCAATTATTAAACATCGACCTACTTTTCAGACCAATGATTTCGATTGTTATCCCGATTTATAACGAAGAAGAAAACCTCCAAAATCTTTATACTCGTCTTACGAATGCTGCCCCATCTTGGAAAGAAGATTACGAAATTGTCTTGATTGATGATGGCTCTCGTGATAGTTCGTTGACAATGATGCGTGTAATGGCCGAGAAGGATTCTCATGTACGGGTAATTAAGCTTTCGAGAAATTTTGGTCATCAACCAGCCATTTCGGCAGGAATTCAAGAAGCGAAAGGCGATGCAATCATTATTATGGATGGCGATTTGCAAGACCCCCCCGAAGAACTACACCGTTTTCTGGATAAATGGCGTGAAGGTTACGAAGTTGTTTATGCCGTAAGAACAAAACGTAAGGAAGGTTTCTTCAAAAAATTGGCGTATTCGAGTTTTTACAGAATCATGGCGGCCATTTCAGATATTGAAATCCCTCTTGATTCGGGCGATTTCTGCGTGATGGATAGAAAGGTAGTAAATGTGTTGGTGCATGACATGCCTGAGCAGATTCGCTTCATACGTGGTATGCGTGCGTATGCGGGTTTCAAGCAAATTGGCGTAACTTATGAGCGTGCCGAGCGTGCTGCTGGCGAAGTAAAATATACTTTCAAGAAGTTGGTACAATTAGCTCTTGATGGTCTTTTCGGATTTTCGAGTTTCCCGCTTCGCCTTTCTACTTATTTAGGCATTTCAATTGCTATTCCGTCACTTATTATTGGAGTCTTCTTTTTGGTTCACCGACTTTTCGGTTTTAAAGTATTCGGGCATACGCCCGAAGAGACACCAGGGCTGGCATCATTGGCCGTTGGAATGTTTTTCTTAGGTGGTGTAATGCTCACCATGCTTGGAATTATTGGCGAGTATATTAGCCGAATTTATATCGAAGTAAAGAAACGTCCGTTCTTTGTTATTGACGAGATTATTGAGAAGAAATAACAATAATCTATTTCGAGCCTTCGGCAATTCCATTGAGGCTTCGCTCAGGCATCGAAATAGATTATTAATGTGATGTTTTTCTGTATTTGAACTTGAAAAACAAAATCACTAACGAAAGAATCAACGTAAAGGCATTTGCTGCAATCACAGGAAAAGCGTTTGCTTTGATTCCATAAACTAACCACATAAATACACCAGTTGTGAAAATCAAAAACATAGCCAACGACACATCTTTTGCTGACTTGGTTTTATAGATTTGTAATACTTGTGGTACAAAGGCAATTGTTGTGAGTATGCCTGCTAAATAACCGAGTGTTTCCATTTTTTCATTTTTTTGGTTTCACAAAAATAACGGAAAAATTATACTATTTGGTTCAAAAACGCCAATAATCACAGGTAAAACTTTAAAAAGTACAATATCTTTCAAAATGAAATCCCCGTAATTTCAAAAAGTTACGGGGATTTCATTTTTTAATACTTGATTACTTTATTTCTCCATAAAAGCCATTACATCTTCCGAAATACCTGTATTTACAAATCCACCATCGTGGAAAAGGTTTTGCATCGTAACCATACGAGTAAGGTCTGAAAAAAGCGTAATACAATAATCAGCACAGGAATCAGCAGAGGCATTGCCCAGTGGAGCAATTTTATCAGCAAAATCAAAGAATTTATCAAAACCGCCAATGCCAGAGCCAGCCGATGTCTCGGTTGGAGATTGTGAAATTGTATTTACACGCACTTTTTTTAGTTTACCATAACGATAACCGTAGCTACGAGCAATCGACTCAAGCATAGCTTTTGCTTCGGCCATATCTGTATAAAACGGAAACGTACGTTGTGCCGCCATATAGCTAAGAGCTACAACCGAACCCCACTCATTGATAGCATCGAGTTTTTCGGCAATTTGCAAGAATTTATGAAATGATAAAGCCGAAATATCAACACTTTTCAGAAACCAATCATAATTCAAATCTCCGTAAGCTTTTCCTTTACGAATATTGGGCGACATACCGATTGAGTGCAATACAAAATCAACTTTTCCACCAAAATGCTCCATTGATTTTGTGTAAAGGTTTTCAATATCTTCTAATGATGTTGCATCTGCTGCAATGATTGGTGCTTCACAAATCTCAGCCAATTTATTGATTTCGCCCATACGCATTGCTATTGGGGCATTGGTCAAAACTATCTTTGCTCCTTCTTCGTGTGCTTTCAAAGCAACTTTCCAAGCAATTGATTTTTCGTTTAATGCACCTGAAATGATGCCTGTTTTACCTTTAAGAAGTCCGTATGCCATTATTTTATTGTTTACGAATAGATAAGCCTATTTTTAAATTAAGAACTCAAAGGTACGTGTTTTCTAAAAAAATAAAAACCGCCTCTCAAATCAGAAAGACGGTTTGTTGATTTTTAGTTGTTGATTCTAAGCCTTTTTAAAAAATTACCCTATTCTTTAAAAAATGTATTTGTTTTCCTCAATCATTGCTTCTGCCACACGGCGACGAGCGTTTTTGAGGTTCATTGGTTCGATTTTCGTGAAACGTTTCAAGCCCATGAGCATTACTCTGAGTTCATCGCCTTCGGCAAACGATGTAATAGCCTCACGACCTGCGTTATTTACTTTGGCAACCGCTTCGTTTAAATAAATTAAGGCCATATCTTTTTGAAGCTCAACTGCTGCCTCGCCTTTGATACCGATTAGTTTTTCAACTCTCAATAGTGCAGATTCTGCTACATAAATTTCGATAGCCATATCTGCTACATTCATCAAAATTTCCTGTTCGCTTGATAACGACATCATGAATTTCTGTACTGCCGCACCCGAAACCATCAAAGCTGCTTTTTTCAAGTTTTTCAACACTTTTTTCTCAGCCGCAAAAAGCGTTTCATCATCAGAAGCACTGAAATCTGGAATCGACATGATTTCTTTGCCAACTGCCATTGCTGGGCCCATTAGGTCGATCTCGCCCTTCATAGCACGCTTCAATAACATATCGACAATCAACATACGGTTGATTTCGTTTGTACCTTCAAAAATACGGTTAATACGTGCATCTCGGTACGAACGCTCCATTGGAGCATCAGCCGAGTAGCCCATTCCACCATAAACTTGTAGGCTTTCGTCAACTACATAGTCCAGAACCTCAGAGCTATGCACTTTCATGATAGCACACTCAATAGCAAACTGTTCGAGTGCCTTTAATTTTGCTTCGGCATCGCCCAAACCTTGTGCTTTTAAGTCTTCAATGGCATCGTCAATGTTTTGTCCTGCACGGTAGTTGGCCGTTTCAGAAGCAAAAATGCGAGTAGCCATTTCAGCCAATTTATATTTTATCGCACCAAATGAGGCAATAGAAACTCCAAATTGCTTGCGTTCGTTGGCATAATTGATGGCGTTATTAAGTGAGCCTTTTGAGCCACCTACTACGGCAATACCGAGTTTGATACGACCAATGTTTAGAATATTTACAGCAATCTTAAATCCATTTCCACGGCTTGAAAGCATGTTTTCAACAGGCACTTGGCAATCATTAAAGAAAACCTGACGAGTATCTGAGCCTTTGATACCAAGTTTATGCTCAGGCTCATTCATCGTGATTCCACCAAAAGATTTTTCTACGATGAATGCTGTAAGGTTTTTATCATCATCAATTTTAGCGAAAACGATAAACAATTCGGCAAAACCGCCATTGGTTATCCACATTTTTTGTCCGTTGATGATATAGTGCTTTCCATCAGCTGAAAGAACTGCTTTTGATTTTCCAGCGTTGGCATCCGAACCAGAATCTGGCTCAGTTAAGCAATAAGCAGCTTTCCATTCGCCCGAAGCCAATAGTGGCAAATATTTAGATTTTTGTTCTTCATTTCCGTAATATACAATCGGTAAAGTTCCGATACCTGTGTGTGCTGATTGTGCTACCGAGAACGAGTGACCTGTTCCGAGAGCCTCAGCAACCAACATTGATGTATTGAAATTCATACCAAAACCACCGTATTCTTCAGGGACGGCTGTTCCGAGAAGACCCAACTCACCAGCTTTTGTCATTAGAGATGACATTAATTCTGGAGACTTAGCCGAATCAATTTCATTTAGGCGTGGGTGAACTTCTGTTTTCAAGAAATCACGGCAAGTTTCGGCAATCATTTGTTGTTCTTCCGTAAATTCTTCTGGAATGAAAATTTGGTGAGCTTCTACTTCTTTGATTAAAAATTCGCCACCTTTAATTGATGATTTGTTTTCGGTTGCTGTCATGGTATTTATAGTTGAATATTTTTATCAGAAATTATTATGCATGCATACTATTATGCAAATATAATTATTTTTAAAATTATTATGCAAGCATACTAATAAAAATATTTTTCAATATGTAAATTTCGCTGGTTCTTTGTCAGAGTTTAAGAAACAAAATATTTATTTCCAGCCTTTTGGAGCAAATTTTGAGCGAGTAAACGACTCGTTACAGGCAAAACATTGAGATGCAGGAAGTTGTATCCACCAAGGTGGCTGGTAACTTTCGGTGTAAAATGGTTTAGGACTCGCAAGGTTACGGTCGATAATTACTATTTCTTCGTGGACATCAGAAACCGTAAAATAGCCGAGTACTTCTTCGGCGGCATTATTGGTGTTTTTAAAATTCCCTCGGATAGATTTTGGCGTTGGGTCAAATAATCCGCCCGAAGCTTTGCTTTGTTCTTTTACCGTATTCCAAAACTTGTAGGCATTTTCGTTGATTGAGTATTGATTGATTACCAAATAATAGTTATTAGTATTGTCGTATGGCACTTTAGTTAGGCTTCTATTAAAACTATTTCCATCAATAAGCCTATCGTTTTCTAACTCCAAACAATTGGTACAAACTACTTTTTCGTAACAATCCTGACAGCATGGCTGCACGTACGAAGTAGTACCTGCGGCATTAGCTACGGTGTATTCTCTACACCAATCTATTTTTTTAACATTGTACCAATCCCATTTGTAATAGTTTTTTTCACCTGGTGTATCTTTTACATTTACACTTACTCTAAATTCGCCTCTTTCGGTTTTTAGATAGGCTGGTGGAATTATTTCATTAAAAACAACATTTACTTTTTCAATTTTTGGAACACCTACTACCTTTTCTGGAGTAGATTCGTATTTTTTCTTATCAAAAGTTTCTACAAAAAGCTGATAAGTACGCCCAACAACCAGTTGGATTTTATCGACTGAGCGATAGTTATAGCCACGAGGAAGTTTTACAGAATTATTTTGTGATGGATCATCAAAGAAAGCGTATTCATTTCCTAAATTATCTTTGAGAGTAACTTTGGCATCGGCCACGTAATCTTTAAAAACCGAGGCATCTGAATTGTAGGGAGCATCATAAGTAAGATATACGTATTGATAATCAAGCTTTGTTGTAAGCTGAGATTCAATAACTAACCTTCGTGTATCGCTATTTAGTTTTGGGTCGAAGGGTTCGACACAGGCATTCATACCCAAACAAGCTATAACAAAAAGTAGAAAAAATTTAGTTTGCCAATTCATATCAGAACTTAAAATTATAGGTTAGTGATGGTATGATACTTCCCAAAACTGAAAGTTTGTAGATTTTTACTCTTGAATCATAAATATTGAAAGGCGTTTGTTGCCTTAAAAACACTGAATAGGCATTTCTTCTGAATAGTATATTGTAGAGCGAAAAATTCCAGTTGCTTCTATAGCCTTTTGTTCGGTACGGATGCGTTTCGATATTCATTGATAAATCAATTCTAAAATAGTTAGGTATCTGTGATTGATTTCGACTATTGTAGTAGGGCAAAAACGAACCCGATAAAAATAATTTTGAGGCTGGATAAGTAATAGCTCTACCCGAAGTAAAATTTAAATTACCCGAAAATGAGACTGTTTTACTGGCTTGATAAGAACCAACCGCATTGAAACTATGCGGACGGTTGAAAATCGGAGGAAAATAGTTTCCGTTGTTGATGGTTTCTTCGGGTGAGTCTCCAACAATTTTTATGAGTGTCTGCGAATATGTATAACTCAACCAACCCGTAAAAACTCCTAAATTCTTTTTGATAAATAATTCGGCACCATAAGCAAAACCATCGCCTTGCAAAATAACAGTTTCGGGCTTTGGGTTTAAAATTAGGGTTTCACCATCTTTATAGTCGATGGCATTAAATAGTTGTTTGTAAAATAGTTCGGCCGAAAGTTCGTAAGTTTTATCTTTTGAGTTTCTGAAATAACCAATCGAAAATTGATTAGAATATTGAGGTTTTGTGTAAACATCACTTATTTTCCATCGGTCGCTTGGCAAGGCTGCGGTTGTGTTTGAAAGCAAATTGATAAACTGGCTCATTCGGTTGGCACTTGCTTTGATGCTCGAATTGGCGTTGATGCTATAATTGAATGAAATTCTTGGCTCTATACTCGAATATTGCTGGATGACATCACCTTTTTGAAACATTGTAGAATCGGTCAAACTCAAAGTAGAACGAGGCTGGTTTGCTTCATAATTATAAACTTTGCCACTTCCAAGAGCTTGATACAAGGCAAATCTTAAACCGATACCCATGTCAAACTTTGAGTTTATCTTGATTTTATCATTGACAAAAACGGCTGATTCTAAAGCTCGCTCGTCAGGAAGAAGTGCAGGGTTTTTGTTTGAGGTTTCTAAAGTAGGCAATAAGCTACCGGGTTTTATAAGGTAGCTGTTTACTTGTACTCCGATTTCGGCTTCATGTTTTTCGTTGGGTGTAAATATCAAAACCGATTTCAGACTTTTATAAGCAATCGAACTACTGAGTGTAAAAGCCGAAGCGGAGTCGGTATTGATAATATCTACATCATAATTCGCAAAAATACCGTGAGTTTTTAGGGTGAATTTTGGTCCGAAATAATGCGACCATGAAGTTGAAAGATTCCGTGATGTCCAATGATAACGTGCATCACTATTTTCGTCGATAGTAGAAATTGTATCTTTTGCGAGTTTGAAATTATCATTTCCGATAAAAGCCGAAACAGATATCCTGTCTTTCTTGGTTGGTTTGTATTCTACTTTGGCCGTTATATCATAGAAATTTGCTTTACTTCCTGACAAACGCTTGATTTTGAATAGATTGACAACTTGGTCAACGTAAGAAATACGACCTGCCACAAAAAAACTAAGCTTATCTTTAATAATTGGGCTTTCAATAAATAATCGGCTCGAAATTGTGCCAACGCCGCCATTGATTGAAAACTTGCTGGCATTGGCATCTTTCAGATTGACACTCAAAACTGACGATACTCGACCACCAAACTGAGCTGGAACTCCACCTCGGTAAAAATTAAAATCTCGGAAAGCATCAGGATTAAAAACTGAGAAGAAACCCATCAAGTGCGAAGAATTGAAAATGGGAGCTTCTTCTAATAAAATTAAATTTTGGTCAATGTTTCCGCCACGCACATTGAAACCCGACGCACCCTCTCCTACTGTTGTAACCCCTGGTAGCGTAAAAAGGCTTTTGATAATATCAACTTCGCCGAGAAGCGTGGGCAATTTTTTTAATGCCTTGTAGTTTAAACTCGAAACACCTGTGGTGAGACTTTTCACATTTTGATTGGCACTTTTGGCACTCACCTCTACTTCGGCTAAATCATTGACTTTTTCATCAAGCGTAAAATTTTGAGTGGCGTTTTTGGTAGCATCAAGCTGGAAGTTTTTACTGAAATATCCTTGATGCGTTATTTTTATGAGAAAACTTCCTTTGAGGATCGTCATTTCATAATTTCCGAGAGAGTCGGTGGTTGTGCCATATCCTGTCTGAGGAATAAGGATATTTGCACCATTAATCGGTGTGTTAGTGTTTGCTTGAGTGATTGTACCTTTTATTGTTACTCTACTTTGGGCAAAGGTACAAATGGGTAATATTACAAATAAAACAAGCCAGAACTTATTCATTATCAATTGTTTTGGTAATTATTGTGATGAAGCACGAAACAAGAAAAGCCTATTTCTCTTTTTTACAAATATAATGAGTTTGTGCTTTAATCAAAATTTATACGATTATTGATATAGCTAAAAATCTTTCTTTATTTTAAATTGGTAATTTGATTGAATTTGGTTTTGAAAACTTTGTACTTTTTGGGGAATTTAACAATACAAAAAACCACTGTATTTCTAAAAATCGAAATACAGTGGTTTTTAAAATGGGTATTTATATTGATTTATTCTACCACAAATTCATAAGTTCCACTTGAAACTTCAAAGATTACTTTGTCTTTTTCGGATTTTACTAAAGTTATACCCTCAATTTTTACAGGTTTCTTCTTTACAATGAAGAACTTCCCTCCTTCTTTAACATTATTGATTGTTTTTCCTGATTGAAGTGGCAATTGTATTTGTGCTGACGAATTTGCAGGAATGGTCAGTTTTAAGCTAAATTTATTGCCTTGTAAGTTCGATTGGCTACTGATTTGACCATAATTTGTATCAAAAGTTTTTGACTCTTGACCCAATTGCGGAGTAATAACAACCTTAGATTCGTTGAAATTTGGTTCTGCTATTGCTTTTTTCGCATAAATTTTTGCCAAAAGGTCTTCTGAGTAAGCATAATTTTCTACGAAAGGTGTATTCTCATCTATTACTTTGGCAACCAAAGTATTTTCATCGGCTTTTTTAGGAAGACCTTCTACCTCAACATATCGGAAGCCGTGATAGCTGAATTTAGGTTCCCATTTTTCTATGCCATAACCTTTTAAAAGATATTTATCAGTTGGTTTGATTCCTTTTTGGTCGGCCAAACCTTTGTCGGTTAAGGTTTCAGCATATTTTAGTTCAACTTCTTTGGTTGCTTTTCCTTCGGTTTGTAGATAGGCAAACCCAACGATGTTTTGTCCGAAATCAAAAACGTAACGCCCTTTTCTTGGTTCGGTTATTTTTACTGCTTTTATTTCTTTTATAACTCTTGCTTGTGGCAAGAGTTGAGGCTTGAGTTCTATTCCACTTTGAGGTTCGTCCATGATTGCCGCATTTTCCCAATCTTTGCCGTATTCAAGTTGGGCATTGTAAACTTCACCAGCGTAAATTGAATTTGACACAATTGGTGAAAGTCGAGTCTTCCAACTTCCATCCGAAATCACGGTTTGGCGAGAGCCATCATAAAACTCCATTTCCATTTGAAATAAAAGTTTGTTTGTCAGATTACCTTTTTGCCAAGCATTTCCGAGAGTGGCAGTAATGAAGTTGATACCGATACTTAAATCCTCGTTTGAGATTTCGTAAATCTGATAAGGAATTGTTTTTGAATCTTTTGTCAAACCAGGCGTAAGAATATCTTGACCTACTTTTTTTCCATTGAAAATCAAGTGGTACGCTCCTACTCCAGTTACATATATTCTTGCTCTTGTGGCACGCTTGCCTAAGTTAAATTCTTTTTGGAGTTCGATTGATTTGCCATCTGTTCCATTTTTGCCAATCCAATGAGCCGACCAATCTTCTTTTTTTAACAAAGCCATTTCCCACCAAGTTGGCTCACTGTAAAGTGTTGGTTTATTTTTTTCGTTCCAAATTTTAACTTTCCAGAAATATCTTTTTCGAGATTCGAGTGGCTTTCCTGCATAATCTATTTTTATTGATTGTTCAGATTTTACTATGCCTGAGTTCCAGACGTTTCCGTTATCTTTCTTTAAGTCGGCTTCGTTATCGGCTACTAAAATCTGATAAGCTGTTTGTTTTGCACCTCGATTAGTGGCTTTCATTTGCCATGATAATCGTGGATTTAGCACTTCCAAGCCCATTGGCGTTTCTTGATATTCGCATCTGAGTTTTTCGAGTGTTTGTGCGTTTGTTTGAAAAATATTCAAACTTATTAAAAGCAAAATGAGTGTTTTCTTCATCTAATTTTCTTTTGGTTTCTACTAAAAATCTATTGTTTACCGATTTTTCGGCAATTTCTTAAAATATTCTCTATTATTCTGTCTATTAATCGTCTTTTGTTACTGAATTTCTCTAATTCACCCTTTTATCCCTCAAAACTTCCGCTTCATCAAACAAAACTTTCGGTATGTTTCCAACGTTATTACTTTTGGTTGGTAATCTTGGTTTTGTATTAAGTTTAATAATCCCTATTATTTTTTATTCATTAACCGTTTAAAATAAAAATCTACCATTCTTCACTATTTTTCAAGTAAAAAACGTCCAAAATTGTCACAGTTTTAAATATTTACAATTATGAATTTCTTTTAAATGAGAAATGGTTTTCATTTTTATTACTACAAAAAATCCAATTCATGAAAAAACTATTATTGTTGTTAGTTAGTCTGTTTTTCACGTGGAATGCCTCAGCACAAGACAAATTTACAGTCAGTGGGTACATAAAAGATGCCGCCAATGGCGAAGGTTTGATTGGTGTTTCGGTCTATGTACAGGAAGTCAAGACAGGAACTCAGACAAATCCGTATGGCTTCTATTCGCTTACACTTCCCAAAGGAACGTATAACTTGGTATTGACGTATGTTGGCTTTGAAAAAATTACTAAAAGAGTTGAGCTTTTGAGTCAAGATGTAAAGTTAGATGTTGAGTTAAAAGATGATTCGAAGCTTTTGCAGGAAGTGGTTATTACTACAAAAAAGGCCGATGATAATGTAAAAAGCCTTGAAATGTCAGTTAATAAAGTTGACATTAAGACTATGCAAAAAATGCCTGCTTTGCTCGGAGAAGTTGATATTATCAAAAGTATCCAGTTTCTACCTGGAGTAACTTCAGTTGGTGAAGGAGCTTCGGGTTTCAATGTTCGTGGTGGTGGCATTGACCAAAATTTAGTTTTGCTCGATGAAGCTCCAGTTTACAATTCCTCTCACCTTTTTGGTTTTTTCTCGGTTTTTAATCCTGATGCTGTAAAAGATGTAAAATTGATTAAAGGTGGTATCCCTTCACAGTACGGCGGACGTGTTTCTTCTATTTTGGATGTAAGAATGAAGGAAGGAAACTCAAAAAAGCCGCAATTCTCTGGGGGAATCGGTAGTATCTTTTCAAGATTTACTTATGAGCGTCCTTTTTTGAAAGATAAGGGTTCTTTTATTGTAGCATTGCGTCGGTCTTACATCGATATTTTGGCAAAGCCTTTTTTAAATTCTGATTTGAAAGGCACGAGTTTTTATTTCTACGATTTTACGGCTAAAGCTAATTATCGTGTCAATGAAAAGAACACGGTTTTTCTTTCAGGATATTTTGGGCGTGATACTTTTGGTGCTGATTTTGGTTTTAACTGGGGAAATGCAACCACAAGTTTTCGCTGGAATCACGTTTTTAACAATAAGTTATTCCTTAATAATACGGTCTTTTACAGTAACTATGACTACGCTTTGCAGTCTGATTTGAAAGAAACTAATAATCAAGATGCCTTTCGTTGGAAATCGAATATTATTACCTACAGCATAAAGCCCGATTTTACTTATTATCCAAATACAAAAAATACCATAACTTTTGGTGGTCAATTGACTTATTATACATTCAACCCAGGTCAGGCAGTCGCTATTTCTGGTGGGGTCGAACGTACGATTGGTTTAGACGATAAATTTGCTGCTGAAAATGCTTTATACATTGGTAATGAGCAAAAGTTGACCTCAAAAATTTCGCTTCAATATGGGCTTAGATATTCGCTTTATAATTATTTAGGAAAAGGAAAAGCGTATGAATTGAGTGCCGTTACTAATGACGGTGAGAGAAGAAGCATTACTAAAACAACTGAATTCGGTTGGGGAAACAGTATTCAACAATATGGCAATTTTGAGCCAAGATTCGCAGCAAACATTAGCCTTGGACAAGATAATTCAATCAAAGTTAGTTATAATCGTTTGGCCCAGTATATTCACCTTCTTTCAAATACAACAGCGTCTTCCCCTCTTGATGTTTGGACTCCGAGTAGTAATAATATTAAACCACAACTGGCCGACCAGTTTGCTTTGGGATATTTTCACAATTTCAGCGATAATCTATTTGAGACTTCGGTTGAGGTATATTACAAAGACCTTTACAATCAAATTGATTATGTCAGAAATGCCGATTTATTGTTGAATCCAGCAGTAGAAGCAGATTTGTTATTTGGTAAAGGTCGTGCTTATGGAGCTGAGTTTTATGTAAAAAAAGCGAAGGGTAAATTTAATGGTTGGGTGAGTTATACACTCGCCCGTACGGAAAGAAAAATTGAAGGTTTGAATCAAAACAATTGGTTTCCGAGTAGAATTGATAAGACACATAATTTATCAGTTGTTGCGATTTATGATTTGAATAAACGTTGGACTTTCTCAAGCAATTTTACATTCAGTACTGGTACGCCTGCGAGTTTCCCTACTAATAAATTTATTTGGCAAGGTTATGCCCTTCCTCACAATTATTACGATACTCGTAATGCTTATCGAATTCCAGCATCACACCGTCTTGACTTTGCGGCTACCCGACAAACCAAATACGGTTTCTTTAAGCGTGGTACTGGCGAATGGGTCTTCTCAGTTTATAATGTTTATAATCGTCGGAATCCTTTTTCGGTCTTTGTTCGCCAGAATGAGACAGACCCAACAAAAACTGAGGCGGTTCGTTATGCGGTTTTTGGTTCGATTATTCCAGCTGTTACTTATAATTTTAAATTCTGAAAGCCCAACTCTCCCCGATAGGAAGGGCTTAAAAATATAAAAATATGAAAAATATTCGCAATTTATTTTCTATATACTTTTTTTCCGTATTTTTATTTTCATGTACGGATGTTATTGATATCAATGTTGAAGAAGGAGTTTCTCAACTTTCGGTTGATGCCCTTGTCAATAATAAGCCAGAAACACAAACTATCAAGCTAACCTTGACTCAAGGGTACTTTGATAATTCTGCTATCAAGCCTGCTCTTGGAGCTACGGTATTTGTATTTGACCAAGATAGTGTTGCTTATGAATTTAAAGATTTGAAAAAGGATGGTGTTTATACTTACGATGCTAAAAACAAACCTTTGAATAAAATCGGAAAGCAATATGCTCTTTATGTGAAATATGGAGATGATGAGTTTATTTCGGTTTCTAAGCTCAATCGTGTACCGAAGATTGATTCTATTAACTACGAAGTAGAGAAACTCCCTATTAAACCAGAAAATGGCCCACAGGAAGGATTTCTACCACAATTCTATGCTAAAGATTTTGAGGGTGAAGGAGATTGTTATTGGGTAAAAGCGGCCAAGAATAATAAGTATTTTTCTAAGGCAACTGAAATTCAGGTTGCTTATGATGCTGGGTTTAGTCCAGGTTCAAAAACTGATGGTCTTTTGTTTATTCTGCCTATTCGCACATCAGTTGCCCGAGAATTATACTCTGATAAAGACACCTTAAAAGTTGACCTTTATTCTATTACTCAAGAGCAGTTTTACTATTTGCAGTTTGTTCAGCAAGTTTCGCAAGATGGTAGTTTATTTTCTACGCCTTTGGCAAATATTCCAACCAATATCATTAACAGAAATTCTAATTCTTCCAAAAAGGCTGTTGGTTTCTTTGGAATTTCGGCAGTAAGTTCGATTGAAGCTATTATTGATAAGAATAAGGCAAAGCCTAAGAAGTAACTCAACTTTTTGTTCCCTGAGCGAAGTCGAAGGGCAAAAAGTCATAACTAAATCAAATTCTTCCAAGTGCCTTTTATGTAATTGTATTTAAAGGTGCTTGGAAGTGCTTTCCAAAAGTATTTATTGATTTCTACTGAAAAAGATGACTGCATATAGCAGTTAATTACACACCCTTCACATTCTTTCAGTTTACCTTCTAAAGCCACAATTTCTTGCACTTCGTTTGATTTGTACAAATCAAAAAGGTTTCCTTTTATCTCAAAATCTTTTGTTCCGAGATGGTAATAGGGCAGAACTAATTTGTTTTCTGGCGAAATTACTATTGTACTTGAAGCAGATCGACAGACTGGGTTTTCTACACGATTTCCGCCATTTTTTCGGAGGTCAATAAACGCTTCATTCAAATACACATTTTTCTGTTTTCCTCACCACCAAAGTTTTTGTAAACTCGCCTCCGAAAGGTTTTCCCCAGTTTCTACAGCGTTATAGTTGAAAACTGGATTGAGAATTAAGACTAAATCATTGGGTTGAGTGATTTCATTCTACACCCGCTCAATCTTATCCACATTTTGTTCAAATACTGTGAATAGAATATCTGGTCTTTCTTTATTTTTTTTCGCTATTTGTATAGAATCGAGTATTTTATCGAAATACTTTACACCTCTTGATTGATTATGTTCTTCCTCGTCGGGTGAATCTAACGAGAAGTGACGTATGTCAATTTTACCTTTTAGGCGGTCGGCATACTTGGGGTAGAGTAAACAATTGGTAGTGACGGTGGTTATGAATCCTGCTTTTTTAGCTTCATCCAAAAGTATGTCTAATTCACGGTGTAAGAGTGGTTCGCCTCCTGTAAAATCAATAACTTTAACTCCGAGTTTTTTTAGGTCTTTGAGATTTTCTCTGAAATTTTCGAGAGTAATGTAAGGTGAAGGTTTTTCCCAAATATCACAAAAACTACACGTAGCATTGCAGCGATAAGTTACATAATAGTTACACAAAACTGGGTGTTTGATTAGCCTCATTTTTTGAGAATTTAGATAAAAGACAAGAGACAAAAGATGATTTTTCTTAAGGTAAAAATATCTTTTGTCTCTTGTCTAAAATCTTATGTATTCTTTATTGTAACATTTTCAATAAACTGGCGAGTTTATCTTTTAGGTCTTTTCTATCTACGATGAAATCAAGAAAACCGTGGTCTAAAACAAATTCGGCAGTTTGGAAACCTTTTGGTAATTCTTTGCCGATTGTTTCTTTGATTACACGTGGCCCTGCAAAACCAATAAGTGCTTCTGGCTCTGAAATATTAAAATCTCCGAGCATGGCGTAAGAAGCCGTTACACCTCCCGTTGTTGGGTCTGTTAATAATGAGATATACGGAAGACCTGCTTCTGAAAGTTGAGCTAAACGAGCTGAGGTTTTTGCCATTTGCATTAACGAAAAGCCCGCTTCCATCATTCTTGCACCACCCGATTTTGAAATCATCAAAAATGGCATTTTATGCTTCAGAGCGTAGTCGATTCCACGTGCAATTTTTTCTCCAACTACCGACCCCATCGAACCACCAATGAAACTAAAATCCATACATGTAATAACAATGTCGAGTTCATCCATTTTTCCGTAGGCAGTTCGAGCGGCATCTTTTAAGCCTGATTTCTTTTCGGTTGCTCGAACTCTATCAACGTAAGATTTTGTATCGGTAAATTTTAGTGGGTCTCCTGAGCGAAGGTTTTCGTCGAGTTCGGTGTATTCACCTTCATCAAACAAAATTTGAAAATATGCTTCAGAGCCAATTTTCTCGTGGTAGTTGCAATTGATACACGTAAAGGCATTAAGTTTATGCTCACGGGTATGCATCGCTTTCTTGCAATTTGGACATTGATACCAAAGCCCATCGGGGGCTTCACGTTTCATCTCCGTTGGAGTTTGTATTCCTTTATCAGTTCTCTTAAACCAAGACATATTAGGTTATCATATTTTGAGGGGACAAAGGTAAATAAACTTGTCCGTTGATTTATTCAGTTTTATTCAAAATTTTATTTTGCCATTATTATAAATAAGGAAGGCTTCGTTTAAAACGAAGCCTTCCTTGAATCAATTTATCTAATTTTCTTATCTGGTATATACCCTTTTTTTTCTATATCATTTACAAAAAAAGTATCTTCTCTCCTACCATCTGGGTAGATTCGCATGGCTTTTCCATGTTTGATGTTGTTTTCCACACGAGCTACCAATCTGATGTTATTATTGAAGATAAAATAACCCTTATCATCATTCATAAAACCATTTTTGTACTTACCCACATATTTATCCCCATTTTTGTAGAAAAAGGTACCATTACCTTCATACTTACCATTTTTGAAGTTACCAACATACTTTTTCTCACCATCAGAGTAGAATTCTACGCCTCTTCCATCCCGTTTTCCGTTTCTCCACTCACCTTCGTACTTTTCTTCTGTTTTCGGATTTATCATTTTTCCAAAACCATTGCTACAATCTCCTTCAAAACATCCACCTTTTTTCACAACTTCACCACTGTTTTCCACATTTGTTGGTGCAGCTACAATAATATCTGGTCTTTTGGGTGGCACCTCAGAATTGTCCACCGAGTTATCCACTTTATCCACATTGCCTTGATTATCAGCTGGTTGTGGGTAAGTTCGAGGTTGTTGTTGCTGTGGAATCGGCTGCGGATTTGTTCGTGGTGGAATTTGTGGCTGTGGAGCTTGCTGCGTTGGCTGAGACTTTGGCTGTGTAACTACACTTCCATCGCTTTTCTTGATATTAGGGTAAAGCTCTTGGGCATTCTCATAACCCTTTTTTATGGCTGCTAAGCGTTTGGGTCTTGCTGGGTGAGTTCCGCCATCATAATCTGAAGTTAGCTTGTTTATGGCTGCTTGTGCATCTTTTAGTGAAGCCCCCATTTGGTACATTACAAAGCCCGAGAATTCATCCGCTTCGAGTTCTTTAGCTGGGTCGCTGCCTCCTTCTACAATTGTGTGTCCTTGCAAGTGATGTCCGATTTCGTGGGCTAAGATACTCAATGCACCCCAATCCGATTTTGACAAGTCGTTGGCTTTTTTCATGAATGAACCATCATAGACTATCAATCGAGTCTGACCTTGTATTGCTGCAAAACAGTTATCGGTATTTGGGCATTCCATTACGTAGAAGTTTCTTTTTAAGCCGCTTCTTCTTACAATTTCGTCAACTGCTTTTTCGGCTATTTCTTTTGAGCGAAAACTAAATTGACTACAAAATGCTCTTTCGTTTATTTTTTGTCCGTAGTAGTTATATCCAAAAGATTTGACTCTTTCTTCTTGTGCATTAGCTAATAGCACAAATGTGGATAACACTGTGGATAATGTGCATAACTTGAATTTCATTGGGTGAAAGTTTGTAAGTGATTATTTTAGATAAACGAGGAAAAATAGTTTCAATGGCTATCTGAGGGGTTTATTAACACTCTTTTAACAAAAATGCCCCAAAGCAGAAAGTTTTGAGGCGTTTCAATAATATAAATGTAAAAAGGCTTAATTTATTGTATCGCCTCTTAAATTTCTGAATCTTTTACGGGCTTCCGCTCCGAAGATTGAACCTGGGAATTTTTGGAGAATTTCTCTGTATAATTCCATCGCTTTATCCTTTTGCTGAAAGTTTTCTTCGTAAATCTTTGCTTGTAAAAATAAGGCATCATCGGCCAAAATATCGAAGTTATAATTTTTACGAAGTAGCTCTAAATCTTCTAATGCTTTTTCTGGCTTGTTGATTTTGAGATTCGTATTTGCTCGTAACCACAAAATGTCATCGGCCAACGAATGTGATTTATACTTTTCAAAAATTTGGTCGAGTGCTGCCATTGCTTCTGAATTTCTGTTTTGGAAAAGTAGCAAATCGACTTTGGCATATTCTTTCATGGCCACCTCAGAAGTGTCAAGCCCGATGTTATCTTGAATCAATAAACTTAACTGCATGGCATCATTTGCGATTTCTCTTGTTGTCGCTTTTTTCAGAATA
The DNA here is from genome assembly GCF_040253585.1 of Emticicia sp. W12TSBA100-4. Taxonomy (NCBI): domain Bacteria; kingdom Pseudomonadati; phylum Bacteroidota; class Cytophagia; order Cytophagales; family Leadbetterellaceae; genus Emticicia; species Emticicia sp. W12TSBA100-4. The sequence continues at coordinate 258,080 of NZ_JBELAU010000009.1, forward strand.
TCCAACACTTCTTTCGATAAATCAAACTCGCCATTGTAATAATGCAACTTGGCATTTTTGAGTTTTGCTTCTTGTCCGAGTTGGTCTTCCTTCTGAGATTTTTCAACTTGTGAATAAAGCAATGTTGCTTCCCACGGTTCGTTTTTCAACACATAAATATCACCTAAATCTAATTTACATTTATCTCTGAAAGCATTGTCAGAACCTGCTATCATGATGGCCGTTTCAAGAACTGTAATCGCAGTATCTCTTTCGTTCAAATAAAATGCGTAAAGTTGAGCTGTATTTCTTAGAGCTTCCATTGTTTTTACATTTCGGCCTAAATCAGAAAATAATCCTTGATAATCTTTTATCAACGAACGAATATCGGCAATGCTTACAGGATAAGTTGTTTTGACGACTTCTTCTTTGCAAAATAAAGCATTGCGTCGAGCGTAAGCATAATATTGGCCTTGTGGATATTCTTTCATTACATACTCGTACATCTGAATTGCACTTTTGTAATCTTTGTTTACCAAGGCTGTTTGGGCTAATTCAAAAACTCGTTGTCCGTCTTGTCTTAAACGACGGTCTAATGCTCTTGTCTGTATAAAAGCCTTCGTAAACTCTTTCTGTTGGATTAAATGCCAAATTAGGATGTCAGTGTAGTACTGTTCGGTCGGAAACTTCTGTACCTTGCTATAAAGGGCTTTTTCGAGCATATCTACTTCGGCTTCCGTTTTCAGATTATCTTGAAACGTAGCTTTTACATAATCTTGATTTCCTTCCAGCAAACCATATTTTAACATTTCTTCAATCATCGGTTCTTTTTGACCGTTGTACAGAAAAGCTCTCGCCATCAAGATTGCGTACTTGTTTTCGTCTCTTGCAATTTCACGTCCTTTTTTCAGTAACTGAATGACGAGTTCGGTTTTTGAATTTCGATATAGCAAATCTTGAAGCTCGTAGATTGTCCCTTCTGTTCGGGCAGCAAGGTCAATCAAGGCATCCATCTCTTTTTGAGCTTCCTCAATCTTTCCTGTCATTTCGAGCAAGCTCGTATAATCTGAACGATAGACGATTCCAGTCAAGTCATTGCTTTTTATCTGACGCTTCAAATATTTTTCGGCTTCATCAAAATTTTTCAGTTTGAACAAACACTGAATATAATTTTGATGAATCAAGCGAATGTTATTTTTATCCTTCGCAATTTTTTGAAAAATGTCTTTTGCCTTTTCGTACTCCCCTTGTTTGAAGTATTCATTTGCCAATTCGATGTCTTGACCCTTGGCCAACCAATGAATTGAAAAGAATAGAATTATCAATAAATACCGTTTCATAGTTTCCTAAAAAAAAAAAATATATATATTTTAAAATTACTGTTTTAAACTATTAGGGCTGTGGATATGTGAATAAACTTTAGTTGTTGACAACGCTTTAAATGTGAATGTACATAACTAATTGCTTTTTCCACAGCATTATTATCTTAATTAACACTTATTTTATTGATTATCAATTCTAATACCATTTATTGACATTGGCTCTAAATATTTTTTGTTTATTACTTAATCTCATTTCCACAGTATGTGTCCACGTTAATCAACATCATGTGAATTGAGGATAACCCTATACTTTTACCTGATTTCCACTTCTTTTTTATTCTTTCCACTTTTCGGTGGAGTTTCCCACATGGCTTTCAACGTATCAATTCACATTATTGGTATTCAATCCACATGCTTGTCCACAAAATTTCTTGGATATTTTTTATTTTAAATTGACCTTTTCAACACTTGTTTATTTTGTGGAGAAATATCATTTATTTTATGACTAATCCACGTACCTCAAAGTTGGCTTTTAGCCTTATTGGTTCGGCATAAAATGTTACTTCTTCTGGTAAAAGATTCATTTCTACATTGCCGTAATCCCAATATCCGTTTTCATTTTTGTCTTTTATTGTTCGTAATAGATATATCCCAGGTTTTATATTTTGGAATAAAAACTTGTCTCTTGTTATTTGTTCAGCTACTACTTCATATTTATCATTAATAATCTGAATGATTTTGCTGTTTTTCTTCTCTTCAAAGTTTCCTTCAATCAATCCATAGTTTTCTGATTTTAAGATTGGGTACTTTAAATCTTGTTTATCACTTGAGTCTCCTTTGATGTTTATGAACACTCCCCTACTCATTTCAATCTTTACTTCTCGCTCTGAATTTATCTCTTTTGTGATTATTAACTTTGTTTTGGATTTATTCCACGTGAAGTTGCTGGTTTCGAGTTTCTCTTCTCTGATGGTATCTGACAGAATTTTAAATTGATTCTGATTAAAGCTAAGAATGGGTGTATCGAAACTTATTTCATATTTGAGATTTTTATCTATTACCTCTCCAACTTTAGGTTTTATGTTGAGTATCAAATATTCCCTCTTTTCTTTTTTCTTTTTTTCGGGTTCTCTGAATTTTATCTTCTGTAAATAAGTCAAAGCATTTCCACTTGAATCTGTTACTGTAATATTAACTTTTAAAGTATCAGTTCGTTGGGTTGAATTATAAAATTTTAATTCTTTACCTTCTCCATAATAAGGAATACTATCGTTTTTGTTTTCAAACTTTACTTCAATTGATTTGATATTCTTATCATATAATATAGTGTAATCTTCTGCTCTTGGTAATACTTTTTGGTTTTTGGGTTTTTCATTATTGGCATTTGCAAGAAATAAATCAATTCCACTAAAGTTTTTATCTAAATTAATCGTATCATTTCTGAATCCGATTGCTTCAGTTTTTGTATCATATTTCAGATTACTGTTTTTATCCATAAAAGCATAAATACGATACTTTCCACTTTTAATATTTTCAAACTGATAATTGCCACTTGAATCGGTTTTTATAAAATAATCAGGTTTTGTTTTTTTGAGGTCTATTGAATCATGAAGTTTATACAGTGCGACGTGTGCCTCCAAGACTGGCTGATTTGTCAGTAAGCCCTTTATATTTCCACTAACTTTTAATGAATCAATCTGGTTTCCTGTACTAAAAACTAATTTTAGGTTTTTTGATTCGTTTCTTTCATTCAGGTCTTTTACGCCTTTTCTGAAATTGAGCGTATAAGTGGTACTATCCTTAAATGCTTTATCAAATTTCAGAATTACAGTATTTGATTTTGAACGAATATCATACGTGCCTTCTGCTTCTGGAATAATCAAAAGCTCTTGTCTTAAACTTGTGACATCGACTAATTCATCAAATTCTAAACTTATCGTTTTTTCTTTGAAGTTTTTTTGTTCCGCCTTCGGAATTGAACTTATAAGTTTTGGAGCAATTTCGTCCTTCTTTCCTCCCGTTGGTGGAACAAACTGTGCACAACTTATTAATAACTTTGACCCAGTTATCAGAATCACGCTTTTTAATAAACTACTTTTAATCATTTTACGATTTAATATTTTTTAGTAAAAATAAAACCCTCAACGAATTGTTGAGGGTAATTAAGAAACTTTAATTTTTATTTATCTTCCGAGGTGTATCATTATTACTGCAATATCTGCTGGCGAAACTCCACTTATTCTGGATGCTTGTCCGAGTGTTTGTGGTTTTATTTTTTTAAGTTTCTGTCTTGCCTCGATAGAAATGGATAATAGTTTTTCGTAATCGAAGTTTGGATTAATATTTAGGTCTTCCAAACGAGACATTTTTTCTGCCATCAATAATTCCTTCTCAATGTAGCTTTCATACTTAACATGTATTACTGCCTGTTCGATTACTTCAACATCATACTGACTTAGAAATTCTTTCATATCATTATCTAATGAACGAATATTTTCTATTTCTATTTCTGGACGTTTTAGAATATTGTAGAAGGATGACTTCTCCCTTAGTGCCGATGAACCGATTTGTTCAAGATAATTATTCGCATTATCAGGTGTAATCTTTCTTGTTTTAATTTCTTCTACGATTTTAGCTGCCTCATCTTTTTTGAAATTCACTCTTTTCAAACGAGTCTCAGATGCTAAACCTAAATCATAGCCTTTTTGAGTCAGGCGAATATCTGCATTGTCTTGACGTAGTAGAGTTCTGAATTCTGCTCTTGATGTAAACATTCTGTATGGCTCATCTGTACCTTTATTTACTAAGTCGTCAATTAGTACTCCAATATATGCTTCATTTCTTTTGAGAATAAAGTCACCTTTTTCATGGACTTTGTTGTGAGCATTTATTCCTGCCATCAATCCTTGACAAGCTGCTTCTTCATATCCTGTAGTTCCATTTATTTGTCCTGCAAAATATAACTTCTCAATTAATTGAGTTTCAAGCGTAAGTTTCAATTGTGTCGGTGGAAAGAAATCATATTCGATTGCATAGCCTGGTCTGAACATTTTTACATTTTCAAAACCTTTTATTTTCGTTAATGCTTCATATTGAATTTCTTCTGGCAATGAAGTCGAAAAACCATTGATGTACATTTCCACTGTATTCCATCCTTCTGGTTCGACAAATATTTGATGATGGTCTTTATCAGCAAAACGATTTATTTTATCTTCTACTGAAGGACAATATCTTGGGCCAAGTCCTTTAATTCGTCCGCTAAACATTGGCGATTTATCAAATCCTTTTCTCAAAACTTCGTGAACTTTTTCGTTCGTATATGTCACAAAGCAGCTTCTTTGTTTGGTTAATTTGGGAGTATCAGTATAAGAAAATTTCTCAGGGTTTTCATCCCCTTTTTGTTCTTCCATCAAATCCCAGTTTAATGAACGACCATCAATACGAGGTGGGGTTCCTGTTTTCATTCGTCCAGACTCAAATCCTAATTCAATTAATTGCTCCGTAATTCCGTGTGCTGCTTTCTCACCTGTTCTTCCACCGCCGAAGTTTTTCTCTCCGATGTGTATTTTTCCATTTAGAAAGGTTCCATTAGTCAGTACAACCGATTTACCTTTTATTTCGATACCCATTCCTGTGCGTACCCCTACTACCCTATTTTTTTTAATTACCAAGCCTTCAATCATTTCTTGCCAAAAGTCAAGGTTCGGGATGTTTTCCATCGTATCTCTCCATTCTTGTGCAAACATCATTCTATCGCTCTGACATCTTGGACTCCACATCGCTGGTCCTTTTGAACGATTAAGCATTCTGAACTGAATCATTGTCTTATCACTAATGATTCCTGATTGACCACCTAAAGCGTCTATTTCACGAACTATTTGTCCTTTAGCTACACCGCCCATCGCAGGGTTACACGACATCTGTGCAATGGTGTGCATATTCATTGTTACTAATAAAACAGACGAACCCATATTGGCAGCGGCGGATGCTGCTTCACATCCTGCATGGCCTGCACCAACAACTATTACATCGTATTCTTTGAACATTACTTTTTTATTTATGTTTCCACGTGAAACGTTTGAGCTTTTTTAAATTACTCTGTTTCACGTGAAACGTGAATTTTTGACTTTGTGTTTTGGAGGAATTTCTTCCAATGATTTAAATAAAAATAAATCAAAATAATATTGACTATAAAAGGGATTCTAAAGACTTCTTTATTGGTGCTAAAAAATAAAACCTTTATAAGACTAACATATAGAAGATTTTATAAGTCAACAAAAAAGGGACGCATTTAGTGCGTCCCTGCAAATTTACTAAGAAAAACGTTTACTTGATTTTTCTAAAATAATTATCCGTTTGTTTCTTATAGAATGGTGTATAATTAGGCGGAACTGTACGAATTAATTCCACTTGCTTTTGTTTCTCTTGTAAGTACTTATCCATTGATGGTGGAGACTGACGATTAAACTGTTGGGCAGCCTTTGATTGACGTGTAGGGTCTTCTTCTTGTTGTTGAACCGCTTTCTCGGCTTCGAGCAATCTTGTTTGAATATCACGAGAGCGTTTAATCAAATCAGGGTTTATGCGTTTATTTACTAAATCTGTCTCGTTCTCATCCATTTTCTTTTCAAGTTCTTTTAATTCACTACCAAGTTTCTTACCTGCATCTGTGCCTTTCAATTCCTCTTGCATTTGTTGTATGCGTTTTCTGAGTTCGGCTTGTTCTTGTGCAAGCTTTGCGGCTTCTTCAGATAACCCACGACCTGACTTGCCAGATTTAGATAATTGCTCCATAGATTTATTGAGTTGGTCTTGCTTCTCTCCCATTGAAGATGGCGATGGAGCTTTACCTTTTTTACCTTTGCTACCACTTCCCGGCATTGCGTTAGCCATCATTTGCTGCATTTGACTGAAGGTATCGCTAAGCATTAAAGCAAGGTTATTAATCGAAGTCATAGAGAATTGTTGTTTGGCAGATGCTACATTCAATTTACGTTCTTTAATAAACTTTACGCTTTCATCCATAGAGTTTCGCATAGATGTTACTTCTTTTGTCACGAAAGACTGAATTTGAAGAACTCTCTTAGCCAAAGAATACAAACTGTCCTCAATCATTTTGGCGTCGTCTTGAATCTTTAATTGGTCTTGCGAAAGTTTCACGAAGCGAGGGTCTGCAACATTCATATTACGGAAGTCTTTCATAATCTTCTCTTGGTCGAATGAAAGTTTCACAAGGTTTTCAAGAATCGCTCTTAAAGCATCCATATCTTCATCCATTTCTTTCATCTCTTGAGACTGCATCGACTCTTTCATTTTCTGAGCCATCTTCTTCATTTTAGAAGCAGCTTTCTTTTGGCTCTTAGATGCGGCTCCACTTTGCTTTTGGTCGAGTTGTTCTTCTGAATTTTCTTGTTCTTCAGATACCTCTTCCTGTTCTTCTTTCTGCTCATCGAATTCTTTCTTGAGTTCTTTGCTCAATTTTTCGATGTCTTTCATTTGTTCTTTTTTATCTTCAAACTCTTTCGAGAGCTTTTCTTGCTCTTTTTTCAGTTCTTCATTCTTAGCATCTTTTTGTTGTTGATTTTGCTCTTTCTCATTTTTCTGAGATTCGTCACCCAATTTGTCTTGTTTCTCGGCGAGTTTCTCCAGTTCATTGGCAGTTTTCTCAACCTTTTGTTGCATTTGGAGTTGTTTGAAAAGTTTAAGCGTACGGTCAATGTCTTTATCCATATTACGCTCTTGGTTTTTTAGCTTTTCGAGTTGCTCAACGGTTTTCTCATCTAAACCTTTTTCCATCATTTTTTTCAACTCTTCATACATTTTGTTGGTTTCATCATTCATGATTTCTTCCATCAACTTTTTGAGTTGGTCCATTTTCTTCTGGAGTTCAGGAGATTGTTGCTGAAAACGATTGGTTTTCTCTTGCATCTTTTCAAACTGTTCTTGCATTGCTTTCATTTCAGACATTAACTCGTCACGCTTTTTCAGCAATTCTTCCAATTGTTTTTTCTCTTGAAAATCTAAGTCTTTCTTACTCTTTAGCTTGTTCTCTAAATTGTTAAGGTCATTCTTTAGTTTCTTAGATTTCTCATTGAGCTTCTCAAGCATATTTTCGGTCTTCTCAGTCGCTTTTTCTACTTCAGCGTCATAATTCTTAGCCGAAGGAAGTGCAAACGTCAGAACGGGCGTTTTTGTGCTTTTAGAACCATTTACGCCGTCATTGTCCCAAACCTGTAAGAAGTACTCGACTTTTTCGCCTGGGTTAAGTTTTAAATCATTTAAAGGGAACTGATAATAGAAACTTTGAGAGATTTGAGTTTTGTTGAAAGCCACATCAACCGAAGTAAATGCAGGTGCTTGGCTTTGAGCAACATCACGCACAGGACGAAAGAAAAGTTTGAATTGAGCCAAACCATAATCATCGTTAATATTTCCGCCTAAAACTATGTAATTGAAGAGTGTTGTATCACGAATTTGTTCGAGTTGAATCTGTGGATATTTATCAGGAATAACATTTATGTAGAAATCAATGTTTTCACGATTAGCACTAAACTCGTTTTTAAGCTGAATTTTATACGAAGATGAATTTTTCAAGCGACGAACATAAGAGAAGTTATCACCGAAACCATCTTTTGATAAATGCTTAGGTTCGTTTTCAAATAGTAAATACAAAGAATCGGTATTAGCCGCTCTAAAGTTCCACTCAACAGTCGTTCCTTCTGGCACAACAAGGTTTCCAACATTATCAAAACTCTCGTTTGATTTATTTAGATAAGAAGGATAATTTAAAGTAACATCAAAGGAAAGTAGATTTGGACGACTAATCAGCTCAAGTTCAAATTCATTTGATTTAAAACCAGATGCTAAAAAATGAAAGTCAACTGGGTTTTGAACTTTTGAGAAAGTAAAAGTATAATTCTTGTTATCAACAGAATTCATTTTAAACTTACGGTCGTTGGCAACTAAATAAACAGCCTCAGGAACTGCATTACCAATAAGTGTAAGGTTCAGGTTGAAATCTTCGTTTTTAACTGCTTTTAATTCATCATTTGTAATTTTAAACTTAAATGGTGCTTCTTCGGCAAAATCTTTCTGAAAATAAACAATACGCTCAGTACTGCTTTTGAAAAATTTAGGCGAGACGGCTGCAATCAAAAGAATAAGTAACAAAGGAGGAATAGCATATTTTAGGTATTTCTTATTTTCATCAATCTTGATAGCATCAGCAAACTTAACAAATCGCAATTCATTAGCTTTTTGGGCAATACTTGCTTGTAATAAAGAATTGTCTTTATCAGAGATTTGAGCTAATTGAAGCGTATTGAGTAGCCTATCCCCTATTTCTGGGAAAAATTTGCCAATTTCATTCGCAGCTTTTTCGTAAGTAAGTGGTTCGTTGAAATGAAAAAGATAAAGTAATGGCTTGACGACCCACGCAAATAGTGAGTAAATAACCATTCCGAGAAAACTAAAAAACAAGATTGCTCGAATGGTTGAGTTAAAACGACCGAAATATTCGACTGTATTAACTAATAAGAAGGCAGAGAAAATCAAAGCCAAAGTAAATAAAGACCCTTTAATAAGTAGGTTTTTATAATACTTCCTTTTGTAATCGTCTATTTTTTCAAAAATAGTTTTTACAGATGTTGACATGATGGTATAAGGTTTAATAAATTTTTAAAGCAAGTTTAATTCAATCGGACAATGGTCAGACATCAAGTGGTCAGGATGAATGGCTGCACTTGCTAAACGATTTTTTAAGCTCTCGGTAGCAAAGTGATAGTCAATACGCCAACCTAAGTTTTTCTGCTTCGCTCCTGCCCTATATGACCACCACGTATAATGATGTGGCTCTTGATTGAAATGTCTAAAAGTATCAACGTAACCATTATCAAGAAATTTGCCAACCCATGCACGTTCTTCGGGTAAAAAGCCCGACGAATTTGCGTTACCCTTGGGGTTATGGATGTCAATCTCCCGATGACAGATATTTACATCACCGCTGATAATTAAATTAGGTAACTCTTTTTGAAGCTCTTGAATGTAAATGTAGAAATCATCTAAGAAAGTCATCTTCAAACCTTGACGCTCATCGCCAGATGAACCCGAAGGAAAATACATACTTAGAATAGAAAAAGTATCGAAATCAGCTCTGAGAATTCTACCTTCATCATCAAAAAGAGAGTTGCCAATTCCATACTTAACATTGTTAGGTTTGATTTTAGTTAAAATAGCAACGCCGCTATAACCACGTTTTTGAGCAGGGTACCAGTAACAATAATAACCAAGTTCTTCAAAAAGCGGACTTACTAATTCAGTTTCAGAAAGTTTAATCTCTTGTAAACATAAAATATCTGGGTTGCTGGTTTTTAGCCAAGTAATAAGACCTTTATTTATTGCCGAACGCACGCCGTTTACGTTATATGAAATAATTTTCATTTTAAAATATATAATAGTTTTATAAGGTTTAGATTAAATATGTAAGCCAACTTCTTTTCTAAAGTATTCTAAAACAAAGTGTTTGAGTAGTTTTTCTTGCGAAAGCATATCAAAATGTGGTAAAGGAGTTATTAATTTCCAATGGGGCCAGCCTTCCTCATCTCGTCCTTCAAGTTCATAATAGCCACCAAAACTTAAAACCTTGCAAATTGCGATGTGCATAAGGTCTTGTTTTTGTTCTTTTGTAAAAACTTTTTTACCTTGTCCAAGTTCTTGAACGCCGATAAGAAATAAAACTCCATTGAGGTCAGTTGGTTTTTTACCGAGGTTATTTTTGAGGAAACTTTGTAATGTTTGCCAATTTTCTTTTAAAATATTGTCTTCTTGAGTCATCTTATGTTATTTGATATACAAACTTAAACAATCACTATGAAATGGTTTAAGCATTTTTTAGATATAATCTATCCTCGTACTTGCGAAGCTTGTGGAGAGGCTCTTTTAGGCGGAGAAAATCTGATTTGTACAAATTGTATGATTGATTTGCCACGCACCAATTCACACATTCAAAGACTTGATAAAGTTTCAAATCGTTTTTGGGGTAAAATTCCAGTGACTGATACTATTACATTTATGAAGTTTTCAAAGAAAGGAAAAGTTCAGAAGTTGCTCCACGAATTGAAATATAGAAATAAACCAGAAGTTGGAAAGTATTTGGGTAAAATCTACGGAGTTGATTTGAAAGCGGTAGATTTTGACAAAAAGATTGATTTGATAATAGGTGTTCCATTGCACCCAACAAAATTAGTTCAAAGAGGTTATAATCAAGCAGATTGCATTGCAGAGGGGCTTTCAGAGGCTTTGAATGTACCATATGATACAAATGCAGTAAAAAGGCTTACACATACCCCAACACAGACAAAAAAGAGCCGCATAGAGCGTTTTCAAAATGTTGATAATATATTCGAAGTAGTTGATAATGAAAAAGTTAGAAACAAAAGAATTGCAATTGTGGATGACGTGTTGACAACTGGCTCGACTATTGAATCATTGGGGATAACACTTTTAAATGCTGAAGTAAAAGAGGTTTGTGTGATAACAATTGCGGCAGCCTTTTAAAATAAAAAATCCCCTCTTTTGGGAGGGGATTTGACTGATAATCAGTGTTTTATTTACAGTTTACGCTTGCCTTTTGGCCCGATTGCAATCATTGCACAACGGAAACCGATAGTAGCAGTAGATGAATCTTGGTCTAAAGCACGACGTGTACCTGGTGATAACCAATAAGCAACGTCATTCCAAGAACCACCTTTATAAACTCTTAAATTGTTATCTACTAAAGAGTTAAATCCTTTTTTATCATAAAGTTTTTCTTCATCTAAGAAGTCATTACGACGGATAGGATTCAAATCATTCACATCTTGGAAAGAGTTCGGACGATAAAGGTCATATACCCACTCATTTACATTTCCTGCCATTTGATATAAACCAAAGTCATTCGCAGGGAACTCATAAACTTCAACAGTAATTGTTCCTTTATCATTTTGATGACCAGCAATACCAGCATAGTCACCACGACCACGTTTGAAGTTTGCTAACATGGTTCCTTTTGCTTTACCTTTGCTTTTACGCATAGAAGAGCCATCCCAAGGATAAATACGTTGGTTAGACTGATTTTCATCCATGTATTGCGTACCAATCAAAGCCTTTGCGGCATATTCCCATTCTGCCTCAGTTGGGAGACGATAAGCAGGTAAAACGTTACCCGATTCAATCGCTAAACGACCACCAACTTTAACTGATGGTGCCTCTGGAGCTGGAGCTCCTTTTTTAGATTTCTTACCAAAACCACTACCACTCTTTGATTTCTTAGCTTTATCACCAAAACGAGCCGCCATTTCACCATTTACAGCTTCAGTTCTCCATTTACAGTAATCTGAGGCTTGAACCCATGAAACACCAACTACTGGGTACATACGAAAACCTGGGTAGCGAAGATACTGTTCAGTAAATTGGTCATTGAAAGATAACTTACTTAACCAAACTGTTGTATCTGGTAGAGCTGTTTCATAGAACTCCTGAGAAGAATCTTTTTGAACAGCGTGAAGATATTCTAACCAGTGAAGGTTCGTAATTTCAGTTTCATCCATATAAAATGACGAAACTGTTACGGTTCTTTCCAGGTTATCACGAGAAAAAGTTACATCCTCTTCAACCGTACCCATCGTAAAGCGTCCACCTTCAATAAAAACTAAGTTTGGACCTGCGGGTTGGCCTTTGAAGTCTTTAACTTGTAAACCCTCAGGCTCTTTTCCTTTCTTACTTTTCTTGTTGTAGGCAATACCAGTAGCCGTACTTTTTCGACCTGGATTGATACTTGAAGCTTTCTTTTTGCTCGAACAACCACTTAGAATTAGCACAAAAGCTAATGCAACCGCAGTCGAACTAAAAAGTAGTTTTTTCATTTTCGGAATGATTTTTGTTAATTAAATTCGTTTTGCAAAAATAGGTAATTCAATATATATTTCAGTAGAAATCTGAAATTCAATTACTTAATAAACTGTATAAATTAGATAATACCGCTTAATAATTTATCTAAATCATCAATGGAATGTACTTTTTCGACAGTAAGAAGTAGTTTAGACTTGATTTCTTTAAGTGAACAATGTTTAGGATTACTCTTAATATAATCAAGAATTTTGCCAAACTTATCGGTCTGAAAATATTCGGTACGCTCTTGTGAAACGAAGTATCCTTTTAGGATATTGTTTTTCAAGGTTAATTTTTCAAAACCAATCTGCTCGGCTTTCCATCGAATTCGGGCAATTTTGAATAGATTTTCTACTTCTTCAGGCATTGGGCCAAATCTATCAACCATTGATTTTTGGAATTCTTGTAGTTCTTCTTCTCTTTCAATATTATCAAGTTGATTATAAAGCGAAAGTCTTTCGGAAATATTGCTAACGTAACTTTCAGGAATAATAATTTGTAAATCGGTTTCAATTTGGCAATCAGGAAGCCTTAAATCAATAACAGAAGACAAATCTTTTGTAAAGAGGTCTTTAAATTCGTTCTCTTTCAATTCCTGAACAGCCTCATCCAAAATTTTATGATAAGTTTCATACCCCAAATCATTAATGAAACCACTTTGTTCGGCACCTAAAAGATTTCCTGCTCCACGAATATCCAAATCTCTCATCGAAACTTTGAAGCCATCTCCTAAATCTGAAAACTCTTCGAGTGTCTGCAAACGCTTTCGAGCATCTTTTGAAAGCAACGATACGGGTGGAGTAAGCAAATAACAAAAGGCTTTTCGGTTGGAACGCCCTACTCTACCACGCATTTGGTGAAGGTCAGACATCCCAATGTTTTGTGCTTGATTTATTATAATGGTATTAGCATTAGATATATCCAGACCCGATTCGATGATATTGGTCGAAACCAGAATATCATATTCACCCTCAATAAATTTCATCATTACTTTTTCTAACTTGTCACCGTCCATTTGTCCATGGGCTATTCCAATTTTTGCATCAGGCACGAGTCGAAGAATTATGTTGGCAATTGATTCAATATCATTCACTCTATTATGAACGAAAAAAACTTGTCCGCCACGTTTCAGTTCGTAACTAATGGCATCTCTAATAAGCTCTTCTTTGAAAACATGCACCTCGGTCGTAACAGGTTGGCGGTTAGGTGGAGGCGTCGAAATAATAGACAAGTCTCTTGCTCCCAACAATGAAAAATGTAGTGTCCTCGGAATTGGCGTGGCAGTCAAAGTCAACACATCTACGTTGTGCTTAATTTCTTTCAAACGGTCTTTGGCTTTTACACCAAACTTTTGTTCTTCATCAATAATCAATAAACCGAGGTCTTTGAATTCAATATCTTTATTAAGAATACGGTGCGTGCCAACAAGAATATCAGTCTTTCCTTCCTTTATATTTTTTAGTGTTTGAGTTATTTCTTTTGCCGTTCGGAAACGACTAATCTCTTCAATATTAACAGGTAGTTTTGACAGACGCTCGGCAAATGTTTTATGATGCTGCATAGCCAAAATTGTAGTCGGAACCAAGACAGCTACTTGCTTACTATCAGCCACCGCTTTGAATGCTGCACGAATGGCAATTTCGGTTTTTCCGAAGCCAACATCTCCACATACTAACCTATCCATTGGGTATGGTTTTTCCATATCATCTTTCACATCACTTGTGGCTTTGGCTTGGTCAGGTGTGTCTTCATAAAGAAACGAAGACTCTAACTCGGCTTGCATAAAATTATCTTTTGAAAACTGAAAACCAGGTGCAAGGCGACGCTTGGCGTATAAGGCAATCAACTCTTTGGCAATATCTTTTACCTGTCGTTTGACTTTCGATTTCTTGTTTTCCCACTCTCCCGAACCCAACTTACTCATAGTTGGTGGAGCTCCTTCTTTACCTGAATATTTCGCAATTTTATGTAAAGAATGTATATTTACGAGTAAAATATCATTGTCACGATAAATCAACCTTACGGCTTCTTGTTCTTTATCGCCAACCATAATTTTTTCTAAACCCACAAATCGGCCAATTCCATAATCAATGTGCGTAACGAAATCGCCAGTTTGGAGTGACTTTAATTCTTTCAGAGTCAATGCCTTTGACTTACTGAATTTATCACGGACTTTGAATCGATGATAGCGGTCAAAAATTTGGTGATCGGTGTAGCACGCAACTTTTGTAAGTTCATCAATAAAACCCGCACGAAGTGAAATTTCTAAGGCATTGAATTTGGTGAGCGGGTCTATCTCTTCAAAAATAGATTCAAGCCTATTTAGTTGTTTGAGCGAGTCAGAAGTAATTAGTGTCGAAATACCATTGAGTTGGTTTTCTTTTACGTTATCAATGAGCCTCTTAAAGTCTTTATTGAATGACGGTTGGCTTTTTGAGGGGAAAATCATTTTCTCTGAGTCTTTAAAATAAGACTTTGTTCCGAATTCTATGACATCAAATTTTTTGAGTTCATTGAGGTAGGTTCTCCGAGTTTCAAAAAGTTCTTCAGGCTTTAATATTATTTTTATACCTCCGCTTTGTTCGAGTATTTTATGGAATTGTTGCTCAACATTATTGAAACAATCCTCCATACACCCTAAAGAATATTCTGCGTCTTTTATCCATATAGTACTTTTATTCCGAATAAAATTAAAGAAAGATTCACGAGTTTCTTGAATTAGTTTGTTTTGAACGTCAGGAATGACATTAATTTGGTTGACAGATTGCATAGATAGCTGTGACTCAGGATTGAAAAGTCGGAGGCTATCAATTTCATCTCCGAAGAGTTCGATACGACAAGGAAACTCAGATGCATATGAAAAAATATCAACAATACCACCACGAATCGAAAACTGTCCAGGCTCGTAAACGAAATCTGTTTTTTCAAAATCATAAGATACCAGTAACTCCGAAATAAAACTTACATCAAGTTTTTCGCCTATTTTAATTTGAAGTGTGTTGGCGATTAATGATTTCTTATTGATTACTTTTTCGGAAAGAGCTTCGGGGTAAGTTACAATCAAAAGATTGGTCTTTTCATTGTTAAGTTGATTCAGGACCTCCGAACGCTGTAACACATTGGCATTATCTATTTCTTCATATGAATAAGGCTTTTTATAAGACATCGGAAAAAGATAAACGTTCTCTTCTCCAAGCAAATTTTGTAGGTCGTTGTAGAAGTAGGCAGCATCTTCTTTATCATTAAGAATAAAGATATTGTGTTGGGGATTTACTTTATAATTGACTGAAGCAATGATTGCATCTAAACTTCCAGATAGACCTTTGATGTAAACATTCTTTTTTGATTTTATTTCTTCAAGAAGAGTTTTGATAAAACTATCTTCTTCATAAATCTTTAATAGTTCGTGAGCTTTCACTTTAATTATGCTTTTATAAATACGAAAGGGACGCAGATATAATTCTGCGTCCTGCTAATATGATACAAATGTAAAAAATGACCCTCAATATTGCCCTCAAAGTTGAAAAAATATGTGAAAATGTATATTTTATGAACCTTTAAAATAATAAATATAAATCACTTATTATTAGTGTTTTAAGTAATAATGTTACCGTTTAATAATATCGCATTTTAATTGTTATTTTATTTTTATACGTAATTAATAAATTCCTTTAAATCAAATTTCTTCAACAAAAATTTTATGATTTTATTGTATAGTTGATTTTAATTTTGGATGATTTATATGAATGATTAAAGATTTTTGGAAAAATTCACACAAAAATCAAACGTGTATATGTATAAATGTTTTTATGTACTACTCACACGGTCAAAAAAATATATAAATGAGAAATTAGATGTTTCTTAAAATAAAAACCTTGTAAGTTACTTATTATTAGTGTTTTAAGTAGAAATGTTACCGTTTAATAATATCGCTTTATGTTGTTTATTTTGTTTTTATGCGAAATTAAATATTGTCTTGTAATCGGATTTTTTTAATTAAACTTTTTAGTGTTGCTTGTCTTTCCGCATCAGATTTTGGATAATTAATATCAAGCGATTTTAGTTTTTGGGTTAGAATACTCGCAACAATTAAACGCATATTTTTCTTATCATCAGCCGGAATGATATACCATGGACACCCCTCGGTCGAAGTAGCGTTGATAGCATCTTCATACGCTTTTTGGTAGTTGTTCCAAAACTCTCTTTCTTTTACATCTTGTTCTTCAAACTTCCAATTTTTTGAAGGGTCTTCAATCCTTTCAATGAGCCTTTCAGATTGTTCTTTTTTTGAAACATTCAGAAAAAACTTCACAAGATGAATACCGTTTCGAGTAAGGTATTTTTCTAAATTAGTAATATCTTCATACCTATTTTTCCATACTTCGTCTAAGTCGCCAGAGATTTCGACAGGGAGCCGTTGGTTATTTATAAGTATTTCTGGATGAACTTTTACTACCAAAACTTCTTCATAATAAGAACGATTGAAAACCGTAATTGTTCCACGTTCGGGCAATTGCATATTGGTTCGCCACAAAAAATCGTGGTCAAGCTCAGTTTCAGTTGGACGTTTAAAAGAATAAATCCTAATTCCTTGTGGGTTGACTCCTGAGAAGACTGCTTTCAATGTTACATCTTTTCCTGCGGCATCCATTGCCTGAAAAATAACCAACAGACCGTATTTATTATGAGCAAACATTTTTTCTTGTAGCTCGTCAAGTTCAGTCTGAAGGGACTTTAAAGCTATCTCATAATCTTCTTTATCATCATAAAAATCATTAACTTTGGTCTCAGATTTTTTAATCGAAAATTTGCCTTTACCGTTAAACTTAAAGTCATCAATATCAATTTTCTTCATTGGATTGTAGATTTTGCTATGAAATGTAGCGTGATGGTTTCTTAAAGAGTTAATTTAAAATTTGATAGTAAGGAAACATAACCCAAAAGTAAATTGTTAAAATGAAATACAATGTCCCACTAATTGTACTTCTGTTTATTGGATACTTGTCCAATGCTCAAGTCGTAAAAAACAAAGTTAAGAAAATGAATCAAGAAAATGTAAAAGAAGAGATTTCATCACTATCAACATATAAAGTAGCTACTTTGGCGGCAGGATGTTTTTGGTGTGTTGAAGCAGTGTTTCAAAAATTGAAGGGTGTTGAAAAAGTAGAGTCAGGTTATATGGGTGGTACGCTCAAAAATCCTACTTACAAAGATGTCTGTACTGGCCAAACGGGCCATGCCGAAGTTTGTCAGATTACTTACAATCCTAATATTATATCCTTTGAAGAGCTATTGGAGGTATTTTGGAAGACCCACGACCCAACTACTCTTAATCGTCAAGGTGGAGATATTGGTACACAATATCGCTCGGCTGTATTTTACCATGACGCTACTCAAAAGCAAATTGCTGAAAACATCAAAAATGACTTGGCCCAGTCAGGTGCTTATGATGCTCCAATAGTTACGACATTTGAACCAGCCAGTATTTTTTACAAGGCCGAAAATTATCACCAAGATTACTTCAACTTAAACGGTTCTAACCCATATTGCCAAATGGTGGTAAAACCAAAAGTTGAGAAATTTAAAAAAGTTTTTAGTGATAGAATTAAATAAGAAATTACTTATACCAAATAAGCACTTCCTCTTTGTTCTTTCTTCGGATGTCAGGTACAGTCGCTTCGTCGGCAGGATAACCAACGGGTATCAATAAGAAAGGACGTTCATTAGCAGGACGGTTTAAAATCTTAGTCAGAAAATCCATTGGGCTTGGCGTGTGCGTAAGTGCAACCAAGCCCAACGTATGTATAGCCGTTAGTAAAAATCCACACGCAAGGCCGACTGATTCATTGACATAATAATTTTGGTGTTTCTTCCCCCCTATTTCAAATTCGTATGCTCGCTTGAAAACGATAATCAAATACGGAGCAATTTCTAAAAAAGGTTTTTGCCAATCAGTGGCAAATGGTTTTAGGTCTTCTTTCCATTCTTCCGACATCCTACTTTCATAACTAATGCGTTCCTCTTCTTCGGCAGCAATTCTGATTTGTTTTTTTAGTTCGGGTGATGAAACTACACAAAATGTCCACGGTTGTTTATTTGCTCCTGATGGTGCAGTTGAAGCTGCCATTACCAAATTTTCAATTACTTCTGCTGGAAAAGATTTCTCAGAAAAAAACCTTAATGAGCGACGTTTGTTGAGAGCCAGCAAAATATCTTCCGATTCAGCAATCAATTTTTCTTCACTCAAATTTAATGCGTTTGAATAGCTTATATGATTATGTTCAGATTCCATAGAAATATTTTTTTTGACCGTTAAGTAAATTTTTTTTCAATTTTAATTGGACAGAAAATGCAAAGATAAAATTTTTGCGTTCATTTGCATTTTATGAAAGTCAATGGTGAACATTAGATTTATCATAAAAAAAGAGTTTTATATTCAATATCACTTTGTAAATCAATTTTAAATTTTATTTTTGTAACTAATAATCATTCTCTTAACAATTAAACCATTTGTTCGTATGAAAAAATTAATCCTATTCCTTTCTGCAATCGTAGTATTAGCTTCTTGCCAAAAGAAAGAATATGCTTCTTTCCAAAAGAGCAACACTCCAACTTATGCAGTTGCTAAAAAACAAGTAGTAGCAGCTCAACCAACTACTGAAGTAGCTGTTGTTGAAGAGGCAACTTCTTCGATTGTAGCTCCAACTGAAGCAACGTTATCGGCAGATAATTCAATAGCAGTAGCTTCTTTAAGTACTGAAACTACTCCTGCTCCAGCAGTTGCTGAAAGCCAAGTAATGACTTTCAACGAGCAAGCAGTTAATGCAGAGTTTGAAAAATTGAATAAATTAGAAGAATTTGTTGCTGCAAACGAAGGCGTAACAATTGAAGATGTTCAGAATACAGAACTTACTCAAGATTTGAAATTAGATACAAACGTAACAAATGCAGTTGCTGCTGGAGAGTTACCATTGGGAATTCCTGCATTCTGGTGGGGTTGTGTACTTGGTTTACTTGGTGTTTTGGCAGTATATTTAATTACTGACAAAGACAAAGAACAAACTAAGAAGGCATTATATGGCTGTTTAGCTTGGACTGTTCTATGGGTAGTTTACTACGTTGTAGTATTAGCTGCATTCTAATCAATAAATATTAGTATCTTAAAAAATAGCCCAAATCAAAAGATTGGGCTATTTTTGTTTTTTGACAAAATTGATTTTATGAAAAAAATACTGTTTCTATTATTATTTGGAGTATTGACCGCTCATGCCCAACAATTTTACAGAATTAAAGCCGACGTATCAATAAAGGATAAACTTTCAAACGGCTCTTATCGCCTAACTGTTGGAAAAGTTTATTATGATAAAACATCCTTAAAGGTAATTTATAAACTTACTTTTCCACAGAAAGAAACCATAATAATTAAAGATACAACCCTTTACAAAATTACAAAAGATAGTGTGTTAGTTCAGAGTGTATTGGCTTCAAACGAATTCTCAATCTTTCATTTAGCTCTATCAGGAAAATTGGCTGACTATGGGCTAAATTCTGGAAACGTGGCTAAAATTTATAAAATATCAAAAGTAGAAAAAGATAAGGATGGTAGGGTAATTACGACTTGGAGTGTCATAGAAAAACAACTGATGAAAACTCTCGGAAAAATAAAAATGGCTAATGTGAATAAAAAATTAGATGCAATTGCCTTTTATGACCCTAAAGATAAGTTGCTTAGCCAGCAGTTTTTCAAGGAGTATTCAAACTTTTACGGAGTTGAATTTCCGAAGCAAGTAACACAGATATCGTATAATACCGATGGTACGCAGAATATTCAGCAAACAACATATAAGAACATTATCATAGACCAAGAAGATGAAAACGAAATCTATAACTATCCTATTCCTTCTGTCACTAAGTCTAAGCTTTCAGCTAAAAGCCCAAAGTAAAGCAGATGTAAACCTACTTCGTGGGGTAATTCAAACTCCTCAAAAAAGGTTATATAAAGAAGCCAAAGGAAATCGTAATGAGGTTCAGTATTTGTTTTCTGGCTTATTTCTTTTTTATAAAACCTTTTTCTCTTCTCAAGACCTAACGGTATGTACATTTACGCCATCTTGTTCTGAATTTGGAATTTTGGCGGTGAAGAAAAGCGGAGTTGTAATGGGCGGAATAAAAACAATGGATAGGCTCACTCGGTGCAATGGCCTTAGTCCTGAAAAATATGCAATTGATTTTAAAGAGAAATTACTGATAGATAAACCTTAAAAATGAAAAAAAAACTTTTAATACTTTTTATAATAATTTATAGTACAAAAGTATTCTCCCAAGACCTTTATAATTTTGAAAACACAAAGAAATTTGCCGAATACTTAGCCAAATCTGGTCAATATGATTTGGCTACAAGAGAGTTTGAACGCTTAACTTTTATGTCACCCGAAAATGATACTTTGAAGACATCTCTCCTATCGATGTATCGCCGTTCTGGAAAATACGACGAGGCACTCCTCCGTGGCAAACAACTCTATCCCGAACTTACAACCATGAGTGCATCATCAGCCGTTGAGTATGGCCGAACATTGCTTTTGAAATCTGAGTATAAATCAGCCAAAAGCTTTTGGGATGCTAACTTAAAATTATCGTCAGCCGATAAAATAATTCTTTCAGCTACTTCGGATATTCTACAAGATAATTATAAAAGTGCCAATGACTTACTACAATCTGTAAAACCAGAAGACCACCGCTTGGCTACCAACTATAAAGAATTGGCTGAACAAGCGATGGAAATCAAGCGTAAAAGTCCAGCCGTTGCTGGTATTATGTCGGCAATTATTCCTGGTACAGGGCGTATGTATGTAAAAGATTGGAAAGATGGAATTGTATCGCTTTTCTTTGTCGGTACAATGGCTTTTCAGTCGGTAAGAGGTTTCAATAAAAGTGGAGTCAAAAGTACAAGAGGTTGGATTTACGGTGGAATTGGTTTTGGTTTTTATTTAGGAAATATCTATGGTTCGGTTGTTTCGGCTAAAGGTTACAACAAAAAAAGTCATTTAGGTATCCGAACCAAAATCGAGAATCTTTTTAATAGTTATTATTGAGCTGGTAATTATGCAAAAAATACTTTTAATACTTTTTATATTAATATCACAAATTTCTTTTTCGCAAGATCTCAAACAAAGTTTTGACTTTGCGAATGAACTCTTTGCTAAGAAAGATTATACAGGTGCTGGTATAACGTACAGAAGGGTGATTTATTTCGATAAAGCAGAGATTTACCGAAAAGATTGTTATAAAAATATAGCAGATTGTCTCTACGAAACACAACAGTTTGAGGAAGCTGCCGATTATTATGAATTAGCTTTTTTTCAACAAAAAACCGATAGTGCAAAAGCTGAAGTGATATTCAAAAAAATGTCTTGTTATCTGATTTTAAATAATTTTGAATACGCCGAAATAGAACTACTTAATTTACCATCAAACTTAAACGCAGAACAAAACAATAAAAAAGTATTCTACTCTGCTGTTTTAAACTTTTCAATTGAAAAATACGATTTAGCAAAAACACAATTTTTGTCTTTGATTGACTCAACGAATACAGCATCAAAGAAAAAAATAGAACAGCTATTCATCAAAAATGAAAAAATTAATAAATTAAATCCACGTACTGCACGAATCATGAGTATGATTATTCCTGGTCTTGGACAGTTCTATGCGGGCGATATAAAAAACGGAACAAACTCTATCATACTTACTTTAGGCATTGCCACTTGGGGAATCGTGACGGCGGTTAAAAGTACAAGTCCGTTTGATGTTTTAGTAACAGCTGCTCCGTGGTTTCAGAGATACTATATGGGAGGGTACAAGAAAGCAGAGCAAATTGCGATTAATGAAAAAAAGAAACGTCGCTCAAAGGTTTATAACCAAATTTTGGATGAAATTTCAAAGTAAAGATTTTTACTTATCGGATTTCCGACCGCTTAATTGATTTTTAGGTCATTTTTCCGATTTTACTTTTGTTATGAAAATACCAATGTCTAAATTTCGGACTTTAAAAAAAGTGTCCATAAAAATTAAAATTATCATGAAAAAATTACTTTCATTTTTATTCATTACAGCATTATGTTTCTTGTATTCAGAAAACATACATGCACAATCATTCGAGAAGGGTCAAAAGAACTTTAGTGTTGGTGTTGGGGCTGGTTATGGTATCGGGGCTAATGCTTCAGTTGATTATGGTATTTCTGATTTGATTAGTATAGGTGTTATTGGTGCTGTCTCTTCTTACAGTTATGGATATGGTTTCGGTAGCAATTTTCGTCTCACATATATAGGTGTTGGTGGTAGAGGTGCTGTCCACTTTGGAAAATATTTAAAAGAAATAGGCATTAATGAAGAAAAGCTTGACCCATACATTGGTGGAGTTGGTGGTGTACGATTAGCAAGGTATAGTTCAGATTATTCATCTTTTTATACTGAGGCAAATGTAAGACCAATGATTGGCGGTTTCATCGGAGCAAGATATTACTTTAAAGAAAAAATGGCTATATATGCCGAGGCTGGAACACCATATAGTTCACTTGGTATTTCTATCAAATTTTAAGAAGTCAGTATATAACAAAAAAGGAGAGCCGTTGAAAGCTCTCCTTTTTTGTTATTATAACTCTTTTATTTTGATACTCTTGAACGAAACCATATCTCCGTGGTCTTGAAGGGCAATTTTGCCTTTTGCGTGAGCTTTGGCAAACTCCCAGTTGGCAAATTTACTTCTGGCTACCATCACCTGCCAATCTGTGCTACCGTATTCGTATTCAACCATTTTTTTGCCGTTGAGCCAATGTTCAACGTGGTTATCTTTTACGATGATTTTGCCGGTATTCCACTGCCCTGCTGGCTTTACAACCGTTAAGTCGGCAGGTACTTGCATATCATAGTTTGCAGCAGTTTTCTGCACATCTTTTATCGGCGAAGGATAATTCTTATCATCAATGATTTGGTACTCAGGCCCTGACATATAAGAAGCTTGTGCCTCTGGTGTTTCAAGTACTTTATAAATAACACCACTATTGCCCTTAGGTGCAGCTTTAAATTCAAAGGTCAGTTCAAAGTCTTCGTATTCTTTATCGGTTACTAAATCGCCGTTGCCTCCGTGCGTCATTAATATGCCATCCATCACGTGCCAACCCTTAACAGTTGTTTCGTGCCATGTATGCCAACCTTTGGTGGTTTTACCATCAAATAAGTTTACTGTTTTGCCTTTTTGGGCATAAGCAAATGTGCTACAAGCAACAAGTGCCAAAACCATTACTTTTTTCATTGTTTTAGAGCGTTGAATTTTAAATTTTTTGAAAGACCTACTTTGTATCTTTGAAAGTTTTTAAAATTAAGAATATGCTTTTGAATTAGCAAATTTGCTGCAATCGAAAGAAAGAATATAAGTTACTTACCCGCAGATAAATGATTGATGCGATTTTCTTCAACGATTTTTAAAAGAAGAATTGTTCTGGCACTACCAATTGAAATAGCAGTGTTAGGAGATGTAAAAACTGTTTCGTAGATATTAAATGCTTTGTTAAGTTTTTCGCCAAAGACTTTGTAGTTACCCGTTTTATCGCCCAAAACAACTTGACCATTGCAGGCTGAATAAATTTCGTATTTTTCGTTGGCTACACGCCCCCAAAGCAAACCAGAGGTAGGAATCTCCAACTTTTGCTTTTGATTGTGAATACGGCCTTTTTTGCCCATCCATCCGCCCATTGCAATAAAGTCTTTGGAGTTTTCAAATTGAATTTCGTGGAAGATACTATTACCTATTTTCTGTTTCTTTCCCCACTGCTCATTTTCAAAAGCATACAAATGAGTTTTATTAGGTGTGTACATCAAAGCATAAACCTTTTTGTCGAACTCATTGTACTTAACGCACCAAACCATCTTGAAAGCATTCTGATACACCCGTTTCCAAGTTTTGCCCTTATCGGTTGTTTTCAGAATAAAACCAAACGGAACTGTCTTTTCGGAATGAGCAATTGCGGAGTTCCCACCACAAATAAAAGCAGTTGAGTCATTCACAACCGTGAGGTTATAAAAACACGCTTTTTCGTAGCCTTTAATTTTGATTGTTTCCCAAGTATTGGTTGTCAGATTATGTCTGTAAACGATGCCTTTGTCGCCACTGATAATTAGATTTTCTTTATCGAAATGGTCTAATTTGTAAATATCAACGTTTTCGCTTGGGTAGCTAATGTTAGAAAGATTTCCTTCGGAGTCGATAGATTTTAATGTGCCGTACTTACCTCCTATCCAAAACTTATCACCTACGGGTATGATGTCATAATAAGACGAATCCGAATAAGATGTCCCTTGTTGCAAAACCTGAATATTTACCTTTTGGGAGTACGAAACACCGCAGGTTAAAAATAGTAATAGGCCGAAAGTTATTTTAGGTAAAAGTTTCAACAAATGGCAGCTTATAGGTAATGGTGGTTGAATTCTATCAAATCACAAAAATAGATACTTGTAATGATTATACAAATAAATTCAAATCATTTTACTAAAAGGAAGAACAAACAATAGAAAAATGCAGCAGAAAGCGAGAGAATAAGAATTATCAGCTTCACAGAAGCCCAAGTTATTTATCAATAACAAATATGCTAATAATTAGTATCTATTTACGCAGTTAAGATTTTATATCCAAAGCTTCGCAAGCTCGGCGTGCAGCTTCCTGTTCGGCTTTCTTTTTATTCCATCCCCCACCCTTACTCACGGCTTCGCCATCGACCGAAACTTGAGCCACAAATTCTTTGTGATGATGTTTACCATTTTCTTGTATAATCTCGAATGTAACACGTTTTCCCTCTTGCTGCGACCAGCTGAGTAAAATACTTTTGTAGTTTGTATTGGTTTGAATGACCGTATCAAGGTCGAAGTAGTTAGCGAGAAGTTTTTTCAAGATAAACTTTTTCGTAAACCGAAATCCCTTATCTAAGTAAATTGCCCCAATGAGAGCCTCCATGGCATCGCCATACATGGAAGTACGGTTGTGAGCGACTCTTTGTCCATCGAATTCAATGAGTCGCTCTAAACCTATTTTTCTTGCGAGAACATTTAAAGACTCACGGTTGACAATACGAGAACGAATCTCGGTCAAGAAACCTTCATCTTTAAAAGGATATTTTTTGAAAAGGTATTCAGCCACAATCATCCCTAAAACCGAATCACCGAGGTATTCAAGTCTTTCGTTCGATTCTCTGAAACCACCAATGTTTGTTTCTTTCGAAGCAGACGTATGTCTAAAAGCAAGTTGATAGAGCAACGGATTTCCTGGTTTTGCACCAATTATCTGCTCCACCGATTTTCTAAAACTGCGTTCTTTTGCATCAGTCTTGAAAAACCCCCAAAATGAATTACTTACTTCCGACAACACGATTCGTAATTAAATTTTCTTAAATATCAACGTAGCATTATGCCCACCGAAACCAAAACAATTACTCAAAACTACATCTATTTTTCGAGCTTTCGCAACATTTGGTGTCAAATCTATTCGAGGGTCAATTGACTCATCAATATTGAAGAGATTGATTGTTGGTGGAACTACTTGATGTTTAATTGCTAAAACTGCCGCAACTGATTCAACCGCACCCGCAGCACCCAGTAAGTGGCCTGTCATTGATTTGGTTGAGCTGATACTCATTTTGTAAGTATGGTCGCCGAAAAGTTTTTCGATTGCCTTAATTTCTTGCGGGTCGCCCAATGGAGTTGATGTACCGTGCGTATTGATATAGTCAACTTCTTCTGGTTTGATACCTGCATCTTCAAGGGCATCAACCATTGATAAATATGCTCCTTCGCCTTCTGGGTGTGGAGCCGTAATGTGATACGCATCAGAAGACATACCACCACCGATGATTTCACAATAGATTTTAGCTCCACGAGCCACAGCGTGTTCGTATTCTTCAAGAATCAAGGCTGCACCGCCATCGCCCAATACAAAACCATCACGGTCTTTATCGTACGGACGAGAGCCTGTTGCTGGGTCGTCGTTTCTTTCTGACATAGCACGAAGTCCATTGAACCCACCGATACCCGCTTGAGTTACGGCTGCTTCTGAGCCACCCGAAACACAAACGTTGATTCTGCCTAAACGGATGTAGTTGAAGGCATCAATGATAGCATTATTAGTGGAAGCACAAGCTGAAACCGTGATGTAGTTTGGTCCACGGAAACCATATTTGATTGAGATTTGGCCAGAAGCACTATCGGCAATCATTTTAGGAATAAAGAATGGGTTGAACTTCGGAGTTCCGTCGCCGTTCGAGAAATTGATAACTTCTTCTTCAAAAGTTTTCAAACCGCCGATACCCGACCCCCAAATTACGCCAACTTTATTTTTATTGATATTTTCTAAATCAAGACCAGAATCTTTGACGGCCTCATCGGCAACTATCATTGCAAACTGGGTGAATAAGTCCATCTTACGAGCTTCCTGACGTGGAATATACTTCGTAACATCGAAATCTTTTACTTCACAGGCAAATTGCGTACGAAACTTACTCGCATCGAATCTGGTGATGGTAGCTGCTCCACTTTTACCAGTTGAAAGCCCCTGCCAAAATTCTTCTACCGTATTGCCGATAGGTGTTAATGCTCCTAATCCTGTTACAACTACTCGTTTGAATGCCATAAAGTGTAAATGTTTGTGTCAAAGTAAAAAAATACAGAGTTCGAAGTACCGAGTTTAAGGATATGAATACATGGCCAAAAACTCGATACTCGGCACTCGGTACTAAGAATACTTATTTAGAATTTTCTTCCAAGTAAGTGATAGCCTGACCTACTGTCTGGATATTTTCTGCTTGGTCGTCTGGAATAGAGACATTAAATTCTTTTTCAAATTCCATTATCAATTCTACGGTGTCGAGTGAATCGGCTCCTAAGTCATTTGTGAATGAAGCTTCTGGAGTTACTTCTGATACATCAACGCCGAGTTTCTCAACGATAATTTGCGTTACTTTAGTTGCAATTGCTGACATTTTGAACTGTAGTTTGGTGAAAAACGACTGCAAAGAAAACGCTTTTAAACGAAAACAACAAAATACAGGAAATTTTTTTAGTACGAGATTTGTTTAGACCTTTGCAACAGATTTTGTTAAAACGCTTATTTGCAACGAAAAATTAGGCAAAAAGTTATCAAAAATGCTGTATTTGCGTTGAAAAATATTCGGAAAGCAAATAAAAGTATCGTAAATAATAATTATAAAAATATACAAAGCATTGAAAATCAATCATTTAAAAAACCAAGATTCGGGCAATTTTTTTCTAATTGCTGGCCCGTGCGTTGTTGAAGGACGAGACATGGCATTGGAAATTGCCGAGAAAATAAAAACGATTACCGACCGTTTGGCAATTCCGTATATTTTTAAGGCGTCGTACAGAAAAGCGAATCGTACAAAACTTGATTCGTTTACGGGCATTGGCGATGAGTTGGCTTTGGGAATTTTGAAGGAAGTTGGACAAACTTTTGAAGTGCCAACAGTTACGGATATTCATGAATCAGAAGAGGCTGCTTTGGCGGCTCAGTACGTTGATGTTTTGCAGATTCCTGCGTTTCTTTGTCGTCAGACCGAACTTTTGGTAGCTGCTGCAAAAACAGGAAAAGCCGTAAACGTAAAGAAAGGACAATTCATGCACGGTTCAGGAATGGGCTTTGCCGTTGAAAAAGTAAAAGCCGTAAAACCAGATGCTGACGTAATGCTGACTGACCGTGGAAATTCGTTTGGCTATTCAGATATTGTGGTTGATTACAGAAATATCGTTGAAATGAAAGCCTTTGATGTGCCAATCGTTATGGATTGTACGCACTCGCTTCAACAACCGAATCAATCGTCGGGTGTGACGGGCGGAAAACCCGCTCTTATCGAGACGATTGCCAAAGCGGCCATTGCCGTTGGTGCAGATGGTATTTTTATTGAAACACACCCAAATCCTGCCGTAGCGAAGTCGGACGGTGCAAATATGTTGGCACTTGATAAGCTCGAAGGCTTGCTCGAAAAACTATTAAGAGTGCGTGAAGCGGTGAGATAAGAAGCATTTTTTTGAGAAACCTGACCACAGAATAACAAATTAAGGAGGAATTTCATTTTTCAGAAAATGATTTATATATTTGGTTATCCAACCAAATACAATGACTCCCAACTACTTAAATATACAGATAATAATGGCAAAACGCAAAGACATTCAGGACGAACCTGAACAACAAATAAACATTGAGTTATCGGAAGAAATGGCTGAAGGAGTTTACGCAAACTTGGCAATGATAGCTCACTCAAATACTGAATTTGTTATTGATTTTATCAGATTAATGCCTGGTGTGCCGAAAGCAAAAGTGAAATCAAGAGTGATTTTGACCCCCGAACACGCACAACGTTTATTGACTGCGTTACAGGACAATATCGCAAAATACGAAGATAACTTTGGTGCAATTAGAGAAACAAACGAAGCATTACCGTTTCCGATGAATTTCGGTGGCCCAATGGGCGAAGCATAATATTGCCGCTTCCAGTTCGCTGAAAACACAAAAAGCCTCGAATTTCGAGGCTTTTTGTGTTTTCCATGACACGACGAAATAATTTTCATGGCACGCTGTGAGTGTCAATGGTTATCAAAATAGAAACTATTTTACTCGATTATATTTTTTCAGGATTTCTAAAGTTTTATCAATCGGCAAAGCCTCAACTTTCGTGTTTTCAAAACCAGTAAGGGTTTCGGCAGCAAAAAGAGAGTTTATAATAGCCTCTTCGGTTGCTTCAATTACGGCTTCAAAAAGTAGGTCTAAATCGTTGTTTCTGAGTACTTTAAAAGTTTCAAACATCGAATCAGAATTATGAGCGATTCTTAAATCCTCGGCCGTAGAAGCAGCAATTACGTAGTCGCCGCTACCGTTGGCTGCCATTCCGCCAGTTCGACCTAAACCCAACATTGCTCGTGCGGCCAGACGCTTTAAGTTTTTGGCATTGAGTGGAGCGTCAGTCAACACAACAATCATGCACGAGCCATCATCTTTGTAGGCTTCGTCGATTTTGCTGAATTTATGTTTTTTTAGTTCGATACTCACAGGAACGCCATTGACTTGCAAAACTCCACCAAAGTTTGATTGTACTAAAACCCCAACGGTGTAGCCCCCTTTCGATTTTGGAAGAATTCTTGAAGAAGTGCCAATTCCACCCTTGAAACCAAAACAGACTGTTCCTGCACCTGCACCGACGTTACCTTCTTCCACTGCTCCCGTTTGAGCCTTCTTGAGAGCTTCCAGTACGTGTTCTTTGGTTATGAATCTTCTACGTATATCATTTAGTCCACCATCATTGGTTTCGCCTACGATGGGGTTTACGCTTCTGACGTCTTTATTTTCGGGAGATTGAAAAGTATAATCAATAATTGCTGCCGAGGCAGTTGGCACGGAGAGAGTGTTGGTAAGTACGATTGGCGTTTCGATATTGCCCAGTTCTTCAACTTGTGAATAGCCGGCCAGTTTCCCGAAACCATTTCCGATGTGAATGGCCGCTGGAATTTTGTTTTGAAAAATGTTTTTGTCGTGTGGTAAAATGGCCGTTACGCCCGTGTGTACGCCATCAGGTTGGTGGAAAGTAACCTGCCCGACTTTTACGCCCGCAACATCAGTAATGGCATTGAGTTTGCCTGTTCGGAGTACGCCGATTTCGATGCCATAATCTCTTGCTCGCTTTTTCTGAGCAAAAATGGA
The DNA here is from genome assembly GCF_040253585.1 of Emticicia sp. W12TSBA100-4. Lineage (NCBI taxonomy): Bacteria > Pseudomonadati > Bacteroidota > Cytophagia > Cytophagales > Leadbetterellaceae > Emticicia > Emticicia sp. W12TSBA100-4. The sequence continues at coordinate 288,056 of NZ_JBELAU010000009.1, forward strand.
GGAACTTGATAATAAGCAAAGGAAGAGTAAGAGGGGTTTGTTCATGTTGGTTTTCTTTGGTTGATGATTTTTAGTAAAGATAAAACTTCTATTTAATCAAAACCAAAGAAAACTGTATTTATGGAAATTTACCACGGAGGCACGAATTACATAGATTTTCACAGAACTGCCTCCATGTTAATTCGTGTAATTCGTGCCTCTGTGGTATAATATCAAAGTTAACTTTAAAATTCAATACCAAATCTTACAACCATTCGGCGGTAGTTTCTGACTTCGTTTGATTCGGTCCAGTAAATGGCGTCGCCGTTGCGTGCTTGGGCATATTCGGCACGTTGATAGCGATAACCAAAGTTTAAGAGCCATGCTGAGCCATTTCGCATAGGAAATTTATAACCGATGGTCGGACAAACGATTAGTCCTCCCGAAGTTTTGAAACCCGTATTATCTTCATTGAGCCAAGTGGTAGCATAGCCAACATCAAGGCTTCCGAGCAGAATACTTCCACCTTGCTTTTTCTGCACTAAACTTCTTCTGACTCCTGCCGAAATGGGCATTAAAACCGTTGGGCCATACGAATCAATACCCACGGTTAGACCAGCAGCGGTTTTTGAGTTTAGGTAAACCCCATTGAATGTCTGTAAAGAAAAGTTTACTCTATTTTGAGTTTGGTATTGAATGGGCTGTGGGTAATAGCTACTGTAATAAGCATACGTTTGGAATTTGCTTCGACCCAAGAGAGTGCCGAGTTCGGTTATATTGACAAAAGGGTGTTTTTTGAAGAAACCTTTTGTTTCTTTTTGTCCGAAAGATGGGAAAAAACCAATAATTCCCATCAAAACAAAGATAAATGACTTTTTCATGATTTTGCTTGGGTTTAGTTTTCTCGTTTGACAGGAATGACACTTAACTGCTTCAAACTTTTAGGATTGGAAGTATCATATTGATACAAACCATCTTTACCGACCATCAAAAGGTGCTTTCCTTCGAGTGGAATTACATCGTAGGCATTAATTTTTTCAATGTGTTGTTGGAGCGTGATGTTTGTTGCCGAAGAAGCATCAAACGATTTTAGTCCATATTGACTTTCACAAATAAATAAATTCGGGAAATCAATAGCCAAACCCGCAGGCTGTTGCATCTGATAGCTTTTGATAAGGCTGGGAGAACTAAGATTCGATACGTTGACCACATCAAGCTGATTGGGAGATGCACCACACCAACCTGTGCGAAGCGTCACGTAGGCAATATCGTTGTGTACAACTACGGGGTCGCAGGCACGTGCGTGCTGAAAAATAGATAAACGCTCCGGCTTTTCGGGGTTTTTATTATCGAAAATATACATGCCGGTATTTGAGCCAATGAAAAGTTTGTCTTTATACGGGAAAATAGTTTCGATTCCCCAACCTAAATTGATTTTGTCTTGTTGAGTGGGTTTGTTAAGCGTTTTTACATTGAAAACCAGCAAATCTGACTGCGAAACCGTATAAAGATAATCATCGTAAAGTGTAAAACGAGCCATCGAACCACCCGTTCCTGTTGTTCCTGCGGCACCATTTGCTCCGTTGGTTCCCGATTGTACCGAACCATTCTTAAAAGCCAAATCATAATAGTAAATCGGGTTTACGTTGCTGCCTTGGCCGCAATCGCTACGTACTTTTTCGGTTACAATTTTTATTTCATAATCGGTAACTGTCTGATTTTGAGGGTTGTAGTACCAAGAAATTCCATCGGTTAGACCACTTTGGAAAACATTTTGTACTCGTCCTGTTTCCTTGATTGCCTTTGGATTGGTAATATCGAAAGTGACAATATCCATGTAATTATCGGCATAAAGGGTGTTTTCTTTCACAGCCATATCAACAACGCCAGGAATTTTCAAAAAAGCGATGTTTTGAGGTTGCTGAGGTTTGGTGTTATCAATGATATGAATGCCTTTCTTTATTTCGTTGATAAAAATGTAGTTGTCTTTTACGTAGATTTTTCCAGGGTTTTTCAAATCTTGTGGCGTTTCGGAAGCGATGCCTGAACGAATTTGTTCGAAGCTTAGCACGACAGGCACGGTTGTGCGATAAGTGCGAGTTGTTTCGCAGTCATCGGAGCAAGCTGAGTTGCCAATGGCTAAGCCAATACAACTCATCAGAAGTAAAATGTTTTTCATAATTAGTGTTAGAGAAAGAATATAAAAACAATTATTTTACTCGAATTTTGGTAAGTTTTAGTGGGATTCCAAGTGGCAGAACGGTAGTTGAAACTTCTTTTACTTCACCACTAAAGATTATTTTTAAATCAGTTTGATTTTTCAGCTTGGCAGGAAGATTACCAACTATATATCTTTCAGAAGGATTTGCTACGCACGACAGTGGGTCGAAGCTGTCGGAATCTCCTTCTACAACAATTACGGTCAAATTATTGCCAGCATCCATCAAAAAACCTTTTTGGTTTTTGAGTGTCCTGATGGTTTTTAAGTTGTCGAAATCGCTCACAGAGGCAACGTCGATTGTTTCTTTTTGGCAAGAGAAGAAAACAGATGCACAAATGATAAGGAGTAATAGTTTTTTCATAGTTTTGGGTTTACGAATTAGAAATTCGCTTTTATTTGGTCGGGATTGCAAATCCCGACCAACATTCAGGTTTATTTACAAATTCACAATTTTACCCGCAAAAAGAATCGTATTTGATTGTTTTTCGCTGATAAAGAAAGCAAATGGGCGATTACATATAAATTCGGGTATAGTTGGGTTAAAAGAAGTAAGTTCAACGCCGATAGTCGTGACGGCTGCGGCTTCTGTGCCTTTTTCATCAACGGCTACGAAGGTGTTTTGCTTTACAAATCCCACTTTGAGTTTGCCCGCAGGTGGCGAAATTTTTGATAAATCGGCAAAGTCGCTAAACATGGTTGGCATTCCCATTTTGCTCAGCACGCTGTTTAGATTTGTTTCGTACTCGACTGTGAATTTTGGCAAGCCAATAATTACTTTTTGCTCATCAAGAGCCGTATTTAAGCTTTTCCACTCAGCACTTGACATGGTGTTGATGATGTTTCCAACGGGTGTTTTTTCATCAGGAAGTAAAATTGTCATTACGTAATTTCCACCACCGTAAGCCAATTCAAGTGCTTGATAATTAGAGCGTTTGGCGTATTTTACTTTTTCCTGCATGCTCATCATTTTCACCGATTTTGTGCCAGTTGTTCCTGCAAAATCAGCATCGTGGGTGTTTTCAACCTTGAACGGAATCTTCCAATCTCCTTTGAAATAAAGAGCATTCATCAAAAACATTACATGAGCTGGCTCAATTTGCTCAATTACTTTCTTGATTTTGCCATTTGTATTATCGCTCGCCCATGTATTGATTTTGCCTACGGTTGCAGTATTATTAAAATCTTCGGCATAAGTTTGGGCATTGAAAGATGCTTTCAGAATATCCAAGAAAGATTTTTCTACCGAAAACGTATTTCTGTACCAAACCGAATTAGCAATCGTATTGGTGACTTTTGGGTCAGAGTTTGGCAGATTATCAATCAAATCTTTATAAATACCGTTGGTTGTGGTCAAGTCTGACGACACACGCAAACCCGTTGTTAGTTCTTCTTTTGTTTTGCCATCGGCTCCGTTGGCCAACATTCCGAGTGCAACGTGCAAGCTCAAAGGCGACACAAAATAGTTTTTGTCGGCTTTTTCGGCAGCGTTATGAGTTTTCAAAAAATCGAAAGCAAACTCGCTGGTTTGGTCAGCGAAAGTAGCAGGAATAGCCTTTAAAAGTTGCTTCGGTTTCATAGAGTCTGCGTTATCTTCGTTGCAACTGGCAGCCATCAGAAATAATGCTCCAGCAAGTGTTAGATTTTTGATATTTTTCATTTGTTTGGATTATTTTTAGTCCACAGACGATAGTTTTTATTCTGTTGACAGTCGTCTATGGACTATTGACTAATTTACTTTCTTTCAAAATACATTGCCTCTTTTGTTGGCTTTGAAATATGAAAAATAAGGGTACTTTTATCTTTTAGTTCATAACGCTCAATATTTCGGAGGTTTTCGTAGTAGGCCGCCTCAAATTGATTGGCTTCAAGCGAACCAGCTATTTTGGTGCTTCCAACACCTTCAATCGAAATAGTTTTCTTGTTTTCATCAATTTGAGGAGAGGCAAAGTAGAAATTAACAGATGAGCGACCATTAAAAGCATATTTTCCATCTTCGTCTTTAATTTCGAGGGTAATATCGTAGGCGGGAGTTTTGCCATCGGCATAACTTTTAAATTTCCATTGTCCGAGTAACTCAGACTGTCTTAATGCACTAATTGTCATAGAATCGGCCTCCACCATTTCTTTTGAGCATGCACCCAAAAGTAAAGAGCAGACTATAAGTGTGTTTACTATAATTTTCATCTTAAAATTCATTTTTTAATTCGTTGATAAACTTCGCCAAAGCCATCGTAAAAATTATCGGCGAGTGATAATTCGGAGGCAGATTGGCTCATAATTACTAAGGATGCTCCATCGCTAAACTTGATGAAGTCAACTTGTTCGGCTTTGTAGATAGATTTTCCCTGTGTAATCTGATAAGTACCCGAACTTTCGAGGGTATTGTCTTTGTAGCGAGAAAATTTCAAATCGGCCGTAAGAACTAATTTTCGCTCATAACCTGCCGAGGTAGGAGTAATGGTTTTACCCGCAATTCCACCCGTAGATGATACCCAACGCCATTCACCAACAAGGCCACTGGTACTTTCTTTAGTAGCCGAAACCTCTTCTTTTGTACAAGAAAAAGCAAACAGGACGGAGATAATGAATAAAAAACTTAGCTTTTTCATTTTTGTTATAGATGTAGATTTGATAATTAGAAAAACTGTTGTCCGTGGCCAGTGGACTAAAAAAACTCAGCTTGTCGGGGAGAAGAAAAAGGATTCATTCTCATTTCTTCTCCCACGACGAAACAAAGTGTTTCTGTCTGAGTAAATTACCCTTTTCAGCAATAATGATTCTGGTTTTTAGAATTTGGTTGGAAGCCGTGGCTAAAAAAATTATATTTATGAAAAAATTAACAAACTACATGAAAAAACACCTAACCTTCATTTCACTACTTACTTTTTCGATTTCCAGTTTCGCCCAAGACCGAATGTACGGTAAAACATGGGCGGGCCGCTCCGAAGTAATGGCTCAAAACGGAATGGTTTGTACGTCGCACCCACTTTCTACGCAGGCTGCCATCGAGATTCTTCGTGCGGGCGGAAGTGCCGTTGATGCTGCCATTGCCGCTAATGCCATGGAAGGAATGGTCGAACCGCACGTAAATGGAATTGGAGGCGATATTTTTGCTATCGTTTGGGACGCTAAAACTCAGAAATTATATGGACTAAACGGCTCTGGTCGCTCACCTTATTCGTTGACTCTCGAAGAATTTAAGAAAAGAGGCTTAACGCATATTCCAGCCACAGGCCCTTTGCCAATCAGCGTACCTGGTTGTGTGGATGGTTGGTTTGAGTTGCATAAAAAGTTTGGCAAGTTGCCCATGGAAAAAATATTGTCGCACGCCATTAGCTATGGTAGAAATGGTTTTCCTGTGCATGATGAACTGGCAATGAGTTTGAGAAATGTTCCACGTCTGTACGGAAGTTTTCCAAACATTAAAGAACATTATTATCCGAATGGAGAAGTGCCAAAGAGAGGAGATATTTTCAAGAACCCAAATTTGGCAAATACGTTGGAGAAAATCGCCAAAGGCGGTCGAGATGCTTTTTATAAAGGAGAAATTGCCCAAACGATTGATGCGTTTATGAAGAAAAATGGCGGATTTTTGAGTGCAAAAGACCTTGCCGACCATACTTCAACTTGGATTGAGCCAGTTTCAACCAATTATCGTGGCTATGATGTGTGGGAATTACCACCAAACGGACAAGGAATTGCGGCTTTGCAGATGCTCAATATTTTGGAAGGTTACGATTTCTCAAAAATTCCTTATGGAAGCACCGAACACGTGCATCTTTTCACCGAAGCCAAGAAATTGGTTTTTGAGGACCGTGCAAAATTCTATGCCGACCCCGAATTTGCTAAAATTCCAGTAAAATCATTAATCTCGAAAGAATATGCGGCCGAAAGACGCAAACTTATCGACCCCAATAAAGCAGCCACTCACTACGATGCAGGAAACCCAGCCTTGCGTGAAGGCGATACCATTTACTTGACCGTAGCCGACAAAGACGGAAACATGGTTTCGTTGATTCAGAGTAATTATCGAGGTTTTGGTTCGGGAATGATGCCCGATGGCTTAGGTTTCATTTTCCAAGACCGTGGCGAATTATATAATTTGAAAGAAGGCGAAAACAATACGTATGCTCCGCATAAACGCCCATTTCAGACAATTATTCCTGCATTTGTAACCAAAGATGGCAAGCCATTCATGAGTTTTGGTGTAATGGGCGGTGCATTCCAACCAATGGGACACGTACAGATAATTATGGATGTGGTTGACTTCGGCATGAATCTACAAGAAGCAGGTGATGCTCCAAGACTCAACCACGATGGTTCGTCGGAGCCAACGGGCGAGCCAATGGAAGGCGTTGGCATGATAACGATGGAGTCGGGGATACCTTATGAGACCATCAGAGGTTTGATGCAAAAAGGACATAAAGTTGGCTATACGCTCGGCCAATATGGTGGTTATCAAGCGATTCGCTACGACCCTGTGCGTAAAGTATATTTTGGAGCATCAGAATCTCGAAAAGATGGCCATGCGGCTGGGTTTTGATTGGTTTAAAAGAGAATTTCATAATTCTCTTTTATTTTTGTCATAACTTCACATAAAAATTAGAAAAATATGAGCATCACACGCCTTGAAGCACATGAAATAGGCCCATTTAAAGACTTAAATATTGAATTTAAGCCAAAACCTGCGGGCATGGAAGATAAAGCCGAAATTCATATTTTGACTGGTGAAAATGGTACTGGTAAAAGTACGATTTTGATGATGTTGGCGAGTTGTTGGGATAAAACAAATGATAAATTGGTTGAAAATAGATTTTGGAATAAAAACACTGGTTTCTTTTATGAATTTTCTGAAATACCAACAAAATATGAAATAGAATTTGAAGAAACTAAGTTTACTTCTTTTTCGGGGGTTTTAATGAATGGTAAAAGTGCTTATTATGCACAAATTTCACAAAATGATTTTCGCTTCAAAGATGATATAAAAATCAGAAACAACTCTCCTTTTTTTGCTTATTCTGGTAGTAGAAATCTGACAACATCTAATAATATTTCTATTTCAGAACCTGATATAGATTCAATTAAAGATTCAATTACTTTTGATAAAAAGATAGATTTTGATTCTATTCTTAACTGGATTGCTGTAAGTAAGGCAAAGAATGCATTTGCATTATTAAGAAATGATAATAATTCAGCAAAAAAACATGAAGTGGTAATTAGAAAAATAGAAGAATCAATTTCAGAAATTCTACAAAAGCAAGTATCATTTATTATTGAAGAACAACCTTTCCAAGTTTTTTTTAAAATAAATGATTTTAATTATGATTTTAATATCCTCCCCGATGGTCTAAAATCAATAATAACTTGGTTATCAGACCTCTTAATGCGTTTGGATAGAATCCATTGGGCAGATAAAACACGCAGTATTCTCGAACAAAACTTTATTCTTTTTTTAGATGAAATAGAAGTGCATCTTCACCCATCTTGGCAACGAAAAATTTTGCCCGTTGTACAAGATTTATTTCCCAAAGCACAAATTTTTATTTCAACGCACTCACCTTTTGTAGTTGGTTCGGTTGATGGGGCAAGGGTTTATAAATTCAAGTTAGATGAGAATAATAATAGTGTTTTAGATAGTGAGTATTGGACAGAAGATGGCAATAGTTATGACCGAATTTTAGAAGAAATTTTCGATATAAAAGAACGATTTGGGGTAGGTGTTCAAAAGCAATTGGATGAATTTAAGGAATATAAAACCAAAATATTGAAAGGAGAAACCATTGATGAAGAGGCATTTATGAAATTAGCAAGTGAAATTGCCAAACAAAGCATCGAATTAAATGGAATTATAAGTTTTGAACTTCGACAATTAAAAAGAAATACCACACAAAAACTCGAAACTGCCTAAAATGAGGAAATTGATAAGACCAAAAGCTCCTGATTTTTTGACAGAAAAGCTACAAGTAGAATTAGGTGAGCGTTATAAAAAGAATAGAGAAAAAAACAAAGGTCATAAGTTCAATTATTGGCACACCGAAAAAGTCGGAGAATCAACACTTTACAAAGAAATACGAAACAAACTTATCGAAATCTCAGACGACCATTGCTTTTATTGTGATGGCTATCCACCACTGAGCGATGATGACACAATTGACCATTTTAAACCAAAATCAAAACCTGAGTTTTATGATTTGGTTTGTTCATGGGAAAATCTATACTTAGCTTGTGGGCATTGTCAAAAAGCGAAAGGTACTGAATACAATGATTTAATTTTAAGGCCCGATGAAATCAACTATGAGTTTGACAAATTTTTCAAATATGATTCTGATAATGATGAAGTTATAGTAAATCTCGGAGCTGACGACTTGAGCCAGTTGCGAGCAGAGAAAACAATAGAAGTATTTGATTTCAATCATGTCGGTTTAAAAAAGCTGCGTGGCTTCTTTAGAAAAGTATATAGTCAAGACCCCCAAATAAACATTAATGACCTTGGTTACAGATTTTGTTTAAACTTTCAACAAACAATATGAAAAAACAACTAACCCTAATCACTTTATTATCAATCACTTGCTTTGCTGGGTTTTCCCAGAAAAAGAAGAAAGTTGCCGTAGAAACAGCTCCAGTAATCGCAGTCGATGCCATTTCTCCAACATCAGCCACTGAGCGAATGGCTGGCTATGAGCAACGCAAAAAATTGCAAGAAGCATCGCTCGTAAAAAATCTGAAATTCAGAAACGTTGGCCCGACCGTTATGAGTGGCCGTATTGTGGATATTGATGCAAATCCCGAAAACCCAACGGAGTTTTATGCTGCCTACGCTTCGGGTGGACTTTGGTACACGGTCAATAATGGACAATCTTTTTCGCCAATCTTTGATAATGAGGCAGTTATGACCATCGGCGATATTGCTGTTGACTGGAAAACTCGCACGATTTGGATTGGTACGGGCGAAAATAACTCAAGTCGCTCGTCGTATTCGGGTGTGGGAATGTACAAATCAACTAACAATGGTAAAACATGGGAGTATCTTGGCTTGCCAGAGTCTCACCACGTTGGACGAATCGCTTTGCACCCGACCGACCCAAATATTGCTTGGGTAGCTGTTTTGGGACATTTGTATTCGCCAAACAAAGAGCGTGGCATGTATAAAACCACCGATGGCGGTAAAACTTGGAAACAAACGTTATACATCAACGATAATACTGGTGCGATTGACGTAAGACTCGACCCAAATAATGCGAATACACTTTACGCAACGATGTGGTACAAAGAGCGTACTGCTTGGAATTTTGTGGAAGGTGGAAAAGAATCGGGCATTTATAAAAGTACCGATGCGGGCGAAACTTGGAAATTGATTTCGGGCGAGGGCAGTGGCTTCCCGACTGGTGCGGGTAATGGTCGCATTGGTTTGGCGGTTTACCCAAAAAATCCGAATATCGTTTACGCAATCATTGATAATCAAGCAAATAGACCTAAAAAAGAGGAAAAAGAAGATGCCAGCCGTCTGACCACAAAAAGAATGAAAACCATCACCAAAGATGAGTTTTTGGCTTTGAGCGATGCTACCATCAATGAATATTTGGATGGACAAGGTTTTCCTGAAAAATTCACGGCAAAGGCTTTCAAAGAAGACTTAAAGGCCGATAAAATCAAGGTACAAGATATTTACGAATATACGTACAATGGCAATAACGATTTATTCGATACGCAAGTAACGGGAGCGGAGGTTTACCGAAGTGAAGATGCAGGTGCAACTTGGAAACGCACCCACGCCGACTATTTGGATAATATCTATTTCACTTATGGCTATTATTTCGGACAAATTTGGGTTGACCCAACTGATGATAAGAAAATCGTAATTGTGGGTGTGCCAATCGTGCGTTCGGAAGATGGTGGTAAAAGTTTCAAAAGTATCGAAAGAGAAAACGTACATTCCGACCACCACGCTTTATGGTTTGACCCGAAAAATCCGAAACATTATATAAACGGAAACGATGGCGGAATAAACATTACTTACGATGACGGTAAAACTTGGTTTAAAGCAAATTCAATTCCTGTGGGTCAACTTTACCACGTTTCAGTCGATATGGCCAAGCCTTATAATGTCTATGGTGGCTTGCAAGATAATGGCGTTTGGTATGGTTCATCAACCAATTCGTTTGATTATAACTATGGTATCTTCGATAATGGCGATGGCTATAAATTCTTGCTCGGTGGCGATGGAATGCAAGTACAAGTAGATTACCGAGATAATAATACGGTTTACGCAGGTTTTCAGTTTGGTAATTATTTCAGAATCAATAAAGCAACCAACGAACGCAAAAAATTGGAAGTTCCACGTGAATTAGGCGAAGTACCTTTCCGTTTCAACTGGGAATCTCCACTTACGATTTCTCGCCACAATCAAGATATTATCTATTTTGGTTCAAATAAATTCCATAGAAGTTTCGATAAAGGAGATACTTTCAAAACCCTTTCGGGAGATTTGACTCGTGGCCGCAAAGAAGGCGATGTTCCTTTCGGAACACTCACAACCATCGAAGAATCACCAAGCAGATTCGGTTTGATTTATACAGGCTCAGATGATGGTTTGATTTATGTCACAAAAGATGGCGGTTATACTTTTACCAAAATCATGGATAAACCAAATCTTTGGGTAAGTGGCATTGCGGTTTCGGCTCATGCAGAAGGAACGGTTTATGCTTCATTAAACGCTTATCGTGGCGACCATTTCAAACCATATTTGTTTGTTTCTACTGATTACGGCCAAAATTGGCAAGCAATCGGTGCAGATTTACCTGCCGAACCAATCAACGTAGTAAAAGAAGACCCGAAAAATGCCAATATCATTTATGTCGGAACTGACAACGGTTTATATATTTCGATGGATAAAGGCAAAACCTTTATGCGTGGCAATGGCGATGGAATGCCAAGTGTATCAATCCACGATTTGGTGATTCACCCAAGAGAAAACGAATTGGTAGTTGGCACGCACGGACGCTCGATTTATATTGCTGATGTGAAGCCATTACAAGCATTGAGTAGCGAGGTTTTAGCTAAAAATATTCACGTATATGATTTACCAGCAATCAATTACAATGCTTCATGGGGCAGAATGTTTGATAAATATGCCGAGCCAGAAGAGCGTAAGTATAATATCACTTACTATGCAAAAGCAGCAGGAAAAGCAATAATCAAGATTCAGACTGATAAAGGATTAGTTGTAAAAAATATTTCGGATGATGCCGAAGCTGGTTTAAATAACGTAAACTTCGACCAAGCGATTGATGTAGCGGCCAAAGGAGAATACGAAAAGTATTTGAATGATGTAAAGAAAAAAGATGATAAAGAAATCAAGCTGGAACTTGCCGATGATAAAAAGATTTATTTCCGCCCAGGAAAATATAAGCTTATCATCGAACTCAACGGTGAAAAAGTAGAAAAAGACCTTGAAATCAAAGCATCAGAGCGTCGTTCTCGCAGGGCAATGAGTCCGAAACCAACCGCTTCACCATCAGAATTTGAAGAATGGTACGAAGAAATGGGTTTTGAAGAAACCAAGAAGTAACTTTGTAGCACAATTCGGAGAATTGTGCTACAATCCAATTTTAACCAAATTTTATATTCAACCAAAAACAAACATGAAGCAATACTTTGTAAAAATTTTAGGAGCAATCCTTATCAGCAATTCTCTAATGGCTCAACTCGCCCCAATCAAAAGTATCGAAGGCCGTTGGGACATTACGATTACCAAAGGCGATAAAAAAGTGCCATCTTGGTTAGAAGTAAATCATTCGGGTGTAAAATACCTAAACGGTCATTTTGTGGGAGATGGTGGAAGTGCCAGACCAATCTCACGCATCAATTTTGCGGATGATAAAATGTCGTTTTCAATTCCGCCACAATGGGACAGAGCCGAAAAAGATTTAGTTGTAGAAGCAGTTTTGAAAAACGATAAACTGACAGGCACAATGAACACGCCAAGTGGTGAGGTTTTAAATTGGGAAGGTGTGAGAGCTCCCAAGCTAAACAGTACCGTAACTCCAGTTTGGGGAACACCAATTAAACTTTTCAATGGTAAAAACCTTGATGGCTGGCAAGTGGTGAGTGGTGAAAACCAATGGGTTGTAGAAAATGGTATTCTGAAAAGCCCAAAATCAGGGGCTAATCTTCGTACGGTTAAAACTTTCAAAGATTTTAAACTACACGTTGAGTTTAAATACCCTGAAGAAAGTAATAGTGGGGTTTATTTGAGAGGACGCTACGAAGTACAAGTAACAGATAGCAAAGGTCGTGAGCCACTAAAAGACCAACTTGGAGCTGTTTATGGCTTTATCGCTCCGCTCGAAATGCCAGCAAAAGCAGCAGGTGAGTGGCAAAGTTTTGATATTACCTTAGTAGGGAGAGTCGTGACGGTTGTTTTGAACGGTAAAACAATTATCTACAAAAATGAAATTCCAGGAATTACGGGCGGTGCCTTAGATAGCAACGAAGGCGAGCCAGGCCCAATTTTCTTCCAAGGCGACCACGGTCCAATCGAATACAAAAATATTGTTATCACACCAGCGAAATAAGTAATGGATAATTGATAATGAACAATGGATAATTATCAATTTTTAATTATCCATTGTCAATTACTCATGAAAATACCAGTAAATATCATCACAGGCTTTTTGGGTGTGGGTAAAACCACTGCCATCAAACATATTCTTGCTAATAAACCCACCAACCAGCGTTGGGCAATCATTATCAATGAATTTGGAGCAGTTTCGATTGACCACACAGCTATTGACCAAAAAGATGGACTTGTAATAAAAGAAGTAGCTGGAGGCTGTATTTGCTGCACGGTCAATGTGCCTATGCAAGTAACGCTTACGTCAATTTTACGCAACCAAAAGCCCGACCGAATCTTGATTGAACCGACAGGCATGGGGCATCCTGCCAGTATCTTGGATTTACTGCAAAGCAAATATTTAAAAGATATTCTCGAAATCAGAGCAACAATTTGTTTAGTTGACCCACGTCGTTGGGCTGATGCCAATGTACGCTCGCACGAGACATTCCAAGACCAAATCAATTTGGCCGATGTGTTGGTGGCGAACAAAGCTGATTTAGTAGGAGAGGAGTTAGCCGAAAAATTTAAACTTTGGGCAAAATCTCTATTTCCACCCAAACTTTTGGTAGAAGCAGTTTCTAATGGTGAAATAAATGTCGATTGGCTTGATATTGAGCCATTTGCAGGTAGAAAGGCAGAATTTCCACAAGCACACGCACATGAGCATCATCACCACGCAGAAGAAACGCTCGACATTCCTGAAATTGGGAAACCCATCAAGAAGCTAAGCAAAGGCTTGGGAATGTACAGTTGCGGTTGGATTTTCTCGCCCGAAGAAGTTTTTAGTTTGCCTAAGTTGCGTCAATTTTTTAGTACACTTCAAGGCGTTGATAGAGCCAAAGGCGTTTTCCGAACAGGCAAAGACTGGGTGCTAATCAATGCAGTTGACCGTGAATTTTCGGTGCAATACATCGCCTACCGCCGAGATAGTCGCATCGAACTCATTGCCAATTATGATTTAGATTGGTTGGTGTTTGATGTGAAATTGAAGGAGTGTTTGGAATAACATATAAAAAAGGAGGCTCGAAAGAACCTCCTTTTTTACTCTACTTATAGACTGTTGACGGTCGTCTGTGGACTATCATTCCTCTCTCTCTAAAGAAATATTATCAATCGGACGAAGAATCAATGGTACTTTTTCGACTTTTACATTGCTTGTATCAAGCCCGAACCATTTATCTTCTGAGTTCGTAAAACCTTTAATGAAGAAGTAGGCTTCCATCGTCAGACGTTCCCAGAACGGAAGTTTGTTTTCATTCGATAAATATCTTTCTAAAACAACAAAACGGAAATCACCAGTTACATTTTGTTTGCTTAGCGACTCGTATCGACTTCTAATGTCAACTTCCTTACGTTTTACCATTTCCTCAATAACTTTTCTGAAATAGAGATTGATTTTTTGTTCAACCCTAAAGCCCAGCTTGAAAGTTACTTTAATTACATCATCTGGTTCGATGATATTTACCTTATATTTCATTGTGTAAGGTTCATCTGTGATGTCAACATGGATAAACCAATAGATATCTGCACGTTTTGGGCGTTTCTCAAAAATTGAATACATCACCTTTGATTCAATTTCCGAAACCCGGTGAGCGTTACTCATATAAACCAAGTGTGTTGAATATTTCTGAACCGATTCATCTTTACTCAATTCTTTTAAGCCATCAATGTATTTTTCCAGTTTAACAAATTCAGTGAGGCGATTTTTAATGATATTCGAACGATACCAAATAATCATAACCAACGCAATCACCGAAGCAATTAATACCGAAACCCAACCACCATGACTAAATTTAAGCATGTTAGCTGCCAAGAAAGCACCTTCAATCAAAACATAGACTACCAAAAAGGCCACAATCCAAGCCTTATTGAAGCGATGAGTATAAAGATAATACGCCGCTAAAACTGTGGTCATCAACATGGTGAGGGTAATGGCTAAGCCATAAGCAGCCTCCATATTGGCAGATTCTTTGAAATAAAGCACCACGCCTACACAGCCAGCCCAAAGCAACCAATTGATACTGCGGATATAAAGCTGCCCTTTGTGGTCAGAAGGGTATTTCAAACGAACTTTTGGCCAAAAAGTAAGGCGAATTGCCTCCGAAATCAAAGTATAAGAACCTGTAATCAAGGCTTGACTGGCAATGATGGTAGCCATTGTAGCGATACCAATTCCAATCAACAAAAACCAATCAGGCATTAATTGATAAAATGGCTTACGGCCATCTAAATGTTGGCCATTCATTGAAATTGCCCACACACCTTGCCCAAAGTAGTTAAGTAGCAAACAGATTTTAACAAAAATCCAGCTAATTCTGATATTTCCACGACCGCAATGCCCTAAATCAGAGTAAAGAGCTTCTGCTCCTGTTGTACACAAAAATACTGAACCGAGTAGCCAAAAGCCATCTTGATGGAAAAACAATAAGCGATAGGCATGATAAGGGTTTAGGGCTTTAAAAATGGCTGGGTCGTTAATAATCTGACGAAGCCCCAAAATAGCCAGCATCGAAAACCAAATAAACATAACAGGCCCGAAAGCTTTACCAACTAAGTTTGTACCAAATGCTTGTACTAAAAATAGTATCGTTATGATAGTAATGATAATTGGAATGGTGTTAATGTCGGGATAGACAAGTTGTAAGCCTTCAATCGCAGAAGAAACCGAAACGGGCGGAGTAATAATTCCATCGGCCAGTAAAGTACTACCACCAATAATTGCAGGAATAGTGAGCCATTTGGCGTGGCGTCTGACAAGAGCATAGAGTGCAAAAATCCCACCTTCACCGTTGTTATCGGCTCTTAAAATCAGAATGACGTACTTTAGCGTGGTTTGTAGTGTAAGTGTCCAGAAAATAAGCGATAATGAACCAAAGACAATTTCTTCATCAATTTTTTCTTTGCCAATAATGGCCTGCATTACGTAGAGCGGCGAAGTCCCGATGTCTCCGAAAATGATACCAAGTGTAATAAGCAATCCAGCGGCCGTAACCTTATCAAGGTTTTTGTGATTTTGGCTCATTATTTTTAACGATATTTAGTAAAAAAGTGTGCAAATGTAGCAGTTTGTAAGAAACTGCAATATTTTATTCGAGTTTTTTTATTTGGTAATTAGCTAAAAATCAAGGAAAAAAAAAGTATTTCATGGAAAAGTTTAAAAAAAACTGTTTTTAGTGCCATTTGGGGTTTGTTTAAAATAATCTTTAATCAAGTAAAAATCTGATTCTTAGCTGCAACAAGGCCTATTTGTCTCGAATTATAATCTGAGACGGCTCAAATCATCTTCTGCAACGAACGGCTTTTCATTTTGCCCCAACTTTGTATCATCAAATCGCAATGAAGCGTTTGGCAAAAAATTTATAAAAATGAAAAAGCTATTTCTTACATCAATCGCATTTACTTTATTTTTTACGTCTTGTCGTAGTCTAACTTCAACAACTTATATCAAAGGCAATGATGCTTTTATCTTGGGTAATAATAAGCATGAAGAGTTTTCGGTAAGACTAAAAAATGTTTCTAAAAGCAACCTCGAACTTTGGAGAACACCAATTGATGGTGGTAAGCATTCGCCAGTAACCGTAAAGCCCAATGAAACTGTAAAAGTAAATGTAGAAAAAAACACGGCTTTAAAAATTGAAAATAAAACTAATGAGCAAGCAACAGTTGAACTTTTGGTAAAAGGAGATACTGGTCTTTCGATGGGTTATAAAAACTAAAATTTTAACATTTTAAATTTTTAAAAATGAAAAAGCTATTACAACCTATCCTGATGCCGCATTGGCTACAAGATTTTTTATTTGCCATTCCACGAATCGTGTGTGGATATTTACTTGCTACCGATTTTGGGGCAGCAAAGTTCGGCTTGCCGTGGTCGCCACCCGATAATAATCTTGGATTTTTTGAAGTTGCCTTTTGGTTTCCGAACGATGTGGCTGAGTACGGCGGAATCTTCGCACTTTTCCCTGCATTTTTTGCTTGGATGGGAGCTTTTAGCGAAGCCATTGGCGGATTGTTCCTTTTACTGGGTTTTAAAACTCGCATTGCTTCGTTTTTGATTTTATGCACAATGTTAGTAGCGGTTTTTATGCAACAATTCAACAACGGCATGTGGAATATGCTTCCTGCAATGGGCTTTTTGTGGGTTAGCCTTTTTACAATGGTTTTAGGCTCAGGCCGCTTCGGAATTGATTTCTTACTCTCAAAAAAGTACTACAGTGAAAACAAATAACATACTCATAATCAGCATATTATTTTTGCTTGCTACAAGTTGCGTACAAAAAGCTTATGAGCGAAAAGTAATTTTCTTACTCCATACCGAACAACTAAAAAACATCGAAAAAGTAGGTCTTCGAGGTAATAACAGACCACTTACTTGGCAAAAAGACTTAGAAATGACCGCAGTCAAAAAAGATAGCCTTTACTCGGTTACGGTTACTTTTCTAACAGGCTACAAGTTTGCGGAAGTGAAATTTGTTGTCAACGATGAGTTTGAATTACAAGAAAAAGATAATCGCAGAGTCATTTTCAACGAAAACGGTGAAACTATTTACGAAGCAACATTTGGCAAAGAAAAGTAGAGCGAAGTTCTATTTTGCTCAGAAAAAATCAACATTTAAAACATACAAATATGAAAAAGTTAATTTTGATCATCGTCATATTTAATCTATTTTGCACGGCCATTTTTGCTCAAAAAGGCCCATTAAAAGGCATAGGAAAAATCATTTCAAGAACTTTTGATTTTAAAGACTTCGATAAAGTTTCGTTTGAAGACTTTGATGGAAAGATTGAGGTAGAAATCGGTAAACCGTTTTCAATAAAAGTAGATATTGACGAAAATTTAGAGCCAAGACTTGAAGTGAAAAAAGATGATACCGAAAATCAGCTAATTATTCGCTTGGCAGGAAACTACAATGGAAAACTGTATTTAGAAGATACCCGCATCAAAATCAAAGTAACAATGCCCGAAGCTTCGGTTATTCAGCACCGAGGAAATACAAATGTGCATATTTCGGGCATTTTAGGGCGATATTTTAGATTTGAAAATGAAGGAAATGGTGATGTTTCGCTACAAGGAACTATCGACGAACTCGATATCAAAAAAAGCGGTAATGGAAATGTAAATGCTCAAAAACTCGTCGCCAAAACGGCCAAAGTAAAAAGCTATGGCAATGGAAATGTGTCGGTAAATTCACAAATTTCGCTTGTTGCTCACGGTACTGGAAACAACAGCGTAATGCAGTTTGGCCAAGGAAAAATTGACCCGATGTCAGGAATTATTGGCAATGGCGAAGTACGGAAAATGTGAAGTCAAACAAAACAGTATTGAAATAGTTAAAAGAAAGAACAACCTCTGAACAATGTCATTATACACTACTCCGCTACAATTTGGCTATTTTTTGGCTCTGCTCTTTGCTGTTTTACTTTGGTACAGAGGCTGGCAAGAAGAGCGTCTTTCTGATAAATTCTTGGGTTTTGTGATGTTTTTTCTGGCAATGGAAATCCAAGATTATACTTTTGGTTTTGCTGGAATCAATATTTTGTGGGAAAAGTTTGATGGTTTTCCTCGTTATTTTCATTTAGCTTTTGCTCCGACTATTTATTTTTATCTGAAAGCTCAAATCAATCGAGATTTTCGTTTTAAGCCAATTTATTTTCTGCATTACATACCTTATGCTATCTATTTCATTATCAATTTTGTAGTTTTCTTGCAGGGAAATGAGGCCGTAAACAGCTTTAGAAGCTCAACACTTTCTGATTATTTGGGTTGGGTCGAAACAATTGCGATTTGGACTTCTTATATTTATTATTTCTATCAATCGCTTCGTATTTACAAAGAATATCGTAGATGGACTGAAACACAATTTTCTGATACTGAAACGATTAGCTTTGTTTGGCTACGAAATTTTATTTATTTGATTATTGCAGGTGAAGTATTCAAATGGGCATGGGGTCTGGCCGATAAACTACTCGGTGATTTGCCTTTTGAGCAAGATTGGTGGTGGCATTTATTTACGGTTTTGATAATCTGTTATGTTGGAATCAAAGGCTATGCACAGCATCAGCCTTTACGTTTGTCTTACACGAGTAAAATCATAGTACAAAATTCTGTTATTGAGGAGATAAGTGTTCAGACAAATGAACCAAAAGAAAATGAATATGAATCTATGAAGCCAAAAATCGAAACACTGATGCTTCAGGAAAAATTATTTCTCGAACCCGAACTTTCCTTGAGCGATTTAGCTCAGAAGCTAAAAACCAATACATCGGTGCTTTCGGCGGCGATAAACTCAAATTTCGGTAAAAACTTCAATGATTTTGTAAACGAATACCGAGTAGAAGAATTTAAGAAACAAATAAAACTACCACGAAACCAAAACTACACACTTTTGGCCGTGGCTTTCGACTGCGGATTTAATTCAAAAGCAACATTCAATCGAGCATTCAAGAAATTTACAGGCCAATCTCCGAGTAGATTTGAAGAAGTTTGAAACAAAAAAGCAGTTTCCAACAAGGAAACTGCTTTTCTTTCTCCTCCCTATCGGAGAAGCTGGGAGCGGCTAATACTTCCCATTCAATTCCCAATTATAAGTCATATAAGAAACTTTTGCACCCTTATTGGCTTTTACCTTAGCATATTTGTTTGCCCAATCAATAATAGACATTTTATCTTTAAAATCGCCACCGTACCAATTAAAGATATTTGATAATTTAGCTTCATCGGCCGATACTTGATTTTTGCTTGAATCATTCAAGAAATCTACCCCTTGATCGTCGAGTTGTTGGTTCAATTTTGCCGCCACAAAAGCCTCATTTCTGAGCGGTGGACAAGATTTTGCAGCACAAACTAACGCAAAGTGAATACGAGGCTCATCAAAATCCTTTCTGATAATACCGTGTTCAATATTATTCAAATCCATTTTCTTTCCACCAATATTGATAAATTTTACATCCCACGGAGTATTCACAAACGGAATTTTAACTTTGCTGCCAATATCTTTGATACTTTTTATTTTACTATCTAAATTATCTAAGATAAGTTGAATAGTAAAGGCATTATAAGCATTAATCCAATAAGCGAGTTTTTCATCTTTGCTCCATTTATCGCCTGGGGCATTGTTTTCTACCAAAGTTAGATACTTTTTCAACTCTGTTTGGTCTTTCTTAAAACCCGCATAATTAACAAATCCTTTTGCATCGACGTGTTTTTTCAAGAGGCCATTCCAAATTTCATGGCTAATTGGTTCGGCATTTGATGTCGGTGCGTTTACGGCAAAACAACTACTCACCGTAACTAATAGAATACATAAAAAGGCTGTGATTTTCATATTTCTGTGTTTTTTGTCATTATTTGTATTTAGACTACTTTCTTACATATACGTATCTAAGTAGTAAAAAGTTTGTCATTAACAGATAATAACAAAACCCCTTAGACACGCAAGAATATCTTATAATGATACATCGCTCTCAGAAATGCCCATTTTACTCCAATTACAGCCAATGTAATGATTACGCCGTAGTAATGTTCACCAAAAAGCTGTCCAAACCATTTGAAAAGCCCTTCCGCAGTATAATACCAGTCAATAAATAGTCCTGACATATAAATCAAGATAGAGTTTAGACCGATTATAGTGAAAAAGAAAGCCCAACGTTGATATTGTAGTACGTCAATAATAAAATAGAATATCGCCAATAGAATAAGGCTACAACCACCCGCATAAAGCATAAATGAGCTTGTCCAAAGGTTTTTATTAATCGGGAAAACCAAGCCCCACATTCCACCAATGATTAAGCACAATAAGCCACCAATCGCCAATGTAGCAGCTTTTTGAGTCGGAGTTTTTGCAGAATTATTTTTTAAGAAATTTCCTGCAAAAATTCCCAGTAAACCCGTACAAATAGCTGGAAGTGTCGAGAAAAGGCCTTCGGGGTCATGAATAACGAGGTGTAATCGGCCTGGAAGTACGGTGCGGTCAACCCAAGAAGCGAAATTGCCTTGAATGGTCAAATCACCCGCCACAAAACCTGGAGCAGCACCGAATTTCATAACTAACCAATAGCCAATCAAAATACCCACAAACCATACATACTGAAAACGTTGGCTTGCATACACATAAATAATGCAGGCAAACATATAAGCCAAACCAATACGCCCCAGCACGCTCGGAAAACGTATCTGCGAAAGTTCTTTTATCTGTAAACCATTATTATAAATCACCCCCAAAAGCACTAAAATGAGTCCACGCTTAATGATTCGTAGCACAATCTTTCGACTTTCAACGCCTTTATCAATTTCACGCCCAACCGAATAAGGAGTTGAAACACCCGAAATGAACAAAAACAATGGAAAAATGAGGTCATAAAAGCGAAAGCCATTCCATGCAACGTGCGAAAGCTGAGTGGCCATCCAAACGGCTACTGGGTGTTGTGTAGCATGGGCAAGTTCGTGGATAAAATCCTCGCCGCCCATTATCCAAAACATGTCAAAACCACGTAGGGCATCGAGCGAAAAAAGTCTTTGTTTAGTAGTTGAGGTGTTCATTTTTTATTGATTAGGGTAATATTTCAAAGATATAGAAAATTATGGAACGATTGAAAAGAATATTTCTAATACTTCTAAGAAGGACATTTGTTGGGTTTAAGAATACCTTCTTTTTATTTGGTCAATAACATAAATGTGGTTTTATTTATCATCAATTTTTTGTTGTTTTGCTTTAACCTAAAACACGATAATTAATGGCTATTAATTTCAGATTGGCTAATGTTAATGATGCTATCTTGCTAAGAAAACTTTCGGAAGATACTTTTCGAGATACCTACACAGAGTTTAATACGCCCGAAAATATGGAAGCTCATGTTGCTAAAAACTTTTCGATAGAAGCAATAGTAAATGATTTGCAGAGTCCTCAGAATCAATATTTTATTATTGAGTTTGACACACAAATAGTTGCTTTTGCCAAACTCGTAAAAGACCATAGCACAAAAGGTTTAGCAGATAAAAAGGTCGTAGAAATCGAACGTTTTTATGTCGATAAAAACCTTCATGGACAGCAGTTGGGAAGAAAACTAATGGATTTCTGCACAAACTGGTCAAAAGAAAACAACTTTGAAACCATTTGGCTCGGAGTATGGGAAAACAACCAAAATGCCATGGAATTTTATAAGAAAATGGGCTTTGAGTTTCTCGACAAACACATTTTTGTTTTGGGAACAGAAGTGCAAACCGATTTTACGATGAAAAAAGATGTATGATAAATTTAAGAATAGAGAAAATAACGATTTCAGAAGTAGAAAAATTCTCTGAAGTTGCTACCCAAGCATATTTCGATCATTATCGACACCTTTGGTATGATGAAGGCGAATGGTATGCTCATAAATGCTTCAATGTCAATCAATTATCTGGAGAGTTATTAGATACAAAAAATGAGTTTTTCTTTGCAATCCTTGACGAAAAACTTGTTGGGTTTCTAAAACTCCGCCCCGAAAACCAATTGGCTGAACAAGAAGGGAATGGCTTTGAAATAGAAAGAATTTATCTGACCAATGAAGCTACAGGTAGGGGAGTGGGCCGAAAACTGATGGAGTTTTCCATCGACACGGCTTGCCAACAAAATAAAGATTATGTTTGGCTAAAAGCAATGGATAGTAGTCAAAACGCTATCAGATTTTATGAAAGCCTCGGTTTTGAAATCTGTGGAACAGCACGACTTGACTTTGAGCAAATGAAAACCGAGTATCTGGGAATGGTAGCGATGCGGAGGAATTTATGATTTACGAATGACGAATTAAGAATGACGATTTACGAATTTTATACGTTGTGTATATTCGTAAATCGTCATTCAGACATTCGTAATCGCACGGGCGACCCCGTCGCAATTATGCCAATATAGCCTTCACCATTGCTGAAATCGCTTTGCCATCGGCAAGACCAGCGAGTTCTTTGGTTGCTACACCCATCATTTTACCCATATCTGATGGAGCAGAAGCACCCACACGAGCCTTAATTTCCTCCAATTTGGCTTTCAATTCATCTTCCGAAAGCTGTTTTGGCAAAAACTCTTCGATAACGGCCAACTCTGCCAATTCTTTCTCCAAAAGGTCAGGGCGATTCTGTTGACGGTAAATATCCGCCGAATCTCTTCTTTGTTTAGCTGCTTTCGTAAGCAATTTTGTTTCTTCTTCGGTCGTCAATTCGCCTGTTTTTCCTTCCTTTGTTTCTTCTAACAGAATCACTTTTTTTATATCACGAAGAGCCATCAATCTTCCTGATTCACGGGCAAGCATGGCTGCTTTTATTTGGGCATCAATTGTTGTTTTTAAAGACATTTTTTTAAGAATTAATTGTATTATTTTAATAAAAACTGGTGTTTTTTGATTTGTGTATCCGTTTGATAATTTTTTGGAACAGCTTTTGATAAAGGGTTATGTATAACTTAACCAACCCATCAAAATTATGCGTGTT
This sequence comes from Emticicia sp. W12TSBA100-4, assembly GCF_040253585.1. Lineage (NCBI taxonomy): Bacteria > Pseudomonadati > Bacteroidota > Cytophagia > Cytophagales > Leadbetterellaceae > Emticicia > Emticicia sp. W12TSBA100-4. The sequence continues at coordinate 311,330 of NZ_JBELAU010000009.1, forward strand.
TTTAATTTAACTGCCATTGGCATTGTGCTGTTTACGTCCAGCATATTTGCCACTCCTAAGAAAAGCTTTTCTCCTACAACGAGTATTCAAAAGCGTTGTGCCGAAATTCAAGCAAACCTCAAAAAGCATTTGTACATTACCAAAAAAATCTCTGATGAACGCTTCGACGATGTCGTAACGGCATACTTCCAAAACAAACGAATTGAGTTAATCGTTTCGGAAACTTACGGGGAAGCTGGAAAAATCAGACATGAGTATTATTTTGGCAAAAATGGGGAACTGATTTTGGCTACAAATCAGTTATTTCAGTACGAAACAAAACAAAGTTCCGACAAAAATCTGGTAAAAGTAAGCGAAAATACTTACTATTACCAAAAATTGAAACTTGTAAGAGCTGTTGATGGAAAAAACGTTGCGATTCGCACGTCTCATTTTGATACTCAAACACGTAGTCGGTATTTGTTAGGGAAGAGTTTGATTTTAACGAAACAGATTAAAGAACAGCATGACGAAATTATCGGTCAATATCAACAAAATAGCGACCTTGCGAAACTCACGAGGCGGAAGCCAACCGAATGTGGTGCAGGTTGCGATTGATTGTGAAAAATTTGGGGCGGAGGGAATCACGGTTCACCCCCGCCCTGATGAAAGACATATTCGCTATCAGGATGTCTATGACCTGAAAGCAATTGTTACGACGGAGTTTAACATAGAAGGAAATCCTACCGAAAAGAAATTTGTAGAGTTGGTACTTGCCAATAAACCTACGCAAGTAACGCTTGTTCCAGATGCACTCAATGCTGTTACTTCAAACGCAGGCTGGGATACAATTAAGCACAAAGATTTGCTGAAAGATTTGGTTGCAACCTTCAAAAGTGCGGGTTGTAGAGTCTCTATTTTTGTTGACCCAATCCAAGCAATGGTTGAAGGTGCTGTTGAGACAGGCACAGACCGAATTGAGCTGTACACCGAAAGCTATGCCCACGATTATCTCAAAAACCGTGAAGCTGCCATTAAAGACTACATAAGTGCGGCGAAAGTAGCCGAGCAAGTTGGACTTGGTGTAAACGCTGGTCACGACCTAAGTCTTGAAAATCTGCGTTATTTCAAACAAAATATTCCCAATCTTCTCGAAGTCTCAATTGGTCACGCACTTATCTGCGATGCTCTATACTTTGGTTTAGAGAATACCATTCAGCTATATTTGCGAGAATTGGAGTGAAAAAAGCTGTTAGCAATTAGCTGTTAGCTTTTAGCTAAAAAAAACTTACCTTTCATACTTCTCGGAGTAAAACTTATTTGGAGTGTAAGAGCAATTGTATTTACAAAAAAAGCTAACAGCTAAGTGCTAATAGCCAAAAGCTAAGAAAAAAAATGATAAAACCACTTCCAATTGAGCAGTTTCTTGAAAAAGCACAAACGCTTCCAATCATTGATGTACGCTCGCCTGGTGAGTTTGAGCGTGGACATATCGTTGGAGCGGTGAATGTTCCTTTGTTCGAGAATCACGAACGGGCGGAAGTGGGTACACGCTATAAAAGAGTTGGTAAAGAGTCCGCTTTTTTACTCGGACTTGACATTGTTGGGCCAAAATTATCGGGTTTTGTAAAAAAAGCTAATAAAATTGCTACTGAAAAAGAAGTTTTGGTGCATTGCTGGCGAGGAGGAATGCGAAGCGGAAGCTTTGCAACCTTACTGAGTTCGGCAGGAATGAAGGTTTCAACCTTAATCGGAGGATATAAAAAGTACCGAAATTTTGTTCTTGAAGAATTAAGTAAACCGCTCAATATTATAGTTTTAGGTGGAAAAACAGGCAGTGGAAAAACTGAAATTTTGTATGAACTCGAAAAGCAAGGCGAACAAATTTTAGATTTAGAAGGCTTGGCAAATCATAAAGGTTCAGCATTCGGAATGCTCGGTCAGGCACCTCAACCCATGACTGAGCATTTTGAAAATATGCTTTATGCAAAATTTGCAAAACTTGATCCAACTCGTCGGATATGGGTTGAAGACGAAAGCCGAAATATCGGTTGCTGTAATATTCCCGATGTACTTTGGCAACAAATGCGAAAAACAAAAGTGGCGTTTATAGATGTTGATAAAGAAATACGAGTGAAGCGTTTGGTGCAAGAATACGCCCATTTCTCATTTGATGAATTGAAAGCAGCTACCAATAGAATTTTGAAAAGACTCGGTGGTCAACACCACAAAGCAGCTATCGAAGCCCTCGAAAATGGCGATTTTTCGTTCGGAACAGATATTGCCCTTAATTACTACGATAAAACATATCTACACGGTCTTTCAAAGAGAGAGCCTTCAAAAATTACTACATTTAAAGTTACGGAAAATAACCCATCTGCCACAGCTGCTCGACTTATTACTGGTATTTAACATTTTTTAAGACTTTTTAACGTCAATTATATACCTACTTCGGCTAAGTTTGTGCAACACTTGGCTTCTCAAAGTGTCATTTAACCATTATTTACAATTAAAACACAAAAGATTATGAAAGCTATTTCCAAAGCAGGGGCATTATTGTTATTATTTACTGCTCCTATCGTTTCGTTTGCACAAGAAAAAAAAGAAAAAGTACGTATTCGTATAGAGCAAGAGGTTGATGGCAAAACAACCATCAGCGAGAAAATTATCAATTCATCAGGTTTATCAAGTAGCCAAAAGGATGAAATGATTGAAAAATTTAAAGATTCGGTTTTGGCCTTGAATAAAGGTAAAGCACAAGGTGTAAAGATTGAGATAGACAACGATTCCAACTCAAATATTAATATTGAGCGAAATGATGGCAAAAAGATTGTAAGACGCTATGAGTTTAATGATGGTGATAGTGGAGGAAATGAAGATATTGTAATCAAAAGAGGTCCGAAAGTAAGGGTTTATAAAAAAGACGGTAAGGGAGAAACAGAATGGTTTAACGGCGAAGACTTTTCTCACGAATTTAATGGCAATATGGAAAGCCTTCGTGAGAATATGAAACAAATGGGCAAAGACCTAAAGTTTGAGTTTCGTTCGATTCCAGATAACATTATGATGTTTGATGGAGGAAGTTCGGCCAGTAAAACTATCAAAAATGTTGAGGTTTTTCCGAATAACCCAAAAACTGAAATCTTGAATGTGCGTTTCAATGCTCCACAAAAAGGCGATGTAAGCATCAAAGTTTTAGATGTAAAGGGAAGCGTGATTGCAAAAGAAGAAATCAAAGACTTTTCGGGCGAATATGTAGGTCAAATCAATATTGGTAAACAAAAATCAGGAACAGTTTTCGTGATGATTACACAAGGTGAAGATGGTAATGTAAAACGTGTAGTTTTACCATCGAATGAGAAGTAATCGTGAAAAAGTAATTAAAAAGGCTCGGTTGAAATTTTCAATCGAGCCTTTTTAATTTATCATTAACAATTCACCATTATCATTTGCTCGCTTCTTCAATCCAATGAGTCATTTCGGCTACGATTGCATCGTTTGAACCTAAATAACCTGTACTTTTAAACTTGATTTTACCTTCTTTATCGATGCAAAATTTAGCAGGAATACCATTTACTCCGTAATTTCCAGCAACTTCGCCACCAACATCCAAAATCACAGGGAAAGTCGTAAAACCTCTTTGTTTTATAAAAGTACTAACCGTTGATTTCCATTGGTCGGCACTTACACGCTCGTAAGTATTCACAAACAAGAACTTTACATTTGGATTATCTTTGAATTTATCCATTGATAATTTCATGCCTGGAAACGACATGATACAAGGCCCGCACCAAGTTGCCCAAAAATCAAGCACCACTACTTTGCCTCGTAACTCTGAAAGTTTTACATTTTTGCCATCTAAATCAACCAACGAAAAATCAGGAGCATCAGCCCCAACCGATCCAGCACTTCTACGTTTTACGTCTTGAATGAAAAGTTTAGCAAAAAAGTGGTTTTTTCCTTCTTTTTCTAATTGACTTGCTACTTTCGCAAACGTTTCAAAATCTTTTTCAGGATTCAAGAAATTATTAATTGCAATTAAACCTGCCAACGAAGACCCCATTTCGGCAATGATAGGCTTGATAGTTGCATTATAGTTTGCTTCTGATGCTTGATAAGTAGCTTGAATCTCTTTTATTTTTTTCTGGTCTTTTTTCTGAGTTGCAACATCAAACTGGTTTTGTAAATCTACTTGATTTTGACGGAATTTCTGCGATTCGGTCATAACTTGGTTAAATTTAGCCATCATCGGTGAGCCATCAACTGCAAACGAACCTGGTTTATCGGGCGTATTAAAGCCATCGGCAGTAACTGTAAGCGTTTCGCCACCGTCCAGAATCAAACCTATCATTTGTTGATTGGCGATATTGATTTGATAAATACCCGGCTCAGACATTTTGCCTTTGAAAGCAAAAGAATTATCGGATGAAAGTGCCATAGAATCTATCTTGAGCGGAATGTTTCGGTCGTTCATTCGTTCCAAATAAACCTTTCCACTCACGGTTGACTTTACTTTTCCGCTAATATTATATGTACTTTCCGTACCCGTTGGGGCATTTGCTTGGGGTTGCGACTGGCAAGCCAGTCCACTGATTACCAAGCATATAGCAATAATAATGTGTTTCATAAATCTATATTTTTATTAAATACTTTTGATTTTATTGTAACGCCGCCATTAATAACTCATTCGTACGTTTTGGGTCTGCCGAGCCTTTCGATTTTTTCATTACTTCTCCAACAAACATGCCAAGTAAACCTTTCTTTCCACTCTTATATTCTTTTACTTTTGCTTCATTGGCAGCAAGAACTTCGTTGATTAACGCTTGAAGTGTATCGGTATTGCTTTCTTGAATCAAATTGTTGGTTTCTGCCAATTTCAATGCCGAAACTGTTGGGTTTTCGAGTATTAACGGGAACAATTTCTGAGCCGCTGCCGAACTACTGATTTTGTTTTCATCAACCAAAGCAATAATTTCTGCTAATTGACTTGGTTTTAGACTAAAATTAGCAATTTCGATGCTGTTTTCATTCAGATATCCTCTGATTGTTGAGGTAAGCCAATTCGATGCTGCTTTGTAGTTTTGCGTAAGTTTACAAACCTCCAAATAATAATCGGCCATTTCTTTTGTATCTGTAATCGTAACAGCGTGTTCATCAAGAATACCGAACTCTTTCGTAAACTTCTCGAATAATTCGCTCGGAAGTGCTGGCATTTGTCCTTTGATTTCATTCATCCATTCGTCCGAAATTCTTAGTGGAGCTAAATCAGGTTCAGGGAAATAACGATAATCGTTCATGGTTTCTTTTACACGCATGCTATACGTTTGGCCTTTGTCGGCATCAAACATACGTGTTTCTTGGATAACCTTTCCGCCAGATTCGAGCAAAGCAACTTGGCGTTTGTATTCAAACTCGGCAGCGTGTTGAAGGTTACGAATCGAATTCATATTTTTGATTTCGACTTTTGTGCCAAATTCGCTTGTGCCTGCTTCTCGAATCGAAATATTTAAGTCGGCACGCATTGAGCCTTCTTCCATGTTTCCATCACAAATGCCCAAATAACGTACAATCTTGCGAATTTCGGTCAGATATGCACCAGCTTCCTCGGGGCTACGCATACACGGCTCCGAAACGATCTCTACGAGTGGCGTTCCTGCACGATTATAGTCTAAGAGTGTAAAAGCATCACTTCCGTCGTGAACTGATTTTCCTGCATCTTCTTCGAGGTGAATGTGGTGAAGTTCTAAGGTGCGTTCTCTAAAACCTTTGCCGTCTTTTAGGCGAACTTTCACTTCGCCACCTTTACAAATCGGATATTTATCTTGCGAAACTTGATAGCCTTTCGGTAGGTCAGGGTAAAAATAGTTTTTTCGGTCGAAATAATTGTTTCTGTTGATTTCGCAGCCACAAGCCAAACCCATACGAATGGCGTATTCGACTGCTTTTTTATTGAGTTTTGGCAAAACGCCAGGGTGTCCGAGCGTGATTACACTAATATTTGTATTTGGTTCGCTACCAAATTGATTAGTATCTGATGCGAAAATTTTACTTTCGGTCGCCAATTGGCAGTGAACTTCTAAGCCAATAACAATTTCGTATTTCATGAAGGATTTTTATTGATGCAGTGGCAAAAATTTTGCCATTAAGAAAACCACGTTTCTATTAATGTACAAATTTATGGTTTTTAGCTGAAAGTGTAATAAAAAGCAGAGAATAAGTACTTCACGAATAATCAATAAAATATATACAGTCTTAATATGTAGTAGAATATTACGCAGTAGATACAAAGTATTAGATTAATAAATCGTAAATAACATTTGTTCAGAAATATCTACTGTTCTCTTGAAACGACCACCCATTGACTATTTCTATGTACAGTCATTTCAAGAGTTTAAACGATTGCAGTAAAACTAAAAGTTACTCGCCAAAAGCCTCTTTCAATACTTCTTTATCATCGAAATGATGCTTGACCCCTTTGACTTCTTGGTAGGTTTCGTGGCCTTTACCTGCTACTAAAATAATATCTTCGGGTTTTGCCATTTTTACTGCCGCTAAAATTGCCTCATGGCGGTCTGCGATGGTTTGAGTTTTCTTATAATGAATGGCTGGAACACCTTTTTGCATTTCGGCCAGAATATCCATAGGGTCTTCGTTTCTTGGGTTATCCGAAGTAAGAATAACCTTATCGCTCATTTTACAAGCAATTTCTGCCATAATTGGGCGTTTGGTTGTATCACGATTTCCGCCACAACCTACAACCGTTATTATCTGCTGATTTCCTTCTCGCAAATCTACGATTGTTTCTAAAACATTTTTTAGAGCATCGGGCGTGTGAGCATAGTCAACAATTCCTACGATATTCTTTTTGGAAACAACTTGTTCGAAGCGTCCCGCAGGTGGTTGAATATCAGATAGTTGCATCAAAACCTCATCCGAGTCTTCACCCAAAAGAATAGCTGCACCATAAACACCGAGTAAATTATAGGCATTAAATGAGCCGATGAGTTTGAACCAAACTTCTTTATTATCAATCTCCATTTGAAGCCCCAGAAGTCCACAAGCCAACACTTTTCCTTTAAATGTACCAATATTTTTGAGCGAATAGGTTTCTTTTCTTGCAACTGTATTTTGAAGCATTACTTTTCCTACTTTATCATCGGTATTAACCAATGCAAAAGCGGTTGCTGGCAATTGGTCGAAAAATCCTTTTTTAGCTTTTATATAATTATCAACTGTTCCGTGAAAATCAAGGTGGTCATGGGTTAGATTCGTGAAAATTCCACCTATAAATTCTAATCCAGTGATGCGTTCCTGAACAACTGCGTGCGAACTTACTTCCATGAAGCAATAGCTTACGCCTTTTTGGTACATATCGGCTAATAATTCATTGATTTTTACCGAGTCGGGCGTTGTATGAGTTGATGGAATTATATCATCATCAATTTGATTTTGCACCGTTGAAAGTAAACCACAACGATAGCCCAATCGGCGGAAAAGTCTGAAAAGTAGCGTAGCTATCGAAGTTTTGCCATTTGTGCCTGTTACACCTACTAATTTGAGTTTTTTAGAAGGATGCTGATAGAAATTGGCTGCTGCGAAACCCATCGCACGAGCCGAATTTTCAACTTGAATATAGGTGATTTTCTCGTTTAATGTTTCGGGTAAATGCTCGCATAAAATTGCCGAAGCTCCCAACTCAATGGCTTTACTGATAAATTGATGTCCATCGACTTGCGTACCGCCGATAGCAACAAAAAGGCTATTTTGTTGCACCTGACGAGAGTCAAACACAATTTTGTTTATTTCAATATCGGTCTTTCCCGAAACTGCTTGGAGAGAAATTTTATAGAGAATTTCGCTTAATATCATTGCTAAAGGTTATTTATATATAATTAGTTTTTTGTTGATGCTGAGTGTTTTTAACACCAAAATGTACAGTAAATGAATAATTTGGTACTTGGCTTTTTAATTGTCGGCAAGTTATTCAAAAAAACGTTTATCATCAAACGAACTATTCAAGCACACAAGTACACCCCTTGTTTCATTCAAACAATTTTATCGTACTTTTGGCAAAGTTTCATTTAACTATTTTTCAAAATCATGAGTCAACAGCACCAAACACGGGCAGAAATGCCACAAGGGGCGAATAAAGTCCTTGACCGCCGTAACATCGAAAACTCTTATTCGAGCCTACTCGGACTGCTGAAAGATGAGCTGTCGGTGCTGGATGTTGGTTGTGGCTCGGGAGCAATCACGGCTGATATTGCCCAACGTACCAGCGGAAAAGTTGTAGGTATTGATTTTAGCGAACATTTGATTGAGTTGGCACAACAAAACTACGCCCACCTCCCAAATCTGAGCTTTGAAGTAGCCAATATCAATGATTATGTTTCGGACGAAGAATTTGATTTGGTGATTGCCGCCCGAACTTTACAATGGGTAAATAACCCAACGGAGGTTGTGAAAAAAATGGTGAGTTTATTGAAGAAAGGTGGGAAAATTTCAGTCAACGATTACAATCATACAAAAGTCGAATGGTCACCAACTCCGCCAAAATCCATGTTAGATTTTTATGAAGCATTTCTAAATTGGCGAAAAGATGCTGGTTATGACAACGAAATTGCCGATAATCTAACAAAAATCTATGAAAGTATAGGTTTAACAGAGATAAACGTTGTACCACAACACGAAGTAAGTACAAAAGGTGAAGAAGAATTTGCGGCAGCAGCCAGAATTTGGGGTATAGTAGCCGAAACTCGTGGAAAACAAGTGGTAGCAGATGGTTACTGCTCAGAAGAATTACGCCTACAGGCCATTGAAGAATACGACGCTTGGATTGCCAACGAAGCCCAAAGCATGACGCTTTATTTGTTAGCGGTGGAAGGTAAAAATTAAAATGTCGAATTTAGAGTGACGAAGTACGAATAAATGAATGATTCTTAAATAATCGTCATTCTACATTCGTACTTCGACATTCATTTATACATTCGCCAACACTTTCTTCAAAGCATCTAAGAAAATATCTGCTTCTTTGGTTGTTACGGCCAAACTTGGTAATAAACGCATCGTATGATTACCCGCTACACCCGTAAAGATTTTATGGTCGAATAACAACGAATTTCTGATTGGTCCAACTGGTTTTTCAAACTCGATACCAATCATTAAGCCTTGTCCACGCAGTTCTTTTATTCCTGCAATTCCTTTGAGGTTTTCCATGAAATAATCACCAACAGTAGCTGCGTTTTGAATCAATTTCTCTTTTTTCATTATATCCAAAACAGCATTAGCTGCCGTACAAGCCAAATGGTTACCACCGAAAGTTGTGCCCAATAGACCATGTTTTGCTTGGAATTTTGGCGAAATCAATATCGCACCAATCGGAAAACCATTTCCCATTCCCTTAGCGGTTGAGATAATATCAGGTTTTACGCCACTGTGTTGGAAAGTAAAGAATTTTCCAGAACGACCATAACCACATTGTACGGAATCATGAATGAAAATCGCCCCTGTTTTATCGCAAGCTTTGCGAATGGCTTTCATAAATTCATCTGTCGCAACGTTGATTCCTCCTACGCCTTGAATACCCTCTACGATTACCGCACAAGTTTCGTTATCCACTGCTTTTTTTAGAGCTTCTACGTCGTTATAAGGTAAAATCTGAACGTGGTCAGCAAAATTAATAGGTGCTTGAATCGACGGATTATCGGTTACAGCAACGGCTGCCGATGTACGTCCATGAAAACCTTTCGAGAAAGCAATCACTTTTTTTCTGCCATTATAAAAAGACGCCAATTTTAAGGCATTTTCGTTAGCTTCTGCTCCCGAATTTACCAAAAACAAAAAGTAATCTCTCAAACCCGATAATTTTCCCAATTTATCAGCCAATTCTTCTTGTGAGGGAATTTTTACCGAATTTGAGTAAAAACCTATATTTTTTAATTGTTGAGTAATTTTTCGTACATAATATGGGTGCGTGTGTCCGACCGAGATAACGGCATGGCCACCATAAAGATCGAGATATTGTTGTCCGTTCTTGTCCCAAAGATAAGAGCCTTGAGCTTTTACAGGCTCGATGTCGTAAAGAGGATATACGTTAAAAAGAGTCATTATTTTATAGTCGAAAGTAAACTATGGACGATAATGTTATGCCCATAGTCAAAATTTAAAATTTGATGATTTTATATCAATGTTGACTGTGGAAGTCTCATTTTAATTCTCCAGCCAATTTATTGATACTTGTTTCGATTGAGGCCACCACTTTCTTTTGATTCGGGTCAGTTACCTTTGCTTTAGCGGCCGTAATGCTGGTTTTTGCAGCAGCAATTTCCTTTTTAGCATTGACTAAATCTCCCGATTTCTGGTACAAGCGGGCCGATTCGTAGTTAAGATTAGCTATCTCTTGCCCTGTTTTGAGTTGTGGTCGAGCAGAAGATAGCCATCGTCGGACTTCACCTGCAAATTTCCCATCGGGAAATGTATTGTTGTAGAATGTAACGTAATAAACCAGTAATTGTGGTTGCGTTTGGGCATTTATTAAACCTTTCAAGAAATTGAAGGCTACATCTGGCCCTTGTTCACGAAGTAATGCTGGGCACTCGATTTGCCAAGTATTGGCAGTAACATAAGGCCCTGCACCCAATAATTCCATGTAACGCTTGAGTGTATTGACTTTGGCGAGAGAATAAGTAGAAGCTTTTGGAGAAAAAATCTCCAGTTGCAATAATCTTCCGAGTGCATTGCCTTCTTGACCAGCGTGACCTTCAGCGGCCTCGTACTTTCCGCCAATGGCCAAATTATTGAGCCAAAATTGCGAAAAACCGTTATCCAAATCCATGATGCACTTCTTCATGATCGCCCAACTAAATTTATCACCCAGTTGGTCTTTTGGATATGCGGCATAAAGTGCATCGGCTACTTGCTTATTTTTTAGAGTATCTTGCGTGATGCGTAAATAATATGCCAAACCAACCATTGTATTGATGTCTCTATCGCCCGCTTGGTATTTTTTCCAAAAACCACCTGTTCTCTGATTTGGGTCAAGAGCAGTTTGAGCATGTTTGATAAAATCTTTTGGGGTATTAGTTGGGTCGGTATTGTGAATAAGATTTTGGTCTTTATCGAAATAGAAAAACAACGGAAAACCTGGCAGATAAATATTCTTTTTATTCAAGAAAGCTACTTGTTTAGCATCCTCAACATTGAGTTTGAAACTTACGAAATTTTGGTTGTAGAATTTACCCACTTCGGCATTTTTAAGCGTTGGCTCTAAGCTCATACAAATTGGGCAATGTGGCGAATAACATTCCACAAAAACGTTCTTTCCTGAAGCCTTTGCTTTCTGAAAAGCGGCTTCAATAGTAGGTTCGAACGCTATGCCTTGTGCAAACGCAAAATTTACGATAAGAAGAAAACTGCCAAGCAAAAATGTCTTTTTCATGTGTTTTTTGATGTTTTGAATAGCAAATTAGTCGATTTTTGAGAAAAAAGCTTAAAAGTTGCCATTCTTTAACAAGTTATTAACAACGGCGAACTGGACGTTCGCACCACAGAGTTAGTTATTTAGTTTCACGAAACCACCATCAATTAGATAATCGCAACCTGTGATAAACCCTGCTTCATCAGAGCAAAGGTAAACAGCCAACGAGCCAATTTCTTCAGGCTTCGCCATTCGTCCGATTGGTTGAGTTTTTGAAAGTTTATCAAACATTTCTTTCTCTTTACCTGGGTAGGTTTTCTTCAAGAAACCATCCACAAATGGCGTATGTACACGAGCGGGCGAAAGGCTATTACAACGAATATTATATTTCAAATAATCTTTTGCTACTTGCAACGTCATGGTATAAACAGCTCCTTTCGACATCGAATAGGCAAATCGGTCTGGAATACCAACGGTTGCTGCAATCGAGGCTACATTCAAAATTACACCACCACGGTCTTTCATGTAAGGAATAACCGAATGAAGACAATTATAAGTTCCTTTCACGTTTACATTATAAACTCGGTCTAAATCTTCTTCGGTTGTCGATTCTACCGTTCCAACATGGGCGATTCCTGCATTATTAACCAGAATATCGATGGCATTTTCTTTCGCTATTTTGTCGATTACCTTTTTCACGTCTTTCTGCTTCGAGACATCTACTTTATGAAAATACGCTTCTCCGCCATTGGCATTGATGAGGTCAGCTTCACGCTCGGCTTGGTCGACATTCAATTCCAGAATATGCACCACCGCCCCTTGTTGAGCAAAAAGTCGAGATATAGAAAGTCCGATACCACTGGCTCCACCCGTAACGATGGCTACTTTATTGTCAAGACGAAACATTCTTAGTAGATAGGTTTTTGTGAAAAATAACTTAATTCTAATATTTTTTTGATATTTGGTTTAAAAACACCACTTTTCTCCTTCAAAATTACTTGTCAATTCTGGAACAAAAAATAAATTGCAACTACATTTGCTAAAATAATTATTCAACCTATAATATTTTTGGGGTACATGGCTATGCACACTGTTCTGAAACTACATAAAAACGACAACGTAATTGTTGCCTTACAAAACCTAAAATCGGGTGAAATTCTATCTTACGAAGGCGAAAGTTACGAAATCCAACACGATATCGAAGCAAAACATAAATTTGTTACTGAAGATTTAGCGGTAGGTGACCACGTGACGATGTATGGCGTTTTGGTAGGAAAAGCTACACAGTCCATCAAACGTGGAGCTCAAATAACGACCTTTAATCTCAAACACGAGTCAGACCCATATTCAGTTGAAAAACGCCAACCTGCTCCTGCTTGGACCCCGCTTGATGTAGAATCATGGAAAAGTAAAACTTTCAATGGTTATCATAGAGCCAATGGCAGCGTAGGTACTCGTAATTATTGGTTAGTTGTGCCTTTGGTTTTTTGCGAAAACCGCAATATCATGATTATGAAAGATGCTTTTGAGCGTGAACTTGGCTATGCTCAACCCGAAATCTACCGTAATCAAGTAAGAAATTTATTGACTGCCTATCAATCGGGGAATACTGATGCCCTTGAAACCATCTCTTTGGCTGACCCAAGTAGCGAAAAAATTAAAATTTCGCCTACCCATATTTTTCAAAATGTTGATGGAATCAAATTCTTGACGCATGAAACTGGTTGTGGCGGAACAAATCAAGATACTGATGCTCTTTGCGATTTGTTTGCGGGAATGATTGTAAACCCAAATGTAGCGGGTGTAACTGTGCTGAGTCTGGGTTGCCAAAAATCACAGATTGATTATCTGAAAGAGCAAATTCTGAAACGTGACCCTCAGTTCGAGCGTCCGATTTTGTATTTCGACCAACAAACTTACGGAACAGAACATACCATGATGTCTGACGCTATTCGTGAGACTTTTAAAGGCATCATCGAAATCAATAAACAAACTCGTCAGCCAGCTCCCATCAGCAAATTAACCATTGGGTTGAAATGCGGTGGTTCGGATGGTTTTTCGGGAATTTCTGCCAACCCAGCAATCGGGCATTTGTCTGATATTATGGTAAGTTTGGGTGGAACAACGCTTTTGGCTGAGTTTCCAGAACTTTGTGGCGTTGAGCAAGAATTAATCAACCGCTGTGTTGATGAAACCAAAGCTCAAAAATTTGCCGATTTAATGAAAGAATACTCCGACCAAGCAGCTGCCGTAGGAGCAACATTCGATATGAATCCATCGGTCGGAAATATAAAAGATGGATTAATTACAGATGCTATCAAGTCGGCAGGTGCAGCCAAAAAAGGAGGAAATGCTCCAGTAGCCGATGTGTTGAATTATACCGAACAACCTACGCAAGGTGGTTTACACTTGCTTTGTACGCCAGGAAATGATGTGTTGGCAACCACAGGAATGGCAGCCTCGAGTGCGACAATCATCTTATTTACGACTGGTCTTGGCACGCCAACGGGAAACCCTGTAACGCCAACTGTTAAGATTTCGACTAATAATAAATTGGCGGCAAAGATGTCGGATATTATTGATTTTAGTTGCGGAAAAATCATCACAGGCGAAGAAACCATTGAACAAAATGCCGAATCGTTATTGAATTGGCTGATTGGACTTGCCAATGGAGAATACCTAACAAAAGCCGAACTTTTAGGTCAAGACGATTTCATTCCATGGAAACGTGGCGTGAATTTGTAAGTTTCAGCATAAATAAAAAAGACGGGTTGAAGTGTAGTTTTTACACTTCAACCCGTCTTTTTTATTTCACAATTTATTTTTTCAGTAAACTTAAATCAAACTCAAAGCCTGCTAAAACTTTTTCACCAGAAAGAGACTGAGAAAAACCTTCTACTTTAGAAATTGTACCATCAGCACGATAGATGTAAACAGTTTCAATTTTAGGGTTAATCAGCCAGCCCAACAAAACACCATTTTCAATATAAGAAAGCATTTTATTTTGAGCATCTTTCAAGCTATCGGTTTCGGACTGGGCGGCATCCCGCATTAGTTCCACAATAAATTCTGGAGCAACAGACAAATGTTTTCTGCGGTCTTCTTCCGAAATTTGAGCATATTTTTCTTCGCTTACCCAAGCAGCATCAGGCGAACGCACCGACCCATCAACAAATCTGAAACCCGTTGATGAATCATAAACATGACCGCCATTACGGCGTTTCCAAATATTCAAATCTGTTGTAATCTAGGAATTATTTTCCCCTGAAATTCCTCCTGTAAGTGCCATAAATAGAATTGTTCCGTCGGGGTTTCTTTCGAGTTTTAGGTGGTCATTAGCTTGACAGAAAGCAAAAAAACATCGTCTGTCATCTCAAACATGCTCATATCTATTAAGCGACTTTGGTGTTCTTCGCTTATTATTTGCTGTATTTCGGCAACTGGATAAGTCATTTTTACTGCATTTTTTTACAAATAAAACCATTTTATTAATTATTCTAAAATTTCGGGGTAATTATCAAATAACTTCTGAACTCAATTAAGCCATTAATCAACATTTCTTTTATGGGTCTTTTTTTGACAAAATATTTTTCTCTTATTTGCAAAAAAACAACAAAACGCCATTTGGGCTGAGTATTATGAAAATTCAATTCTACGGAGCAGCTCAACGAGTTACGGGCAGCAAACACCTCATTACGACCAACAAGGGAACAAAAATATTATTGGACTGCGGCCTTTTTCAAGGAATCGGCACAACCGAACTCAATCTACAATTTGGTTTTGACCCCAAAGATGTAGATTTTCTTATTTTAAGCCACGCTCATATCGACCATACGGGTCTTGTGCCTCGTTTGGTCAGGAAAGGATTTAAAGGAACTATTTACGCCACACCAGCCACTAAAGATTTGTGCGAAATTATGCTAATGGACTCGGCTCATATTCAAGAAAAAGACCTCGAACGCATCAATAAACGAAGAATCGGCCGAAACGAAGAACCTTACGAGCTACTCTACAATGCCGATGATGTAGAAGCAGCATTGAAACTTTTCAAAACCGTTGATTATCATGCACCTTTTTACTTAGAAGAAGGCGTAAGAGTAGAATATTTTGATGCTGGCCACCTACTTGGAAGTGCGGGTATTTATCTTACTTTTGAAGAAGAACACCACAATAAAACGCTATTCTTCACAGGAGATATTGGCCGCCCGAATGATAAAATCTTACGTAGTCCAGAACCTTTTCCACAAGCTGATTATATTCTCTGTGAATCGACGTATGGTAATCGCCTACATGAGCCAGAGGCCGATATGAAAACGCATTTGCTCAGAATAGTTTATCAAACCTGTATCGAAAAAAAGGGAAAGCTACTCATTCCTGCGTTTGCCGTTGACCGCACCCAAGAGCTAATCTACGCACTTGACCAACTTGCTCACGAGGGTCTTCTACCTAAAATTCCTGTCTATGTCGATAGCCCGCTGTCGGTCAAAGCCACAATGGTCATGAAAAACAACGAAGAATGTTTTAATCCCGAAATTTTAGCTTACGTCAAACACGATGGCGATGCTTTTGGCTTCGAGAATTTGCATTATATAAGCGATGTCATGGAATCGAAAGCACTGAACGATAGCAAACAACCTTGCATTATCATTTCATCATCGGGAATGGCTGAAGCTGGACGTATCAAACACCATATTAAGAATAATGTTGAAAAGCCTTCAACAACAATTCTTTTAGTCGGCTACTGTTCACCGGGTAGCTTAGGAGCAGCTCTTAAAACCAAACCAGCTGAAGTAAGGATTTTTGGCGAAACATTTAAAGTAAGAGCCGACATTGAAATCATGGACTCTTTCTCAGCACACGCCGACTACAAAGAGATGATGCACCACCTTTCATGTCAAGATACCTCTAAAGTCAAGAAACTCTTCTTGGTTCATGGCGAAATTGATACCCAACTTATTTTCAAAAATCGCTTAAACTCAATGGGCTTTCACGATATTCAAATTCCAGCACAAGGAGAAAGTTTCGATTTGTAAAGATTAAAAATAGCATTTATAACATTCCTTCGTAATTTTGCCCTTAGTTTTTGCCTCATACGAATGTAAACACAAGCCTCCCTTTAGGGGCGGGGGGGTGGTTTCCAATGAAAATAGCCATTCACGGTCGAAAATTTAGTGTAGAATCTGTGCCTTATATTCAACAGGTTTTCGACGAATTGAAGCAGCATAAAGTTGAAATACAGGTTTCTGAATCATTTAAGCGTGTCTTGTTACAATCAGGAATTCGTTTAGATTCAAAAGCAGTTTATACCACACCCGACGAAATCTTCGATGCTGATTTTGCATTTAGTCTCGGTGGCGATGGCACTTTCCTCGAAACCCTTGCCCACGTAGGCAAGCGAGAAATCCCGATTTTAGGCTTCAATTTTGGTCGTTTGGGTTTTTTGGCCGCTATTTCTCCTGAAAAAATACAACGAACTATCTATCAACTCATTAACGGCTACTATTCCGTTGATGAGCGAACCATGATTTCGGCTACTTCCGAAACTGAGCTTTTTGAAGAAGGCACGAATTTTGCACTCAACGAAATAGCCATTTCAAAAACCGATACATCATCAATGATTGTGGTACACGCCTATATTAATGGTGAGTTTCTGAATACTTATTGGGCAGATGGCTTGATGGTTGCCACGGCAACGGGCTCTACGGGATATTCGCTGAGTTGCGGAGGGCCTTTGGTAATGCCTCATTCGGCCAATTTTATCATTACGCCAATCTGTCCGCACAATTTATTTGTTCGCCCAATGATTGTTTCTGACGATAGTGTGATTTCGTTTAAAGTAGAAAGTAGAAGTAATAATTTTTTGGTTTCGATGGATTCAAGGGCAAAGATTATAGGTTCTGATGAAGAAACAACGATTACTGTTAGAAAAGAAGATTTTAAGGCCAAAATGGTCAGGATGGAGGGCGATGATTTCCTGAGTACTTTACGAGGAAAACTAAAATGGGGTATTGATGCCCGAAACTAACAATAAACTTTTGGTGATTACGTTAAATATTTCGACAAACCTTACTAATTCGTATGAAATTGTTAAAACCTAACAAACTGACATTGGGTCTATTACTTAGTTTTTCGATAGTGCTTTTGGCAACTCAAGAAAACTTCGCTCAATCAGGGATTTTCAGTAAAAAAAATAAGCTTAATCAATATTCTACTGTAGGAATAGGTGGTGGTAGTTCACACTATTTCGGTGATTTATCTCCTTACGGTTATTTCTATTATGGTCTTATCACAAATGTAAGATGGAACGCTACCGTTAATTATACAAGACAGTTATCCCCGCAATTAGCTGCTCGTGTTGGTTTTACATGGGCGAGAATTCTTGGTGATGATTATACTTTCTCTCAACGAAGTATTGAGAAGTTGTATCAACCGTTTTTAAGAAACTTACATTTTAGAAACGATATAAAAGAATTTACACTTACAGGCTTATTTAATCTTTTGCCACAATATAGTAAAGGCCCGCAAGGAAGAAGTAGAATTATGCCATATACATTTATTGGTTTTGGGTTTTATGCACATAATCCACAGGCAAGAGATGTAGCTACTGTTAATCCAGCTACTGGAGAGGTCTCGTTGGGGGCTTGGACAAACCTGAAAGATAAGCAAACTTCTGGGCAAGGTATTAATGATACATATCCGAAGGCATATTCACTTATCCAACCTGTTTTTCCTATAGGTTTAGGTGTAAAAGTAAAGCTAAATGAAAAGTTTGATTTGGGTCTTGAAGGAGGGCTTAGAATTACACCATTTGATTATTTAGATGATGTTGGTAAAACTAACTATCCTGATCCCGCTGATTTAGCAGTAATTTCACCTTTGGGAGCCATTTTTGCTAACCGTGCAGGAGAGGACTACACTGCTCGAACTGGTGTAAGTAGAGTAGCTGACTTTGCAAATATCGCTACTAATATCTTAAATGTTGCGTCAGCAAATCCCACCCCAGCTCAAAATGGTACAGTACTTTTTGGTTTTCCAAATAGTGCAAGAGGAACAGGTAGATGGGACACCTATTTTACTACTCAAATCACTTTGAGTTATGTTATTTCGAGCCAAATAAAATGCCCTCCTATTAAATAACACACGACTACATTTCTTGTGTAAGCATTAAAATTAATTCTTAATGATTATTGATAATTCGGTAGTACGAAGAAACTTCAGCTTTATATTTTTATTGGTTTTACCTGCCTGTGTTGTTGCTCAAAAATGGGAAGTAGGCACTGGTGTAGGCGTGAACCAATATAAAGGAGATGTGATGCCTACCTATAAACCTTTGGTCGTGCGTCCAGCGGCAAATGCTTTTGTACGAATGAATTTTAGCCGTGCAGTATCATTCAAGGCTCAGGGGATGTTCGGCGGCGTTGTTGGCAAAGATAAATTCATGAAGTCAGACCCCTATCATCAATCAAGAGAATATAGTTTCAATGCAACATTGATGGAAGGTAGTGGACAAATAGAATATAATTTTCTAAATTTCAGAACCAACGCATCAAGAATTGTTGATAACTGGACACCCTATGTTTTTGGTGGCTACGGAGCTACTTTGATAGATTCAAAAGCCCTTTTAAAAACTGACATAAACCCATCGGTTTTTACACCTTATAATACCAATAAAACTGAGCAGGTAATGATTTTGGGAGTTGGTTTTAAGAAGCAGTGGCGAAACCAATGGAATTGGGGTATTGAGTTCGGTGCAAGGCACACAACTACCGATTTCTTAGATAATATCGGATACTCCGCGGGAAACTTCACTTTATTACTTCCGCAAGGCGTTGTGCCAAGTGACCCCAAGTTTCAATATCTTCTAAAGTACCAGATTCCAGGTACTAAAGTAAAAGATATGTACTACTACACAAATTTTTCAATAAGCTATGTATTTTATAAAGTACACTGCCCTACTCGTCGATAAACGTTTTTAGAACTAAGCTTTTTTATAAACAAATAATAAAATTTCACCCTTAAAACTTTATAATCAGCTACAATTCATTAAAAACTTATCAAACACCGTTCTTTTTTTCTACCTTTGCAGTCCTTTTTGCATTATTAGTCAAATAGAGTGTTGATAATTTGTTAATGTTAATTGATTTACCAGTGAAAGAAAACATTGATTTAGGCAATTTACCTTCTCATATAGCCGTTATAATGGATGGCAACGGACGTTGGGCTAAACAACAAGGTGCAATGAGAATATTCGGGCATCATCATGGAGTTAAGTCAGTGCGTGATACTGTTGAAGGCTGTGTAGAATTAGGTATAAAATACCTAACACTTTATACTTTTTCTACCGAGAACTGGAATCGTCCTAAATTGGAGGTTGATGGAATTATGCAGTTATTGGTTAAAACAATTGCTGAGGAAGTTCCTGACTTACACAAAAACAATGTTCGAGTAAAAACAATTGGCAATCTTGAAACCCTTCCTGCATCGGCTCGGAAGAAAATGCTTGATGCAATTGAATTAACTAAACAAAATACTGGGTTAACGCTAATCTTGGCTTTGAGTTATAGTGGAAAATGGGAGATTGTTCAAGCAACGAGACAGATTGCTGAGAAAATAAAAACAGGAGAACTCGCTGTTGAGGATATTTCTGAAGATGTTTTTTCACAATATCTGGCAACCGAAGATGCTCCTGACGTTGATTTAATGATTCGTACTGGCGGAGACCATCGCATCAGCAATTACCTTCTTTGGCAATTGGCTTATGCCGAATTATACTTTATGGATGACCTATTTTGGCCTGAATTCCGCAAAAACCATTTGTTTGAAGCCATTGCGGCCTATCAACACCGTGAAAGACGTTTCGGGAAAACCAGTGAACAATTAAAGTAACAAGATTTTCGCTTTTAAATTATATATACAATCGAAGCATTCCTCAAATAGATTTTTCTGACATCTTATTATATCATGCGTATCCAAAAGTTACTTTCTTTTCTTGTTTTACTGCTTGTTACTACCAATGTCATGGCACAGTTTCCATTGGGTCTTGGTCGTAAATACGACCAACCAAAAGATGCTGCCGTTAGCTATGAACGACCAAAAGAATACACGATTTCTAAAATCACGGTCAGTGGCGTAAAATTCTTAGACCCGAACACCCTCATTTCCGTTTCTGGCCTTAATATCAACGATAAGATTAGCATTCCAGGCGAGCGTATCAGTACAGCCATTCGTCGTTTGATGGAGCAAGGCATCATTGAAGATGTAGCAATCAATATCACAAAAATCGAACTCGACAAAGTTGAGCTGGATATTCACCTTCGTGAGCGTCCACGTCTCAATAAATTTGTTTTTAAAGGAATCCGCAAAGGTGAAATTGATGCAGTTAGCGAAAAAGTAAAAGCCAATAAAGGAAAAGTTATCACCGATGCCTTAATTAAGAATATTCAATTAACTATTAAGCGTGTATATATCGAAAAAGGCTTTTTGAATACAAACGTTCAGATAAAGCAAATTTCGGATACAATCAGAGCCAATAATGCCGCCTTGATTGTAACTATTGATAAAAAGAGTAAAGTAAAAATTGATGATATACAGTTGGTTGGCGTAACCGAAATGCCTGACTATAAGGTGTTATCAAAACTAAAAGGCACAAAAATTAAAGCTCCACTACGTATTTTTACACCATCGAAATTTATTCCAAAAAAGTTTGAAGAAGATAAAGAGAAAATCGTAGAATATTATAATAAGAAAGGGTATCGTGATGCTCAGGTGACTTCTGACTCTATAATTTCGACTGATGGAAATAATATTAGATTAATACTGACTATTAATGAAGGAACTCGTTTTTATTATCGAAATATAACTTGGACTGGCAATTACCTACGCAAAACCAAAGATTTAGAAACAATTCTCGCTATCAAAAAAGGAGATGTTTATAATCCAGAAGAACTCAATAAAAAAATAAACGGAATTCCCCAAGGCGATGTTAGTTCGGCCTACATGGATGATGGTTATTTGTTTTTCCAATGTGAGCCAGTTGAAGTAGCCGTTGAGGGCGACTCAATCGACATAGAAATGCGTATCCGAGAAGGTAAACAAGCAACAATTAATCGTATTATCTTAAACGGAAACACTAAAACCAGTGACCACGTAGTAATGCGTGAGCTTTTAACTCGTCCGGGTCAAAAGTTCAGTAAAACTGACCTTATCGAAACTCAACAGACACTTTCAAGACTCGGTTATTTTGACCCACAAAAAATTGACCCAAAACCAATCCCACAAGCAGATGGAACGGTTGATATTGAATATAACGTAGAAGAAAAACCAAGCGATAACATTGAGCTTTCGGGTGGATGGGGTGGACTTCAAGGCTTTGTTGGTACTTTTGGGGTTGTTTTCAATAACTTCTCTGCTCGCAATATCAATAATTTCAAAAAGTGGAAACCTCTTCCTGCGGGTGACGGCCAACGTTTAGCCCTTAGACTTCAAGCCAGCGGACGTTTCTACCAAACCTATTCACTTTCATTTACTGAGCCTTGGTTGGGGGGGAAAAAACCAAACTCTTTTGGGATAAGTATTTTCCATACTTCATCTGACAACCGAGGCTACCAAAGAGCATTAGAGCGTCAGTACGGAGCCGCTTATGCTGCTGCTTTCACAGGTGGTGGTTCGGGAATTTACTCTGGCTACTTCAAAAACACGGGTGGCTCGATTACTTACGGAAAACGCTTAAACTGGCCTGATAGAAATTTCAGTTTCAATGCTTCGCTTTCTTACCAAAGATACAACGTTGACAATAGTTACTTCATCCCAGGTTTTCAAAAAGGAGTTGCCAACGACCTTTCAATGGCGTTTGTTCTATCAAGATATAGTTTAGATAACCCACAATTTACTCGCTCGGGTTCGCAATTTACATTAAATGCAACCTTTAACCCTCCTTATTCATTATTCAGAAATACGCCAGTAACCGATAAATTCAAATGGATTGAAGGACACAAATGGATGTTTGATGGTGATTGGTACGTTCCAGTAGTCGGAAAACTCGTTTTCCACGCCAAAGCAAACATGGGTTTCTTGGGTAAATATAGCCAAAGTGCAGATTTTAGTCCATTCGGAAGATTTATCTTAGGTGGTGCTGGTATGGGTATGCAAAATGCCATGAACGTAGGTGCTGATCTGATAGGCTTGAGAGGCTACGATGAGGGTGTTGTACATGAACTTTCTTATGAAGAAGCCGAAAAACTTCGTACGAGTGATGGTAGTGTAACCCTTAGCCGTATGGGTGGTATTGTATATAGTAAGTACGCAACCGAATTACGTTATCCAGTTTCGTTAAATCCACAGGCAACTATTTTTGTTTTGGGTTTTGCTGAAGCAGGAAATAGCTGGGGAAGCTACAAAGACTTTAATCCATTCAAGCTTCGTCGTACGGCAGGTATTGGTGCCAGAATCTTCATGCCTGCATTCGGTATGATTGGTCTTGATTTCGGAAAAGGCTTCGACCCAATTCCAGGAATCTCGAATCGTGGTTTGAAGTCATTTACATTTAGTATTGGTCAGCAGATTCGTTAAGCCCATCAACAAATGTTAAATATCTGTTAATGGTGTAATAATTTTGTATATATCATACGTTAGTTAGGTCACAATCAAAAATAACTAAAGACGCTTCGCCGCTGCGATTGTCTAATTAGCCATTAAATAAAAAACATTCAATAATTCACGCATTGAAAAATTTTTTTGAATGAAAAAGACAATATTTTTACTATTTTTGGCACTTGTTTCAGTACAAAGCTTTGCTCAAAAGTTTGGATACATTGATTCCGAGTTTATTACGAGCAAAATGCCTGAGTATAAAAAAGCCCAAGAGGAGATGGAAAAGTATTCTGAAAAATGGGTGCTTGATATTCAAGCCAAGTATTCAGAGTTAGAAAAAATGCGTCAACAGTTTCAGCAGGAAGAAATCTTGCTAACGGCTGAAATGAAACGAGAGCGTCAGAAAAACATCGACGATAAGGAAGCTGAAGTAAAAGAACTCAACAATAAAGTTTTTGGATTAAATGGACTGTTGTTTCTGAAAAAGAAAGAAATAATGAAGTCAATCCTTGATGATATTTACAAAGCTTGTGAGAAAGTAGCTCGACAAAAACAATTAATGTTTATTTTTGATAAGGCATCTGACATGAGCATGATTTACACCGACCCTCGCCACGATTACACAGATTATGTAATGGAAGCTTTAGGGATTTCGTTAAAAGAAGATAAAAATCAAAATAACCAAGTAACCAAACCAAAAAAATAAGTACAAAAGATGAAGACAAAATTTTTCGCCGCAATTATCACGGCTCTAATGTTTGTTGGTATGGCAAATGCCCAAACTACAAAAATTGGATATACCAACGTTGACTATATCCTAAACAACATACCTGATGCAAAAGACATTGAAAATAAATTGAAAACTGAAAAAGCTCAATACGACAAGCTTTTACAGGATAAAATTGCTGCGTTTCAAGCAAAATATGAAGATTACCAAAAAAATGGTGCAACGATGTCAGCCGTAATCAAAGCTGATCGTGAAAAAGAATTGCAATCAGGGCAAACAGCTATCCAAGAGTTTCAACAAAACTCAGAGAATGCTTTACAACAAAAACAACAACAGTTATTAGCTCCAGTTTTGGAAAAAATCGACAAAACTGTTAAAGATGTAGCTAAAGAAAATGGATATACCTACGTTTTCAATACTGATGCTGGTCCAGGAACAACACCAATTCTTTTGGTAGCTCCAGACGCTGACAATATTTCTGATTTAGTATTCAAGAAATTAGGCGTTACACCTCCTGCTAAAACAGCAGCAGCAGCGACTCCAGCAGCAGCTCCTAAAAAGTAATCGTAGCGAAAGACATAATAAAAGCCGCAAAGATGAATTCATCTTTGCGGCTTTTATCGTTTAATTTAGTTTGTCGTTTTTGATAAAACTTATTAAAGAATGGTTACTTTTGTGCGAGAAATCTAAACTATTTATAAAACCGTATCTTCTTCAAACGGTTATAACGCTAAAGAGTGAGCCAATTAGACAAAATATTTTTTAATATTTTGTGTTTTTTTATGTTAATTGCTTATTATTTGCGAATAATTACAAGAAGAAAAAAACATAAGTATTGCCTAAAATATTTTGTAAAAACCAACCACAATGAAGAAAATCTACTCTATTCTATTTTTGCTTATTGGCTTTGGTTATAGCTCATTTGCACAAGGTCAAGTGGTACAGGCCGTATCAGTATCTCCCAAAGATTCAACCGGAGGCTTTGCTAATACACAGCAACAGTATGTTTCTGGTGCAGTAGCTCGAAAATCTGTTGTGAGTTATGCCAAAAACACTATGTCGCAGTTTGAGGATAACAAGAAAAAAACATTACCCAAAGAATTGGATAGCTTGCTTGTAAAGCAAGATTTTCTTACGCATGAGCAATTTCCAAACTACCTCTCGCAAATCGAAACTGCTTATAAAAGAGAGTTAGAAATTGTCAATAAAATTACGATTGATAATGTTTCTAAACTGGAACAAGCCAGCCAACTGAATAAAACATATTCGGTTAGCCAAAGTGGACAGTGTTTTGCCGAAAAAGATAAGGGTTCTTTCATAGTAACACAAGATGATGAAGGAAGAGCAATCACAGGTTTTGCTTTAGAATCATTGAAAGGCAATCCTCGTTATGGTTTGATTGATAATTACCATCAAGGATACGCACGTATCAAAAAAGATATGGTGTTTGGTTTCTTAAACCTTTGTGGTGAAGAAGTAATTCCTGCACAATATGATTATGCAGAGCCATTCAATGATGGAAAAGCTTTAGTTAAAAAATTCTTTTGGCACTTCATAACGGCTGAAGGTATTGAGAGCGAAGTTTTAACCGACATCGTTGATGCAAAAGCTATTCGTTATGGTATTAGTTTGGCGAAATTCAAAAGTAATAAGTTCGCTTTAATTGATAATAGCTACGATGTAATTAAGAAACCAATCTCAGCAGGATTCGACGAAATTGAAGTATTTGTTGGTAATATCTTTAAGGTAAGAAATGGTAAACAATATGGTTTAATAAAAATTGATGGTTCGGTGATTACTGATGTAGTTTTTGATAAAATTAGTCTCTCGGAAGCGAATCGTTGGATTTTGGTTGAACAAAACAAAAAAGTTGGTTTGATTGACTCCGAAGGAAATACCCGTATAAAGCCATCTTATGATTATATCAGAACAGTAGTTATCGACCCAGCAGTATCACCAACAGCGGCTTCTGTTGTTGCAAAAGATGCCGCTGGTTTACGCATTATTGAACTTAATGAGAGAAAACTAAGTGAGACTTACTCTTCAATTGGTGATTTCAACAGATTTGGCTTGGCTGCTGCTTGCAAAACAAGTGGAGAAAAAGCTACCATAAAATGCGGATACATTAGCTTTGATGGCAGTGAAGTAATTCCTCCTGTATTTGATGAAGTTCAACCATTTAACCTTACTGGTTTAGCAGTAGTATCAGAAAAGGCTACCAATTGTAGTAAACCAGTTGGAAACTGTGTTGTTGATATGGTTTATGACCGTTTCGGACGTATTGTAATCGACCGTGTAAATCCATCGGCTCCAGAAGGTATTCGTTATATGGTTACCGATACAATCTTAGCAAGTACTCTAATTGTAATCCGTACAGAAACACCTATTGAAAAAGGTGGAGTTGACGAAGGTTATAATTTGGTTGATAAAAATACCTTAAAAAGGTTTACAACTGAAGCCTACAAAAACATTCGTAAGTTCGATAAAACTAATTTGGCAATGTTGAAAGGTGATAAATGGGGTTTGCTTGATTTTACAGGAAAAGAAGTTTTAGCTCCATCTTACAATGAATTATTATTCTCATCAGAAGGTCTTATTGGTGTGAAGTATGATAATAATAAATATGGTTTCATTGACAAAAAAGGTAAGGTTCAGATAACATTTGAATACACCGAAATCAATCCATTTAAGAATGGTATGGCGGTAGTTTCGAAGGGAAATAACAAGTATGGAATTATCAATAAATTTAATGCTAAGATTGCTCCTTGTTTATTTAAGTCAGTTAAATACAACGAAGAAACATCTCAATACGAAATTACGGATACATCAAATAATCAATATAATTTGAATAATGCTGGTGATTGTATTTCAGCGAATTCAGCTAAATTCTATGAATTAGTAAGAAAAGCCAATCAGAAATAAAAACCAAATATTTAATAAGCAAAAAGTCCCGAATCTTATGATTCGGGACTTTTTGCTTTCTATTATTTTTAAGTATTCTACCTTATTTTTTCAATTCTCCATCAACCAATCGCCAAATATTTAACGGATTATCAGCTTTTAGTTCATCAACTAATAAGCTATCAGGGAAATTTTGATAACAAACTGGTCGAGTAAAACGTGTAATGGCCATTGTACCAACCGAAGTACTTCTCGAATCGGTTGTCGCAGGGAAAGGCCCCCCATGCACCATTGCGTGCGAAACTTCCACACCTGTCGGGAAGCCATTAATCAAAATTCTACCAACTTTCTGCTCTAAAATCTCAATCAAATCAGCATATTCAGCCAAATCTTCGGGCGTTCCGTGAACGGTTGCCGTTAGATGTCCTGTCAGACTTTGAGCGGCTGCCATCAATTCTTCTTTTGAGTTAGCCTCTACCACCAAACTTGTTGGCCCGAAAATCTCTTCGGATAAATGCGGGTTTTGCGTAAACTCTTCAATCGAAGCATGAAAAATAATTGGTTCTACGGCAGTAAAACCTTCGGGTGCTTTTCCTACTCCGATTACTTTCGTATAATTTTTAGTATTTTCAATACCCTTCACATAGGCATCACGAATGCCCGTTGTGAGCATCACACCACCTGTGCTGGTGCTGGCGTGTTGTTCGAGAGCAGCAATAAATGCTTCATTTTTTTGTAGTAAAAGCATTCCTGGATTTGTACAAAACTGTCCCACTCCCAACGTAACTGACCCAACAAAGTTTTGAGCTAAAGCAGCTCCATTCGCTTCAAGCGTGCGAGGTAATACAAACACAGGGTTTACACTTCCCATTTCGGCATAAACAGGAATAGGCTCAGGGCGAGCGGCAGCAGCATCATAAAGAGCTTTTCCCCCTTTATATGAACCCGTAAAACCGATAGCTTTTACGCTTGGATGTTTTACGAGTGCCAAACCGATTTCGTGTCCATCATCGAATAATAACGAGAAAACACCATCGGGCATATTCGTTGCTTCAGCAGCTTTTTGAATGGCTTTTCCAACGAGTTCTGATGTACCTAAATGAGCAGGGTGTGCCTTAAAAATAACTGGGCAACCAGCCGCCAACGCCGAAGCGGTATCGCCACCCGCAACCGAAAACGCCAATGGGAAATTACTTGCACCAAAAACGCCCACCACACCAAGCGGACGCTCAACCGAACGAATATCGGGGCGTGGCAATGGCTGGCGGTCAGGTAAAGCAGTATCAATTCGGGCATTTACCCATGAGCCTTCTTTCAACAATTGAGCAAACAAGCGAAGCTGGCCTGTTGTGCGTCCACGTTCGCCCATTGCTCTGCCTTGTGGTAGGCCAGACTCAGCTACATATCTTTCAATGAGTGCATCGCCTAAGCTTTCTATTTCTTCGGCTATTTTTTCAAGAAACTCCGCTTTTTGTTTTCCCGACTGTTTTCTATAAACTTGAAAAGCATTTTCAGATTTTTGAGCTGCCAAATTAAGTTCTTCGATGGTTGCTTTGTAAAATAATGGAGCGAGGGTCTCGCCGCTGGCTGGATTAATGGCTTGAATGGCTACTGTTCCTTCCGAAAAAGTTTCAAAACCAATAATGTTTCTTCCTGTAAGTTGCATTTAAAAGGCTAATAATATGTTAAAAAAAGGGGGTTATTTTACTTCAACGGTATTAATTAATGTGCCGATACCCTCAATGCTGATTGAGATAACATCGCCTACTTCGAGCGTAAAATCATCGTTTGGTACAATACCCGTACCTGTCATCAGGAAACAACCTTGTGGAAAAGACATTTCACGGAATAAGTATTCGACCAAATCAATATGTTTACGTTTCATACGATTGATTTCGATAGAATCACTAAAAATTGGAATATCGTAACGAGAGATTTCAAGGCTAATTTTTGTATTTGAATCAATCGGATTATCGAAAATGGCTATACATGGCCCAATAGCGGCACTTTTATCATAAGATTTGGCTTGCGGTAGATAAAGTGGATTTTCACCTTCTATATCTCTCGAACTCATGTCATTGCCAACGGTGTAGCCCGAAATCTGACCTTTTGAATTGATAAATAGTGTAAGTTCTGGCTCAGGGACATTCCATTTAGAATCTTTTCTGATTCTAACAGCTTGCCCCGACCCTACCACACGTTGTGGTGCAGATTTAAAAAATAGCTCTGGGCGTTCGGCGTCATAGACTCTGTCATAGAAATTATCACCACCCGCTACTTTTGATTCTTCCATGCGTGCATTACGGCTACGCAGATACGTAACACCTGAAGCCCAAACTTCCTGCGACTGAATCGGAGCTTGTAAGCCATTATCTATCAGGGATTTATATTCGGCGGCGGCGGGCAGAAGCTGAATTTCTCGCTGTAACTCAAAAAATAAGTCTTCACGGTTAATAAATAAATCCCAATCGGTGTGTCGAGAGATATAATATTGCCCTTTGTGTTCGATAACGAACCCTTGTATGGTTTTATAAATTTTCATGAGGTCGAAATGTGCAATAATTTAGAGTCCAATATTAATCAAAAAGAAGCATATTCGGTGTTTTTTTGGTGGTACTTTTTTATAAAAATCTATTTAGAAAACGAATGACAACCAAATTTTTCAAAAAAAGTTTGGAAATATAAGCGAAAGTAAATTTCTTTGTCTTAGAAACTGTTCGCACATAGCGAATGTTCGCAATTAGAGAATATTTTATAATGGAAAATAACATTGTTCTTGTCATCCCAATTGTTATTCTGCTCGTCTAAAACGAGTGGAGAAGGGTTTGCTATGAACAACAAAAGCCTTCTTCACACCGAGTGAAGAAGGCTTTTTCATTATTAAAATGAGTATTTATAACTATTTAGTAAAATGTTATGAAGGCAAGTGATTTAGAGAATAGATTAATTGATTTTGCAGTTAAAGCCACAGATATTGGCGAAAACCTACCAAATACTCGATTAGGAAATCACTTAGCAGGACAGTTAATAAGGTCAAGTACAGCACCAGCATTAAATTATGGTGAAGCACAATCTGGTGAATCGAGGGCTGATTTTATTCATAAAATGAAGGTTTGACTAAAAGAATTACGAGAGACATTTGTAAACCTAAAGATAATCAGCCGAAAAAACATTTTCGATGATATAAAATTGCTCGAAGCAGTAATGAGCGAAAACAACGAGCTAATTTCAATTT
>NZ_JBELAU010000090.1:0-367 GCF_040253585.1 Emticicia sp. W12TSBA100-4
AAGTTATACAGCGACATGTATCAATAGTTGTGGCGAAAGTGGATTGAGCAATGTAGTAGTTATCACAACAGGCAGCAGCCCAGCAGCTCCAGTAATTTCAACGAACAAAAACAGCTTGTGTAATGCAGAGACAGCAACGTTGACAGCGACAGGTTGTACAGGAAGCTTGAAGTGGAGTACAAATGCGACAGGCAGCAGCATCAGTGTAAGCACCGCAGGCACATACACAGCCACATGTAGCAACAGTTGTGGTGAAAGTGGCGTGAGCAATGTAGTGGTTATCACAACAGGTAGTAGTCCAGCAGCTCCAGTAATCAGCAGCAATAAAAACAGCTTGTGTAATGCAGAGACAGCAACGTTGACAGCG
>NZ_JBELAU010000091.1:0-360 GCF_040253585.1 Emticicia sp. W12TSBA100-4
GGTTGTAGTGGCTGTTGCAGTACAACCATTTAAACCTGTTACTGTAACGGTGTAAGTACCTGCTGCTGTGATAGTAGCCGTTGCGTTAGTACCAAGTCCGTTTGACCAAAGATACGAACCGCCACCACTTGCTGTGCGAATAACATTTGTAGTAGCACAACTTAGGTTATTAGAACCCGTGATTTGGACATTAGGTAAACTTCCATCGTTAGTTATGGTGGTAGTGGCTGTTGCAGTACAACCATTTGAACCTGTTACTGTGACGGTGTAAGTACCAGCTGCTGTGATAGTAGCCGTTGCGTTAGTACCAAGTCCGTTTGACCAAAGATACGAACCGCCACCGCTTGCTGTGCGAATGAC
>NZ_JBELAU010000092.1:0-357 GCF_040253585.1 Emticicia sp. W12TSBA100-4
AAGCACCGCAGGTACATACACAGCGACATGTATCAACAGTTGTGGGGAAAGTGGATTGAGCAATGTAGTAGTTATCACGACAGGCAGCAGCCCAGCAGCTCCAGTAATCAGCAGCAATAAAAACAGCTTGTGTAATGCTGAAACGGCAACGTTGACAGCAACAGGTTGCAGTGGTAGTTTGAAATGGAGTACGAATGCCACAGGCAGCAGCATCAGTGTAAGCACCGCTGGAAGTTATACAGCGACATGTATCAATAGTTGTGGCGAAAGTGGCGTGAGCAATGTAGTGGTTATCGCGACAGGCAGTAGCCCAGCAGCTCCAGTAATCAGCAGCAATAAAAACAGCTTGTGTAATGC
>NZ_JBELAU010000093.1:0-355 GCF_040253585.1 Emticicia sp. W12TSBA100-4
TGAAACGGCAACGTTGACAGCAACAGGTTGCAGTGGTAGCTTGAAATGGAGTACGAATGCCACAGGTAGCAGCATCAGTGTAAGCACCGCAGGTACATACACAGCGACATGTATCAACAGTTGTGGCGAAAGTGGCGTGAGCAATGTAGTAGTTATCACAACAGGCAGCAGCCCAGCGGCTCCAGTAATCAGCAGCAACAAAAACAGCTTGTGTAATAGCGAAACGGCAACGTTGACAGCAACGGGTTGCAGTGGTAGTTTGAAATGGAGTACGAATGCCACAGGCAGCAGCATCAGTGTAAGCACAGCAGGAAGTTATACAGCGACATGTATCAACAGTTGTGGTGAAAGTGGA
>NZ_JBELAU010000094.1:0-344 GCF_040253585.1 Emticicia sp. W12TSBA100-4
TAGTTGTACAGCAACAGCGAGTGTAGTAGTGAAACAACCAACGGCAGCATTGACGACGACTCCGAGTGGCGTAGATGTGAAATGTTACGGCGATGCGAGTGGCAGTGCGAGTGTAGTAGCAGCGGGCGGCACAAGTCCATACACTTACAAATGGAACACAAATGCGACGACTTCGACTATCAATAATTTAGTAGCAGGAACGTACACGGTAGTAGTAACAGATGCGAACAGTTGTACAGCCACAGCAAGTGTAGTAGTGAAACAACCAACGGCAGCATTGACGACGACCCCGAGTGGTGTAGATGTGAAGTGTTACGGCGATGCGAGTGGCAGTGCGAGTGTGG
>NZ_JBELAU010000095.1:0-339 GCF_040253585.1 Emticicia sp. W12TSBA100-4
ACTGCCTGTCGTGATAACCACTACATTGCTCACTCCACTTTCACCACAACTGTTGATACATGTTGCTGTGTATGTGCCTGCTGTACTTACACTGATGCTGCTGCCTGTGGCAGTTGTACTCCACTTCAAGCTTCCTGTACAACCTGTCGCTGTCAACGTTGCTGTCTCTGCATTACACAAGCTGTTTTTGTTCGTTGAAATTACTGGAGCTGCTGGGCTACTGCCTGTTGTGATAACTACTACATTGCTCACGCCACTTTCGCCACAACTATTGATACATGTCGCTGTATAACTTCCTGCTGTGCTTACACTGATGCTGCTACCTGTGGCATTCGTACT
>NZ_JBELAU010000096.1:0-337 GCF_040253585.1 Emticicia sp. W12TSBA100-4
CACTTGGACCAGACCACGAATAAGTACTTCCTCCACTTGATCCCAGTGTTACTATCGAACCTACACACTGTGTATCTCCCGTGGCACTGGCGGTTGGAATTGAATTGATCGTTGCAACTGCCGTGCTTCTCGTTGTGCTAACACAGCCATTTAAGCTACATTCTAAATAATAGGTCGTCGTGGTCGAAATGCTTGGGGTGGTGTAAGTTGTTCCTGTGACTAAAGCGGTGCCACCTGTTAATGAACTGTACCATGAGATCGTTCCGCCCGAACAGCCACTTGCGGTCATTGTTATACTACCTGGACCACAACGATTGCCACCTGCACTTGTTGGGGC
>NZ_JBELAU010000097.1:0-334 GCF_040253585.1 Emticicia sp. W12TSBA100-4
GACAGCAACATTGACAGCGACAGGTTGTACAGGAAGCTTGAAGTGGAGTACAACTGCGACAGGCAGCAGCATCAGTGTAAGCACCGCAGGAAGTTATACAGCGACATGTATCAATAGTTGTGGGGAAAGTGGATTGAGCAATGTAGTAGTTATCACGACAGGCAGTAGCCCAGCAGCTCCAGTAATCAGCAGCAACAAAAACAGCTTGTGTAATGCAGAAACGGCGACGTTGACAGCAACAGGTTGTACAGGAAGCTTGAAGTGGAGTACAACTGCGACAGGCAGCAGCATCAGTGTAAGTACAGCAGGCACATACACAGCAACATGTATCAAT
>NZ_JBELAU010000098.1:0-317 GCF_040253585.1 Emticicia sp. W12TSBA100-4
CTGTACCAAAACACGAGGCATTGACCACTACTGGGGCTGCTACACTTAATGCCGCTACTGGTTGCGTTACTGTTGCACTTGTGGTTACACTACAACCATTCGCATCTTTAACTGTAAAACTATAGGTTCCTGCCGCTAAGCCTGTAAAAGCATTTGTCGATACAAAACTTCCTGTCCCTTGTTGATATTGATAAGGACTGGTGCCACCCGAAGCTGTTAATGTTACACTGCCCGTGGCTGTACCAAAACACGAAGCATTGACCACTACTGGGGCTGCTACACTTAATGCCGCTACTGGTTGAGTGACTGTTGCACTT
>NZ_JBELAU010000099.1:0-307 GCF_040253585.1 Emticicia sp. W12TSBA100-4
TTACTGTCGCATTCGTCCCCAAACCGTTTGACCATGAGTACGTTCCTCCACCTGTGGCTGTTCGGCTTACCGAGGTAGTCGTACAACTTAGATTTTCTGTGCCTGTAATTCCTGCATTTGGCACGCTGTTATCAAGGGTGACATTGGTCGTTGCGGTTGCCGTACAACCATTACTATTTGTCACCGTTACCGTGTAAATTCCTGAACTTGCGATACTTACCGCTGCATTTGTTCCCAAACCATTTGACCATGAATACGTTCCTCCGCCTGTGGCTGTTCGGATTACCGATGTTGTTGTACAACTTAG